>JAFABD010000236.1 GCA_023426225.1 Pseudomonadota bacterium | reverse complement strand
GCGTATGGCCGGCGGCGCCGCGCCGCGGTCGCGCGTCAGTTGCCGCCGCGCGACTTGTCGCGGATCGCGCGGAATTCGGCATCCTTGTACCAGTTGGGCCACATCTGCCCCTCGGCGAGCGTCCGGCCGAGCCCGTAATAGATGCGCAGGTCCGACAGCGCGCCGTCCCAGTTCCACGCGGGATCATATTCGTCCTGCGGCTTGTGATAGCGGTTGGTGACATAGTCCTCGGCCGCCTTCGCGCCCGCCGCCTTGCCGCCGTTCACCAGCTCCTCGCCGCTCTCGCCATAGAGCATCGGCACGCCCAGCTTGGCGAAGCTGAAATGGTCCGACCGGTAATAGCTGCCCTTTTCCGGGCTCGGCTCGACGCCGATCACGCGGCCTTCGGCGGCGACGAACGGCTTCACCATGTCCTCGATCTCGGACTTGCCCGCGCCGACAAGGACGAAGTCCTTCGCCTTGCCGACGATGTTGAGCCCGTCCATGTTGACGCCGCCGACCGTCTTGGCGAGCGGATAGACCGGGTTCTCGGCATAATATTGCGAACCGATCAGCCCCTGTTCCTCGGCGGTGACCGCCAGGAACACCATGCTGCGCCTGGCCGGCCCGGCCTTGGCCTGTGCTTCGGCCAGCGCGATCAGCCCTGCGGTGCCCGTCGCATTGTCGACCGCGCCGTTGCAGATGCCGTCGCCCTTGACGGGCGTGCAGTGGCCCAGATGGTCCCAGTGCGCCGAATAGAGCACGACCTCGTCGGGGCGTTCGGTGCCGGGCAGGATGCCGACGACGTTCTTCGACGCCTGGCGCTTGATCCCCACGTCGAACCCGACGGATGCCTTGACCCCCAGCGGCACCGCGCGGAAGCCCGGCCGCTTGGCGGCGGCGGCGAGCGCGGCATAGTCCTTGCCGGCGCCCGCGAACAGCGCGCGGGCGGCGTCCTGCTGGATCCAGCCGATCACCTGCGACTGGTCGGCATGGTCGCCCGGCGTGTCCTGCTCCAGCTTCGGGCCGGTCCACGAGCTTTCCACCACGCCCCAGCCATAGGCGGCGGGCTCGGTGTCGTGGACGATGATCGCTGCGGCGGCACCCTGGCGGGCCGCTTCCTCATATTTGTACGTCCAGCGGCCGTAATAGGTCATCGCGCGCCCGCCGAACGGTCCGTCGAGCGTCATCGTCTCCCAGTCGGGATCGTTGATGAGGATGACCACCGTCTTCCCCTTCACGTCGACGCCGGCATAGTCGTTCCAGCCGCGCTCGGGCGCGTTGATGCCGTAACCGACGAACACGACCTCGCTGTCCTTCAGGTCGATGCGCGGCGCGACGCGATAGGTGCCGAACACCGCCTGGCTGCCATAGGCGAGCGACAGCGGTGCCTTGCCGCCGGTGAAGACAAGCGGCGTCGGCTTGTTCACGGTCAGTTCGACCAGCGGGACATCCTGCACCCACTGGCCCTTGTTTCCGGGCTTGAGGCCCGCCTTCCGGAACCGCTCGATCAGATAGGCGATCGTCTTGTCCTCGCCCGCCGTCGTCGGCTTGCGGCCCTCGAAGGCGTCGGACGCCAGCGTCTGCGTCACCGTGCGCAACGTCTCGACGGCGATCTGCGGCGGCGTCGCGGTCTGGGCTCGCGTCGCGGCGGGAAGCACGGCGACCGCCGCTGCGGCGATCAGGCTGGTGCAGGTGAAAAGGGCAAACCGGCGCTGCGACATCATGGCTCCCTGGATTCTGTCTTGAACCCGCCAAGTCTTAGGCCCGTGGGCGCAAAGGTCCAGCAGGCGCGACGGGTGGATTCCGAACGGCCCTTGCGCGCGTCCGAACGACAGATAAGCTGGAAAGAACAGGGGGATTTCGATGGTCAACAGCATGATCTGGCCGTTTTTTGCGGCGTTTGTACTGCCATTGGACGCGCCGGCGCCCGATGATCTGGCCGCAAGGTTCGGCGCGCGCGAGTTCGTTGAGCAGATGCGTCTTTCGCCGGACGGCAATCGCGTCGCGATCATCGAGTCGGCGGAAGGCCGCGCCCAGGTGCTGGCGATCGGCGACTTGGTCGCCGGCGACGGGACCAGGATCATCCTCGCCGCCAACGGCAAGCCCGAACGACTCGCCGGATGCCGCTGGGTGAGCAACGTCCGGCTGATCTGCGAGGTCTATCTGATCAACGACACCACCGATCATATGGCGGTGACGCGGCAGGTCTCGATCGACGCCGAGGGCAAGGGCCTCAAGATGGTCGATGTCCGCCAAAGCCCCTATGCGCTTGGATTCATGCAGTTTGGCGGGTCGATCGTCGACTGGGGGCCGGAGGGGAAGGACGGCTCGGTGATGATGACGCGCCAGTTCGTTCCCGAACAGACGACCGGCCGGCTGACGGCCGAGACGCGCGAGGGGCTGGGAGTCGAGATCGTCGATGTGGCGACGCTCGAGCGCCGCGTCGTCGAGCAGCCAAACCGCGACGCGCGCGGTTTCATCAGCGACGGGCATGGCGCCGTCCGCATCATGGCCACGCGCAACCGCAACGACGACGGCTACAGCAGCAATGTCGAGCGCTATTACTACCGCACGACCGACAGCCGCCAGTGGAAGCCGTTGAGCACCGTCACCAGCTTGCCCGACGGCCGCAGCGAAGGGTTCGAGCCGGTAGCGGTGGACCGCGATACCAATCGTGCGATCGGCTTCGAGAAGATCGAGGGGCGGCTGGCGCTCGTTGCGGTTTCGCTCGACGGGACGCTCACCCGCACCACGCTCGTTCGCCATCCCGACGTCGATGTCGACGGCCTTGTCCGCATCGGGCGCAGCCGGCGCGTGGTGGGCGCCAGCTTCGCCACCGATCGGCGCCAGGTCGAATTCTTCGATCCCGAACTGCGCAAACTGTCCGCCTCGCTCGGCCGCGCGCTGCCCAACAAGCCCATCGTGACCTTCGTCGATGCCAGCGCCGACGAGAGCAAGCTGCTCCTTCTTGCGGGAGGCGACAACGATCCGGGCACCTATTATCGCTACGACAAGGCCACGCGCCGGCTCGAGGAGATTCTTCCCGTGCGCCCGCCGCTCGCCAAGGTCGCGCTCGCGCATGTCGAGCCGGTGCGGTTTCCGGCCGCCGACGGCACGATGATCCCCGGCTATCTGACGCTCCCCGTGGGCAGCAGCGGCAAGGGTCTGCCCGCGATCGTGCTGCCGCATGGCGGGCCGGGCTCGCGCGACGAATGGGGCTTCGACTGGCTGTCGCAATATTTCGCCGCCCGGGGTTATGCGGTGCTTCAGCCCAATTTCCGCGGATCGACGGGCTATGGCGATTCCTGGTTCCAGAACAACGGCTTCCAGTCATGGAAAACCGCGATCGGCGACGTCAACGATGCCGGGCGCTGGCTCGTTGCCAAGGGCATCGCCCGCGCCGACCAGCTCGGCATCGTCGGCTGGTCCTATGGCGGTTATGCCGCGCTCCAGTCGGGCGTGCTCGATCCCGATCTGTTCAAGGCGATCGTTGCGGTGGCGCCCGTCACCGACCTGGAAACGTTGCGCGATGAGAGCCGCAACTTCACCAGCTTCCCGATGGTCGACCGCTTTATCGGTCATGGCGATCATGTTCGCGCGGGATCGCCCGCGCGGAATGCCGAACGCATCAAGGCGCCCGTGCTGCTCTTCCATGGCTCGGTCGACATCAATGTCGGCGTGGGTGAATCGCGGATGATGGCCGATCGGCTGAAGGCAGCGGGGCGTCGTGTCGAATATGTCGAGTTCAAGGGGCTCGATCACCAGCTCGCTGATGATGCCGCCCGTACCACCTTGCTGAGCCGTTCCGACGCCTTCCTGCGCGAAGCCATGTCGATCCGGCCCTGACAGAGCTTTTCCGATTGCCGTCGGCGGCGTCGCTGCCGGCGGCCTTGCGCTTCGGATCGAGGCGACGAAAAAGGGCGGCCCCGCAGGACCGCCCTCTTTTCGTTCCCGAAGGAAACCGCTCTTAGCGCGAGTAGAACTCGACGACCAGGTTCGGTTCCATCTTCACCGGATACGGAACCTCGTCGAGCGTCGGCACGCGGGTGAAGGTCACCTTGCCGTTGCCATCGGGAACCACATAGTCCGGCACGTCACGCTCGCTCAGCGCCTGCGCTTCGAGCACCAGTGCCATTTCCTTGGCCTTGCCGCCCAGCTCGACGGTCTGGCCCGGCTTGATGCGGCGCGAACCGATGTTGCACTTCTCGCCGTCGACACGGATGTGACCGTGGTTGACCAGCTGGCGCGCGGCGAAGATCGTCGGCGCGAACTTGGCGCGATAGACGATCATGTCGAGGCGCTGCTCAAGCAGGCCGATCAGGTTCTGCGAGGTGTCGCCCTTCATGCGCGACGCATCGTCATAGGCCTTGCGGAACTGCTTCTCGGTGACGTCGCCGTAATAGCCCTTCAGCTTCTGCTTCGCGCGGAGCTGCAGGCCGAAGTCCGACATCTTGCCCTTGCGGCGCTGGCCGTGCTGGCCGGGACCGTATTCGCGCTTGTTCACCGGGGACTTGGGACGCCCCCAGATGTTTTCGCCCATGCGGCGATCGAGCTTATGCTTGGCGCTGGAGCGCTTCGACATCGTATTTCCTTACCAATTGCGTTGACGTTGACCCGGGCGGCAAGCCGTCCTGATCGCGATCCCGGTTTCGCCTGAGCCTTTCCTGGGAAAGTGCGCAGGGCAACCGCTTCACCGGGGTGCGGCGCCAATTGCGAAGGCGTGCGCCTAGCGGCAGGCTCTCGCCGAGTCAAGCTGTGGCGCGGCGCCGGGCTTTAGCCGGCGCGGTGACGCTTCTTGCCCTCGAGGGCCGAGAGCACGCCGCGCAGCGTGCGCAGCTCCTGGCTCGTCCAGCCGGGCTTGGTCAGCAGGCCGCGCAGCGTCCGTTTGGTCGCCGGGACACGGTCGGGCGGGAAGTAATAACCCGATTCATCCAGCATCGCGTCGAGCTGGCCGATCATGCCGTCGAGTTCTTCCTGCGGTGCCGGAGGATCGAGCTCGACCGACGGCGGGCTTTCAAGTGCGACGTGCTTCGACCATTCATAGGCGACGAGGATCACCGCCTGCGCCAGGTTCAGTGATCCGAACTCGGGGTTGATCGGTACGGTCACGATCGTCCGGGCAAGCGCGACGTCGTCGGTCTCCAGGCCCGACCGCTCGGGTCCGAACAGGATCGCCGTCCGCCCGACCGCGGCGTGAACCTCGCGTGCTGCCACCTCGGGCGTGACCACGGGCTTGGTCACGCCGCGCTTGCGCACCGTCGTCGCATAGACATGCGCGCAATCGGCGACGGCGTCGGCGACATTGTCGAACAACCGGGCACGCTCGAGCACCAGGTCGGCACCGCTCGCGGCCGGACCCGCGGACGGGTTCGGCCAGCCGTCGCGGGGGCTCACCAGCCGCATCTCGGTCAGCCCGAAATTGAGCATGGCACGCGCCGCCTTGCCGATATTCTCACCCAGCTGCGGGCGGACGAGCACGATGACGGGGGGATTCAATTCTTGCCGACCTCGCTGACGTTACCGGCGAACTCCTCGAAGTCCTTCGCCTCGCGGAAATCCTTATACACGCTGGCAAAGCGGATATAGGCAACCGAATCGAGGCCCTTGAGCGCCTCCATCACCAGCTCGCCGATCCGCTGTGACGGCACTTCGCTGTCGCCTGCCGTCTCCAGCTGGCGCTGGATGCCGGATACCAGCCGTTCGATCTGCGCCGGCAGGATCGGGCGCTTGCGACATGCGGTCGACACCGATCGGACCAGCTTGTCGCGATCGAACGGCTCGCGCCGGTCGCCGCTCTTGACCACGGTCAGGTCGCGCAACTGGATGCGTTCGAAGGTCGTGAAGCGGGCTGCGCAGGCCTCGCATTGTCGCCGGCGCCGGATCGCCGCCCCATCCTCGGTGGGGCGGCTATCCTTCACCTGGCTCGCTTCATTGCCGCAGAAGGGGCAGCGCATCAGGCTTGGTTATAGATCGGGAAGCGTTCGCACAGCGCGCGGACGCGGGCCTTCACATCGGCCTCGACCGCGGCGTCGCCCGCCTCGCCCTTGTTCCGCAGCCCGTCGAGCACGTCGGCGACCATGTTGCCGATCTCGCGGAACTCGGCCGGGCCGAAGCCGCGGGTGGTGCCCGCCGGCGAGCCGACGCGGATGCCGCTGGTCTTCATCGGCGGCAGCGGATCGTTGGGGATGCCGTTCTTGTTGCAGGTGATCGCCGCGCGCTCCAGCGCCTCGTCGGCGTCCTTGCCGGTCACGCCCAGCGGGGTGAGGTCGACCAGCGCGAGATGCGTGTCGGTGCCGCCCGAGACGAGGTTCGCACCGCGCTCCTTGAGCGTCGCCGCCAGCACCTTGGCGTTCTCGACCACGGCTGCGGCATAGCTCTTGAACTCGGGGCGCAGCGCCTCGCCGAACGCAACCGCCTTGGCGGCGATCACGTGCATCAGCGGACCGCCTTGCAACCCCGGGAACACCGCCGAGTTGATCTTCTTCGCGATCGCCTCGTCGTTCGTCATGATCATGCCGCCGCGCGGACCGCGCAGCGTCTTGTGCGTGGTGGTGGTGACGACATGCGCATGGCCGAACGGGGTCGGGTGGACGCCGCCGGCGACCAGGCCGGCGAAATGGGCCATGTCGACCATGAACAGCGCGCCCACTTCATCGGCAATCGCACGGAAGCGCGCGAAATCGATGTGGCGCGGATAGGCGGAGCCGCCGGCAATGATCAGGCTGGGCTTGTGTTCCTTGGCCAGCCGCTCGACCTGGTCGAAATCGATCAGATGATCGTCGGGACGCACCCCGTACTGGACCGCGTTGAACCACTTGCCGCTCATCGCCGCGCGGGCGCCGTGGGTCAGGTGGCCGCCCGCATCGAGGCTGAGGCCGAGGATGGTGTCGCCGGGCTTGGTCAGCGCGAGCATCACCGCGCCGTTCGCCTGCGCGCCCGAGTGCGGCTGGACATTGGCGAAACCGCAGCCGAACAGCTGCTTGGCGCGATCGATCGCCAGCTGCTCGACCTCGTCCGACGGATGGCAGCCCTGATAATAGCGCTTGCCGGGATAGCCCTCGGCGTACTTGTTGGTGAAGACCGAACCCTGCGCCTCGAGCACCGCCTTCGAAACGATGTTCTCGCTGGCGATCAGTTCGATCTGATGCTGCTCGCGGTCGAGCTCGTGCGCGACGCCGGCGAAGACTGCGGGGTCGACCTCGGCGAGCGATTTGGAAAAGAAGCCGTCGGGTTGCAGGCCTGCCGTTACGGGGTTGGTGCTCATGCGGGGCTCCTTTCGGGGTTGCTCAGCTTGTCGACGCGACGTTGGTGGCGGTCGCCCAGGAAGCTGGTTTCGAGGAAGGTGGAAATACAGGCCTTGGCCATTTCGATTCCGGTCAGCCGGGCGCCGAGCGCGATGACGTTGGCATCGTTATGCTGGCGCGCCAGGCTTGCCGAAAGCGGCTCGGAAACCAGCGCGCACCGCGCCGCCGGGTTGCGATTGACCGCGATGGAAATGCCGATCCCCGATCCGCAAAGCGCCACGCCAAAGCTGGCCGCACCCGATTCGATCGCGGCGGCGAGGCGATAGCCATAGTCGGGATAGTCGACGCTCTCGGGCCCGTGCGTGCCCAGATCGGCGACGTCGTGGCCGGCCTCACGCAACCAATCGGCGAGTTCTGCCTTCATGGCATAGGCGGCGTGGTCCGAGGCGATGGCGATGCGGTGCGACATGGCGCGCTCCCTACGCCGGTGCGCGTCCGCTGGCTAGACCATAGGGAGTCAATGATGTCGAAGTCGTTCTTTGTCCTGGTGCCTGCACTTGCGCTGGGGCTTGCCGCCTGCTCGCCGGGGACCGAGGATCGCGTCGACAATTCGCTCGATCGCGCGGGAGATTCGCTCGAAAATGCTGCCGATCGGCTGAGCGATCGTATCGAAAACGGTGCCGATCGCGCGGGGCAGGCGCTTCGCGATGGTGCGGACAATGTGGGTAATGCCGTTTCGGACGGGCTCGATAACGCGGGCGACGCGATTGACAATCAGGCGCGCTAAACCTGATGCGGGCCAGCCCCGTGGTCGGCGAAGGGGGCGGGCTGGCGATCGGGCAAGCGCCCCCCCGCGGATCTTTTTCAGGTGCTCGGCCGCGTTGCGGACACGGACCGGCATGCGGCCGGGCGATTGGCCTGCGGGATGACCGCATTCTGTCACACCACCCTGCTAATAGTGTTATGACCCGATCTCATTTTGTTATAGGTCGGGCTTGCACGGCCCGCTCGGGCCGTCCGGCCAGGAGTGGGGAATGCGTTCAGTTGCCAAGGCGCCTAGGAACGGCGCGGTGCGGGGGGCGGTGCATCGGCATGACCGTCTGACAAAGCAGGGAATGCTCGAACGAGCTTTCACTTTCGCCTTTCGCGGGCTGGTCTATGCCCAGATCTGGGAAGACCCCGAAATCGACATGGAGGCGTTGGCGATCACGCCCGACAGCCATGTCGTCACCATCGCTTCGGGCGGGTGCAACGTCTTTTCCTATCTGACCGCCAATCCGCGCGCGATCACCGCGGTCGACCTCAATCCTGCGCACATCGCGCTCAACCGGCTCAAGCGCGAGGCGGCGTTACGCCTTCCGGGGCATGCGAGCTTCCGCACCTTCTTCGGCGATGCCGACCGGCGGGACAATCTGGTTGCCTATCGCGACTATCTCCGCCCCTGGCTCGATGCCGACACCCGCGCCTATTGGGATTCCCGCGACTGGCGCGGGCGGCGTCGGATCAGCGGTTTTGCCCGGGGTTTCTATCGCGAGGGTCTGCTCGGCGGCTTGATCGGCATCGGCCATTTTCTCGCGCGCTGTTACGGCATCGACCCGCGGGCGATCCTGGCGGCGCGCTCGATCGAGGAGCAGCGCCAGATCTATGCCGAACGATACGCGCCCTTTTTCCAGAAGCGGCTGTTGCGGTGGTTGGTCGATCAGCCGGCGACGCTGTTCGGCTTCGGCATTCCGCCGGCACAATATGATCTGCTCAAGGCGGACGATCCCGTGGGCGGTATCACCGGCGCGCTTGAAAGCCGCCTGCGCAAGCTCGCCTGCGATTTCGATATCCGCGACAACTATTATGCGTGGCAGGCATTCGGGCGCGGTTATGCCAAGGGGCCGGACGCGCCGTTGCCCCCCTATCTTCAGGCAAGTCATTACGACGCGGTCCACAGCCGCGCGGATCGCGTCGAGATCCGGCACCAGAACATGGTCGACTATCTCGAATCGATGCCGGCCCAGTCGCTCGACCGGTTCATTCTGCTCGATGCGCAGGACTGGATGACCGACGCGCAGTTGACCCGGCTCTGGGCGGCGATCACGCGTACTGCCGCGCCCGGCGCGCGCGTCCTTTATCGCACAGCGGCCACCCCCGACGTCGTCGCGGGCCATGTGCCGGCGGCGATCCTCGACCAATGGGACTATGCGCCGCGCGAACTGCGCGACGACTGGACCCGTCGGGACCGGTCGGCGGTGTATGGCGCGGTCCACCTCTGGACATTGAAGCCGCACGCATGACGCGGGGCGTGCAGATCGAGGGCGTCGCCGCCGATCAGAAGGGGCTGATGGACGCGACCTATGCGCTCCATCGCCATTTCTATGACCTGACGCGCAAATTTTACCTGTTGGGGCGCGATCGGCTGATTCGCGAGCTCGCGCCCCCGCCGGGCGGCAATGTGGTCGAGATCGGTTGCGGCACCGCGCGCAACCTGATCGTCGCGGCACGGCAATGGCCGAATGCACGCTTCCATGGCTTCGACATCAGCGAGGCGATGCTCGACACGGCGCACAGATCGGTGGCGAAGCGCGGGCTAGGCGATCGGATCGCGCTGGCGCAGGGTGATGCCGGGCGCTTCGACCTGTCGGCGATGTTCGGGCTCGCCCGGGTCGATCGCGTGTTCATGAGCTACACGCTGTCGATGATCCCGCCCTGGATCGCCGCCATCGAGCAGGGCGCCGCGGCGCTCGCGCCGGGGGGAAGCCTCCACATCGTCGATTTCGGACAATATGAGCGGCTTCCCGCTTTCGCGCGGCGGCTCCATTTCAAGTCGCTCAACGACTTTCACGTCTACCCCCGCGCCGATCTGCCGCAGGTGCTCGATCGGATCGCGGCGGCACACGGGCTCGCGACGACGTTTACGCCGCTCTATCGCGGCTATGCCTGGCGGGCGGTGCTGCGGCGACCGTCCTGATTTCTGCCCGATCGTCGGCGACGCACATGAAAAGGGGGAGCAATCGCTCCCCCTTTTTGGATCGTTCGGTGATGCTCAGGCGGCGCGGCGCAGTTCCAGCCGGCCCCAGATTTCGACCAGCGCGTCGACCAGTTCGCGCATCATTTCCTCGGTGTGCGACGGTCCCGGCGTGAAGCGCAGTCGCTCCTTGCCGCGCGGCACGGTCGGGAAATTGATCGGCTGGACGTACATGCCGTATTCGGCAAGCAGGATGTCGCTGATCTTCTTGGCCTTCACCGGGTCGCCGACCATCAGCGGGACGATGTGCGTGGTCGATGCCATCACCGGCAGTCCGGCCTCGGCCATCAGCCGCTTGAGCATCGCCGCTGCGGCCTGCTGGCCCTCACGCTCGACCGACGACTGCTTGAGGTGGCGCACGCTTGCCAGCACGCCCGCAACCAGAACCGGTGACAGCGACGTCGTGAAGATGAAGCCGGGCGCATAGCTGCGGATCACGTCGATGATCATCTGGTCGGCGGCGATATAGCCGCCCATCACGCCGAACGCCTTGCCCAGCGTGCCTTCGATGATCGTCAGCCGGTGCGCGACCTCGTCGCGTTCCGAAATGCCGCCGCCGCGCGCGCCGTACATGCCGACGGCATGGACCTCGTCCAGATAGGTCAGCGCGTTGTACTTGTCGGCCAGGTCACAGATCTCGGCGATCGGCGCGATGTCGGCGTCCATCGAATAGACGCTCTCGAACGCGATCAGCTTCGGGACCGACGGATCGTCGGCGGCCAGCAGTTCTTCCAGATGCGCGAGGTCGTTATGACGCCACACGCGCTTTTCGCAGCCCGAATTGCGGATGCCCGCGATCATCGACGCGTGATTCAGTTCGTCGGAATAGATAATGCAGCCAGGCATCACCTTGGCGAGCGTCGACAGCGTCGCTTCGTTCGAGACATAGCCCGAGGTGAAAAGCAGCGCGCCTTCCTTGCCGTGCAGGTCGGCGAGTTCGTGTTCCAGTTCGATATGGTAATGCGTGTTGCCGCCGATGTTGCGGGTGCCGCCCGATCCGGCGCCGACGTCGTGGAGGGCCTCTTCCATCGCGGCGATGACCTTGGGGTGCTGCCCCATGGCCAGATAGTCGTTCGAACACCAGACGGTGATCGGCTTCGGGCCGTTATGTCCAGCGAAGCATCGCGCGTTCGGGAACATGCCCTTGTTGCGCAGAATGTCGATGAACACGCGGTATCGGCCTTCGGCGTGCAGCCGGTCGATCGCTTGGCTGAACACCCGCGAGTAATCAACGGCGGGCGACGGGCTGTCGATGGTACGCATGGATGTTTCTCCTACGCCTGAATTGCCCGCGTTTCCAGCATCCGCCTCTAAGCAATTATCCCAATAACCGCACCGGTTCCTTGGGGGCAGGGCGGCGGCTTCCTCCACGCGCGGCCCGGTGCGGCAACGTCATTTGGGTGACGGCGGCACGGGCATTTTCTGCTAAGATGGCATTGCGCGTGGCGACTCGCCTGCCGCGCCCGCCGGCGATGCCGGCTCGATCAGGCTCAGGCGTTTTATCCGGACCCGGTCCGAACCCAGGGGAGCCGTTGTGATGACCGACCATGATCGCGATTATTTCCGAAGGCGCGAGGACGAGGAGCGCGCGCAGGCCGCCCGTACCGATGATCACTGCGCGCGATTGATCCACCTCCAGCTCGCCGAGCGGTATCAGACGCTGCACCGGGCAATGGGGCTGTTGACGCCGCGCCTTGCCTGAACCGCCCGTCGGCGGTTGCTTCAGGCTGGGCGGAGCGCTTCGACTTGCGTGAGCCCGAACCGCGCCAGCGCCGGCGCCAGCGCGCGGGCATGCGAATCGAGTGCGGTGAAGATCGCTCGGCCTGGCACCGGGCTTTCGGGCCATTGCTGTCCCTGCGTCAGATAGGCGACTCGCCGCGCGATGCCCGGCCCGCCGTCGACAAAGCGTACCGGGTGCGGCGCCGCTGCGGCGAGTTCCGCCTCGACCAGGGGAAAATGCGTGCAGGCGTTGACGATCACGTCGACGCGCTCGCCGCCCGGCTGTCCCAGCAGCCCGTCGAGCACGGCGCGCAGGCGCGCAGGCGACGGCGTCTCGCCGGCGAGCTTGGCCTCCGCCAGTTGGACCAGTTCGGCCGATCCGTGCCGGAGCACCAGGCAATCGGCCGCGAACCGTGCCGCGAGATCGTCGACATAGGGTTGTCGGACGGTCGCCTCGGTCCCCAATACGCCGATCGCGCGCGTCCGGCTCATCTCGGCGGCGGGTTTGATCGCGGGAACGGTGCCGACGATCGGCAGGTCGAGCGCGGCGCGTACAGCCCCCAGCGCGATCGTCGAGGCGGTGTTGCACGCGATGACGATCAGCCGCGGATCGAATCGCTCTGCCAGGCGGCCGAGCAGGGCCGGTACCCGTCCGGCGATTTCGGCCTCGGTCTTCGTACCATAGGGGAAGCCGGCCGAGTCGGCGACATAGACGAGCGGTGCCTGCGGCAGCAGCCGGGCGGTGGGGCCCAGCACCGACAGGCCGCCGATGCCGGAATCGAAGAACAGGATAGGACGCGGGTCTGACACGCGAGTCGGCACTTTCGCAGACATGGGAATCGTTGCGCCGACCTATTGGACCGCTTAGCTTGGCGGCAACAGGGGGTAATCTGCGTTGACCGATTTTCTGTGGACTGCGCCCGCGGGGGCGATCCTGCTGGGCTATCTCCTGGGGTCGATTCCCTTCGGCGTGCTGTTGACCCGGCTCGCCGGGGCGGGCGATCTGCGCCAGATCGGTTCGGGTAATATCGGTGCCACCAATGTCCTGCGCACCGGGCGCAAGGGGCTGGCCGCCGCGACGCTGCTGCTCGACCTCCTCAAGGGCTCGGCGGCGGTTCTGCTGGCGGCGATGGTTGTGCCGGGCGGCGGCGTGCTGGGCGGGGTCGCTGCCTTTTTTGGTCATTGCTATCCGGTGTGGCTGCGCTTTCGCGGCGGCAAGGGTGTCGCAACGATGATGGGAATCGTCGTCGCGCTCTATTGGCCGGCGGGTCTCGTCTATGCCGTGGTGTGGCTGGGCCTGCTCGCGCTCGCGCGGATCTCGTCGCTCGCGGGGATGACTGCGGCGATCAGCGCGCCGGTGGCCTGTGCCTGGTTCGGACGCTTCGATCTGGTGCTGCCGTTGCTCGCGCTGACGCTCGTTGTCTTGTGGAAGCATCGCGAGAATATCGATCGCCTGCTCAGTGGCACCGAACCGCGCATCGGTTCGCGGGGCAGGAGCTGAGCGCGCCGATGGCCGACGGGCGGGAGGCGCGACTAAGGCTTTTGCGCTCGGCCAATATCGGGCCGGTGTCCTATGCACAGCTCGTGGCACGGTTCGGCAGTGCCGAAGCGGCGATCGACGCAATCCCGATGCTGGCGGCACGCGGCGGCGGTCGTGCGCCGGTGCTGGCCGATCTGGCGGCGATCCGGCGCGAAATCGCCAAGGTCGAACGGCTGCGCGCGCGCTACCTGTTCATCGACGATCCTGCCTATCCGGCGTTGCTCGCCCGGCTCGAAAACGCCCCGCCGGCGTTGATCGTCCAGGGTGATATCACGCTGCTCGCGCGCCCCTGCGTTGCGATGGTCGGCGCCCGCAACGCTTCGGCCGCCGCGTGCCGGTTCGCGCGGATGCTGGCCCAGGGGCTTACCGAACGCGGCTTTACCGTGGTTTCGGGGCTGGCGCGCGGGATCGACACCGCCGCCCATCACGGCTCGCTCGACGGCGGCACCGTCGGGGTCATTGCCAGCGGGATCGACGTTGCCTTTCCTCCTGAAAATGCCGAACTGCAGGCGGCGATCGCCGCCCGCGGGGTGCTGCTGGCCGAGCAGCCGCCCGGGACCGAGCCGCTTGCCCGTTTTTTCCCGGCGCGCAACCGCATCATCGCGGGTCTCGCGCTCGGCACGGTGGTGGTCGAGGCGGCGCCGCGTTCGGGCTCGCTGATCACCGCGCGCATCGCCGCCGATGCGGGGCGTGAGGTGATGGCCGTTCCCGGCTCGCCGCTCGATCCGCGCGCGCAGGGGTGCAACGCGCTCATCCGCGACGGCGCCACGCTGATTCAGAACGCCGACGATGTGATCGAGGCGCTGGGGCCGATCGATTCGCGTGTCGTGCGCTCGATCGGCGTCGGCTTCGGCACGCCGCCGCTCCACGACGCCAGCGATGCGGAGCGGACGCGGATCCTCGACCTTCTCGGCCCGGTCGCGGTCAGCGTCGACGAAATCGTCCGCCAGTCGGGCGCCAGCCCCGCGGCGGTGCAGATGGTGCTGCTCGAACTCGAACTCGGCGGCCGCCTCGAACGCCACGCCGGCGCGCGCGTATCGCTGCTACTCTAAAGCTGCTCGGTCCTTGTCGTCAGCCGTTGCGTTTCCGGCTCGGAAGCTTGAGTTCGCTTGCCAGCACACCGGCCAGAATGAACGCCGCACCGAGCCAGGCGAGTGCGGGCAGTCGTTCGCCGGCGATCCGGCCGAATACCCCCGCCCATACCGGCTCGCCGGCATAGATGACGGTGGCGCGTGTCGGTGAAACCGACTTTTGCGCCCAGTTCATCGCCAGTTGGATCACCGCGCTGGCAAGCCCCAGGCCCACGCCCGCGACCAGCCAGATCCAGCTGAAGCCCGGCAGCTTTTCGCCGAACAGCGGCATCGCGGCAAAGGAGAACAGCCCCGCCGACAGCAACTGCACCACCGTCACGCGTGCGCTGTCCACGCGCGGTGCGAAATGGCCGATCAGCAGGATCTCGCCCGCAATCGCCAAAGCGCTCGCCAGCGTCGCGAAGGCCCCCTCGCTCAGTTCGAGCGAACCTGCCTCGGGCGCCGTCAGCAGCATCAATCCGGTGAAGGCGAGCGCAATTCCGATCCAGCTCATCAGGCGCGGCCGCCGCCGCAATGCTGCCCATTGCACCAGGGGGACCAGCGGCACGTACATGGCCGTGATGAAGGCCGACTGGCTTGCGCTGATCGTTCGCAATCCGTGCGTCTGGAGCGCATAGCCGAGCAGGATCGACAGGCCGATCGCCGCGCCGGCAAACAGTTCGGCGCGCGTCAGTCCGCGCATCGCCCGGTGAAAGAACAGCAGTGCCATGCCCCCTGCGACGATGAAGCGCAGCCCGACGAAGAACAGCGGCCCGCAATGCTGCATCGCCAGGTGCACGATCAGGAACGTGGTGCCCCACAGCATCGTGATCGACAGCAGCACCAGCTCCTCGCGCGTGAAGGACAGGGCGGGGCGATGTTCGACGGAGGACGGCATGCGGCGGCCTTTCCGGCCAAATGGCGTCGCGATCAACCCCGGCCCGATCTCCCGAATAGATGTGCTGCGGTGACGCCGAGGCTGTTGCGACTTGTTCGCAAGTCTCGGCTATGGCATCGCGTTGTGGTGCCGACCGACGATCCGCCCCCACCTGAATCCGCGCCTGCGCCATCCGCGCCGGCGGGGGCTCGCGCACATTTGGGGCGGGCGGCCTATCTGGTGCTCGGGCTGGTTTTTCTCGCGCTCGGCATCATCGGCGCGTTTCTGCCGGTCATGCCGACGACGATTTTCCTCATCCTTGCCGCATGGTGCTTCGGCCGTTCGTCGCCTCGGCTCGAAACATGGCTGCTCGATCACCCCCGCTTCGGCGCGACGCTGCGCGCCTGGCGGGCGGAGGGGGCGATTCCCCGCCGGGCAAAGGGCTATGCCCTTGGCGGTATGGCGTTGGGCTTCGCGCTGTTTTGCTGGGGCGCACATCCGCGCTGGTGGGTGACGGTGCTGGTCGCGGGCTTCTTCGCCGCCTGTGCCGCGTTCGTCGTGTCCCGGCCTGCGCCCTCGGGCGGACGGGTGGCGTAACCGGCTGTGCTCGGCTAGGCACGCGTGCCGACCAGACTTGACGGGGGCGTGATGCGCTCCCCACTCTCGTACGCATACGCGTAAGGACCCGATAGACCATCCATGCAGCTTGTCATCGTCGAGTCGCCCGCCAAGGCGAAAACCATCGAGAAGTATCTCGGCAAGGATTATCGTGTCCTCGCCAGCTATGGCCATGTCCGCGACCTGCCCGCCCGTGACGGGTCGGTGAACCCCGACGACTCGTTCGCGATGGAGTGGGAGACCTATGCCGACAAGTCGAAGCAGCTGAAGGCGATCGCCGACGAGGCGAAGAAGGCCGATCGCCTGATCCTCGCGACCGACCCTGATCGCGAAGGCGAGGCGATCAGCTGGCACGTCCGCGAGGTGCTCAAGAACAAGAAGGCGCTCCCCAAGGAGGTCGAGCGCGTCACCTTCAACGCGATCACCAAGCCGGCGATCCTCGAGGCGATGCAGCGCCCGCGCGAGCTGGATACCGATCTGATCGACGCCTACCGCGCCCGCCGCGCGCTGGACTATCTCGTCGGCTTCACCCTCTCGCCGGTGCTGTGGCGCAAGCTGCCGGGCGCCAAGTCGGCCGGCCGCGTCCAGTCGGTGGCGCTGCGGCTGATCGTCGGGCGCGAGCGCGAGATCGAAAGCTTCGTCGCGCAGGAATATTGGTCGGTCATCGCCGAGATGGAATCGGACGGCACGCCGTTCCAGGCGCGCCTCGTCAAGTGGAAGGGCGAGAAGCTCGACCGGCTGTCGATCGGCGACCAGGGCAGCGCCGAGGCCGCCAAGAAGGCGGTCGAGGAAGGCCGCTTCACGGTCGTCGCGGTCGAGACAAAGCCGGCACTGCGCAACCCGCCGCCGCCCTTCACCACCTCGACGCTGCAGCAGGAAGCGGCGCGCAAGCTCGGCTTCTCGGCCAGCCACACGATGCGGATCGCGCAGGCGCTCTACGAGGACGGCGCGATCACCTATATGCGTACCGACGGTGTCCAGATGGATCCCTCGGCGATCCAGGCGGCGCGCAAGGCGGTGGCCGATCGCTATGACGGCAGCTACGTCCCGGACAAGCCGCGCCAGTACCAGACCAAGGCGAAGAACGCCCAGGAAGCCCACGAGGCGATCCGTCCGACCGACTTCAGCAAGGATCGCGCCGGCTCGGGCGACCATGCCAAGCTGTACGACCTGATCTGGAAGCGCGCGCTCGCCAGCCAGATGGCGTCGGCGCGCATGGAGCGCACGACCGTCGATCTGGCGGACGGCACCGGCCAGCACGGCCTGCGGGCCACCGGCCAGGTGGTACTCTTCCCCGGCTATCTCGCGCTCTACGAAGAGGGCAAGGACGACGAGGGCGACGAGGACAGCCGCCGCCTGCCGCGCATGTCCGAAGGCGCGTCGCCCGCCAAGAAGGCAGTCAACGCCGAGCAGCACTTCACCCAGCCGCCGCCGCGCTTCTCCGAAGCCTCGCTGGTCAAGCGGCTCGAAGAGCTCGGCATCGGCCGGCCGTCAACCTATGCCTCGATCATCCAGGTGCTCAAGGACCGCGCCTATGTGCGGGTGGAGAAGAACCGCTTCTTCGCCGAGGAAAGCGGCCGCCTGCTGACCGCGTTCCTCGAACGCTTCTTCGAGAAGTACGTGTCGTTCGACTTCACCGCCGAGCTGGAGGAAGAGCTGGACGACGTGTCCGGCGGCCGTGCCGCATGGCAGGCGGTGCTGGAGACCTTCTGGCGCGACTTCAAGCCGCGCACCACCGAGGTGATGGAGCAGAAGCCCTCCGACATCACCGCGGCGCTCGACCAGTTCCTCGAGCCGTACCTGTTCCCCGCCAAGGCGGACGGCAGCGATCCGCGGCTGTGCCCGAATTGCGGCGTCGGCAAGCTGGCGCTGCGCGGGGGCCGCTTCGGCGCGTTCGTGGCGTGCTCCAACTATCCCGAGTGCAAGTACACGCGGCGCTTCGGCCAGCCGGGCGGCGAAGGGGCTGAGGACACGGGGCCGGAAGTGCTCGGCACCGATCCGGACACCGGTCTGCCGGTGGAGCGCAAGGTGGGCCGGTTTGGTCCCTATATCCAGCTCGGCGAGGGCAAGGATGCCGCGCGCGCCTCGATCCCGAAGGACGTCGATCTCGACCTTGAATGGGCGCTGAAGCTCCTGAAGCTGCCGCGCACCATCGGCGATCACCCGGAGACCGGCAAACCGATCACCGCCTCGATCGGCCGCTATGGCCCCTATCTGGCGCATGACGGCAAGTACGCACGACTCCAGTCGACCGCGGACGTGTTCGAAACCGGTATGAACGCGGCTGTGGTCAAGCTGGCCGAGGCTGCGGCGGGCGGTGGTCGCCCGGCGCGCGGTGCGGCGCGCGAACCGCTCAAGGTGCTCGGCAAACATCCGCGCACCGAGGCCGAGATCAAGCTGATGGAAGGCCGTTACGGCCCCTACATCACCGATGGCGAGACCAACGCGACTTTGCCCAAGACGATCGACAAGGACGCGCTGACGCTCGAGGAAGCCGCCCAGCTGATCGACGCCAAGGCGGCGGCGGGTCCGTCGAAGGGGAAGAAGAAGGCGGCCCCCAAAAAGGCTGCCGCGAAAAAGCCGGCAACCAAGAAGGCTCCCGCCAAAAAGGCCGCGACGAAGGCGTCGTCAGCGGCCTGAGCCCTGACGCCGGGAGGGGCGTTCCCTTCCCGGTTCGTCAGGCCGAGCCGGGGAAACCGGGGTGGGGGCTCCGGCGCGGGTCCGCGATTAGGCCGCGCGACGCTCCAGCCCGCGCAGCCATGCGCGCGCCGCCTTCTGCGCCTCGATGATTTCGCGCGCCGTCATGTCCTCGGCGACTTCGGCCCGGCACGATTGGGCGACGTTGCTGCCCAGCGAGGCGGCGACGTTGAACCATTTGTGCGCCTCGATCATGTCGATCTCGACGCCGTCGGCGCCGCTCGAATACATGATGCCCAGGTCGAAACACGCCCGGACATCGCCGTCCTCGGCGTCACGCAACCGGCTTTCCACAAGAAAGCGCGCACTCTTCAGGCTGTTTCCCATCGCCCGAGCCCCTGTTCTGGCTGCCTCACATGCTGCGAGCTTGCCGGGGCGGCGGAAACAATCGGTTAACGACGTTAACTGTGTTCTCCCGGAGTGACCGGAATATTGTCGATCAGCCGCGTCGTCCCGATCCGTGCGGCGGCGAGCAGGCGCATCGGCCGCCCCGCTTCGGGTTCGCCCAGCGTCTCGGCATCGGCCAGCACCAGATAATCGAGCTCGAAACCCGCGGCCGCCAGCATCTCGCGTGCCTGTGCCAGCGCCGCTTCCGGGTCGCCGCCCTTGCTGATCGCGCGTTCGGCAACGCCCAGCGCGCGCGGCAACGCCACGGCGCGCGTGCGCTCGTCGTCGATCAGATAGACATTGCGCGACGAACGGGCGAGGCCGTCATCCTCGCGCTGCGTGGGAACGCCCACGATCTCGATATCGAGGTCCAGATCGGCGACCAGCCGCCGGATCACCGCCAGCTGCTGCCAGTCCTTCTCGCCGAACAGCGCGACGTCGGGGCGAACCTGGTTGAACAGCTTGGTCACCACCGTGGCGACGCCGTCGAAATGGCCGGGGCGGCGCTCGCCCTCCAGCACGTTGCTCACCCCGCCGACCGAAATCGACGTGGCAAAGCCCTCGGGATACATTTCCTCGACTGCCGGCAACCACAACAGGTCGACGCCGGCGTTGGTCAGCATCCGCGCATCGGCCTGTTCCTTGCGCGGATATTTGGCCAGGTCCTCGCTGGGACCGAACTGGCGCGGATTGACGAAGATCGAGACGACGACAAGGTCGGCGCTGCGACGCGCGGCCTCCACAAGCGCCATGTGCCCATCGTGCAGCGCGCCCATCGTGGGCACGAGCGCGATGCGCTTGCCTGCGCGGCGGCCCGCGGCGAGCGCTTCGCGAAGGTTGGCAAGCTGACGGACGGTTTGCACGCTTCAACTCTTTCGATAGGATAGGAAGGCCGGCCTTCTATGGGTCCAGGGCGGCTCGATCAATAAAGGATGTTTGTGGCTTTGAACGAAGGACCGAAGCGGCTCCACGTTATCGTCTTCGCGAACGAGAAGGGCGGGACGGGTAAATCGACCACCGCCGTGCATACCGCCATTGCGCTTGCCTCCAAAGGGGCTCGAGTCGCCTGTTTCGACCTCGATCACCGTCAGCGTACCACAGGCCGCTATCTCGACAACCGGCTGGCGACGATCCGTCGCACCGGCCGCAACCTGCCGATGCCGATCTACGAGACGCATGACGGCGAGAGCATGGACTTCTTCGCCGAGACGCTCGAACGCCTGGGCGATCAGGTCGACTTCATGGTGATCGACACGCCCGGCCGCGACGACAAGTTCGCCCGCATCTCGGTCACCAACGCCGACACGCTCGTCACGCCGATGAACGACAGCTTCGTCGATTTCGACCTGATCGGTCAGGTCGATCCTGAAAGCTTCCGCGTGCTGCGCCCCAGCTTCTACTCCGAGATGATCTGGGAATCGCGCAAGCGCCGCGCTAAGGCCGATGGCGAGACGATCGACTGGGTCGTGCTCCGCAACCGCATGCAGCACATCGAGGCACGCAACATGCGCCGTGTCTCCGACGCGATCGACCAGCTTTCCAAGCGCGTCGGTTTCCGCGTGATCTCGGGTCTGTCCGAACGCGTGATCTATCGCGAACTGTTTCCCCAGGGGCTGACGATGCTCGACTCGCGGGAATTCGGCGAAATGGGGCTCAGCCATGTCGCCGCGCGCCAGGAACTGCGCGAGATGATGGCGGGGCTGGCGCTGCCCGAAGCGGCGCCGCAGCTGCTCTGATGCTCAAGCTCG
The DNA here is from genome assembly GCA_023426225.1 of Pseudomonadota bacterium. Taxonomy (GTDB): domain Bacteria; phylum Pseudomonadota; class Alphaproteobacteria; order Sphingomonadales; family Sphingomonadaceae; genus Sphingomonas. The sequence goes on along the minus strand of JAFABD010000236.1, from coordinate 1,908 downwards.
TCCTGGCGCTCGTCGTCGCCTATCTCGGCTATCGGCTGTGGCTCGGCCCCAGCCGGTACCGGGCAGGGCGGCCGATCGCGCCGGGGGAGGGGCGGCGCTCCGACCCGTCGCCGTCCGCGCGGCTCGACGATTCGGCGGCCGCCGCGCGTGCGGTGCTCGGTGTCGGGCCGGATGCCGATGCCGACGCGATCCGCGCCGCGCATCGCCGGCTGATCGCGGCGGTGCATCCCGATCGTGGGGGATCGACCGAGCTTACCCGTCAGATCAATGCCGCGCGCGACACGCTGCTTGCCCGGCTGGGATGATCCGTTTCGCAGCAGCAGCATGATCGGATCGTCCGGCGGACCGGCTTCGGGGGCAGTTTTGCAGTCGGCGTGTTGCTGCCACGCACAATCGCACCGTTCCGCCTGTGCAATTGAACTTTATCCGCGCGTCGGGGATTAGACGCGCGCAATCGTTTCGGGAGGCATCATGACGCATCGGTTCGACCCCACTTCGCTGCGTGAATATGACATTCGCGGGATCGTGGGGCAGACGCTGGGCCCCGACGACGCGCGCGCGATCGGGCGCAGCTTCGGAACTGTGCTGCGTCGTGCCGGCGGCACGCGGATCGCGGTGGGGCGCGACGGTCGCCTGTCGTCGCCCGAACTCGAGGCGGCGCTGGTCGACGGACTGGTCGCGTCCGGCGTCGACGTCGTCCGCATCGGCATGGGGCCGACGCCGATGCTCTATTATGCCGAGGCGACGCTCGAGGTCGACGGCGGCATCCAGATCACGGGCAGCCACAATCCCGGCCACTATAACGGCTTCAAGATGGTGCTTCAGCACCGGCCCTTTTTCGGCGAGGACATTCAGTCGCTCGGGCGGATGGCCGAGGCAGGCGACTGGGAGGACGGCGAGGGCAGCGTCACCGATGCCGACGTGATGGACCTTTACGTCTCGCGGCTCGTCGCCGGCTATGCGGGCGGCGCCTATCGGATCGGCTGGGACGCGGGCAACGGCGCGGCGGGTCCGGTGATCGAGCGGCTGGTCCAGCAGCTTCCGGGCGAGCATTTCACGCTGTTCACCGATGTCGACGGGCATTTCCCCAACCACCATCCCGATCCGACCGAGGAAAAGAATCTCGAACATCTGCGCCGGCTGGTCGCGGAAAAGAACCTCGACTTCGGCGTGGCCTTTGACGGCGACGGCGACCGGCTGGGTGCGATCGACGGCAAGGGACGCGTGATCTGGGGCGATCAGTTGCTCGCGATCCTTGCCGAGCCGGTGCTGCGCGTCGAACCAGGCGCGACGATCATCGGCGACGTCAAGGCCAGCCAGGCGCTCTATGACCGCATTGCCGAACTCGGCGGCACGCCGCTGATGTGGAAGACCGGCCACAGTCTCATCAAGACCAAGATGAAGGAAACGCACGCGCCGCTCGCGGGCGAGATGAGCGGCCACATCTTCTTTGCCCAGGATTATTACGGCTTCGACGACGCCCAATATGCAGCCGTCCGGCTCATCCAGGCGGTGCATGTCATCGGTCGCTCGCTCACCGAGATTCGCGAGGCGATGCCCGAAATGGTCAACACGCCCGAAATGCGCTTCCAGGTCGACGAAAGCCGCAAGTTCGCGGTCGTGAACGAAATCCTCGAACGGCTCGAGGCCGAGGGTGCCGACGTCAACCGCACCGACGGCGCCCGGGTCAACACGCCCGACGGCTGGTGGCTGCTGCGCGCGTCGAACACGCAGGACGTGCTCGTCGCGCGTGCGGAGGCCAAGACGCACGAGGGGCTCGATCGGCTGATGGCGCAGATCGACGCGCAACTCGCCGCCAGCGGGCTTCAGCGCGGACCGCAGGCGGCGCATTGAGCGCGGCCGTGGGGCCCGGGGCCCCCCCCGGGCCCCCGCCCCCCCCCCGTTTAA
>JAFABD010000235.1 GCA_023426225.1 Pseudomonadota bacterium | reverse complement strand
GCGTCGGCCTGTCCGCGGCCGCACTCGCCGCCCTCCCCGCCGACGCCCGCGCGGCGCGCATCGCCGACGCCCGCGCACGCCTGCTCGCGGCCGGGGCACATGCCGTCATCGACACGGTCGCCGATCTGCCCGCATTGCTCGCCGGCCCGTTCGGCGAATATCTCCAGGGCTAGGCATCGCCCGGCGCCAGCCCCGCACATTGTCGCGCCAGCCAGTCGCGTTCGGCGGGGGGCGGCGCCAGTGCAAGCGCGGCGGCATAGCTCGCACGTGCCGCGGCGATGCGCCCCAGCCGTCGCAACAGGTCGGCGCGCACCGCATGGAATGCCAGATAACGCTCCGTCGCCGGCCCGGCGAGCGCATCGACCGCGGCGAGCGCCGCCGCCGGTCCCGCCACCTCGGCCAGCACGACGGCGCGGTTGATCCGCACCACCACGTCGTCGCGTATCGCCACCAGCCGATCATAAAGCGCGAGCAGTTCGGCCCAGGGCGGCGGCTCGGCCAGCGACCGGCGGCGGCACCATGCCCGCTGCAGCGCCGCCTGCACCCCGCGCGGGGTGTCGAGCAGCGCCGCGCCCGCCGCGCCCGCCTGCGCATCGGCCTGCGCGATCAGCGCGCGGCGAAAGCGCTGCGGGTCCTGTTCGGACAGCGGCACCATGCCCCCCGCCGCATCGAGCCGCGCGGGCCGCCGCGCCTCGGCATAGCGTACCAGCGCCGCCAGCGCGCGCACCTCGGCCGCGTCGGGCAGCAACGCGGTGAGGATCGTCGTCAGATGCAGCACCTCCGCCGCAAAGCCGGCATGGGCGCTGCGCCCCGCCGCGTCCTCGTGCGCCTTGGCATAGGCGAGCTCGAGCGTGGTGAGCACCGCTTCCAGCCGCTCGGGCCAGGCGGCGGGCGCGGGCAGTTCGAACGCGATTCCCGCCTGCGCGATCTTGCGCTTGGCCCGGACCAGCCGCTGCGCCAGCGTCGGCTCGGGGATCAGCAGCGCCCGCGCGATCTCGGCGGTGCTCAGCCCGCAGACGAGCCGCAGCGTCAACGCCGCCCGCGATTCGGGCGCCACCGCCGGGTGGCAGCAGATAAAGACCAGCCGCAGCCGCTCGTCGGGGATCGCATGGCCGTCGGCCGCCAGCATCGCCTCGGCGCTCGGCACCGGATCGGGCGGCGGCGGCATCGGCTGCCGCGCCCGGACCGCGTCCCGGCGCAGCCGGTCGAGCACCACGCGTTCGGCGACGCGATAAAGCCACGCGGCAGGATCGTCGGGGATGCCGCGCTCGGGCCAGTGGCGCAGCGCCCGGACACAGGCTTCGGCAAAGCCGTCCTCGGCGCATGACAGGTCGCGAAAGCGCGCGGCGAGCGCGGCGACGATGCGCCCGCCCGCCGCACGGAACACCCGGTCGAGTGCGGCGCCGTTCACTCGTCGATCAACGGCCGAACCTCGATCGACCCGTCGCCGATCAACGGCACCTCGCGCGCAATCGCCAGCGCGGCGTCCAGGTCGGGAACGTCGATCAGGTAAAAGCCGCCCAGTTGCTCCTTGGCCTCGGCAAAGGGGCCGTCATACACATGCTTGCCGCCGCCGGCGGTCCGCACCGTCGTCGCGGTCGCGGTCGGGCGCAGCCCGGCCCCGCCCACGCGCCGGTCGCCCAGCCCCTGTGCAAAGGCTTGGTGCCGCGCGATATGGTCGCGCAGCAGCTTGCCGTCCTCTTCCGGGCCATAGGCGGCTTCGTCTTCATAGATGAACAGCGCGAACTTCATCGTCCTTCCCCTTCCGATCGGGCACCATAATCGGTCGGCCCGCACGGGAAAGACGCGGCGGCGGCACGCGGATCGACAGCCGCATGCAAAAAATCGCATCGGTCGCGAACGGGACCGATGCGGTACGCAAATCGCCGCGCGACCGCCGAAGCGGCCGGTTATCACTCGGTTTTCCGGAAATGCCCGGCCGAAGCCGGGAGCCATATGGCGGAGAGGGAGGGATTCGAACCCTCGGTACGGTTACCCGCACAACGGTTTTCGAGACCGCCCCGATCGACCACTCCGGCACCTCTCCGCAATGGGGCGACACGCTTGGTTTCCGTCGGGGATTTCCGTCGGGACACCGGCGCGCCGGTCGATTGGAGGCGCGCCACTAGCCCAAGGTTTCGGGTTGTGCAAGCGTCATTCTTGCCCTTCGCCGTCGGCACCCTAAATTATTTGTATGAATCGTTCGGATCTCGCCCTGCCCGACACCGCCCTGCGCGCCGCGCTGCCGCTCCCCGAAGTCGCCACCGCGCGCTTCGGCATCGGCGACGTGGTACGCCACCGCAGCTTTGATTTCCGCGGCGTGGTGTTCGATGTCGACCCGGTCTTCGCCAACAGCGACGAATGGTACGAATCGATCCCCGAGGCCGTCCGCCCGCGCAAGGACCAGCCCTTCTACCATATCCTCGCCGAAAATGCGGAGGCGAGCTATGTCGCCTATGTCAGCCAGCAGAACCTCGAGGCCGACGACAGCGGCGAACCCGTCGACCACCCCGCGATTCGCGATCTGTTCAACGAGGACGATGACGGCCGCTACCGGCTGAAGCCCCAGCACCGCCATTAACCAGCACCGCCATTAAGGCGTAGGCGCGGCCGAGGCGCGCGCGACGCGGCGCATCGCCGCCGCGTCCGGACGCCGGCCACCCGGCGGGGCGGCATAAATTGCCCCCCGCGCCCCCGTTGGCGGTTGACTCGAACCCTGCCTTACCTTAGGTGCGCCTTTCCTTCCTGCTCGGGTGCTGCCCGCGCGGGCACACGCATTTTGGGTTGAGAAGAAAGCCATGTTCGCAGTCGTGCGCACGGGCGGCAAGCAGTATCGCGTTGCCGCGGGAGACAAGATCGTCGTCGAGAAGCTCGAGGGCGAAGCCGGTTCGACCATCACGCTGGGCGACGTTCTGCTCGCCGGTGAAGGCGGCGAACTGAAGCCCACCCAGGGTCTGACCGTTTCGGCGGAGATCATCGCGCAGGCGAAGGGTGAAAAGGTCATCATCTTCAAGAAGCGCCGCCGCCACAACTATCGTCGTCGCAACGGCCACCGTCAGCAGCACACCATCCTGAAGATCACCGCCATCGGCGGGCAGGAAGGTTAAGGCACGCGCGGTTCGAGATCGAGGAGTTTAGGAAATGGCACATAAGAAGGCAGGCGGTTCGTCCCGCAACGGTCGCGACTCTGCGGGCCGTCGTCTCGGCGTGAAGAAGTTCGGTGGCGAAGCCGTCGTCGCCGGCAACATTCTCGTGCGTCAGCGCGGCACCAAATTCTATCCGGGCGTGAACGTGGGCATGGGCAAGGACCATACCCTTTTCGCGCTCGTGAACGGCCGCGTGTCGTTCAAGGAAGGCAAGCTTGGCCGCAAGTTCTGCTCGGTGGAAATGATTGCGGAGGCTGCCGAGTAACATCGGGCAACCGGCCGGGTTGCCCACCAGGGCGACCCGGGTCCGCACGGACCAACGCAAAAGGGAGACGGGTCGCCCCGGCTCCCTTTTTTCGTGCTCCCTCCACCCGCGCTGTCGCATGGCCGTCACTGAAAACGGGCATGGGCGCGCCGAGACCGAGGAGAGTGGTCATGTTCGTGCGTACGCAGAGACTGACATTAAGGCCCGGCTGGAACGAGGATGCCCCCGCGATCGCCCGCGCGATCGGCCATGCCCAGGTTTGCGAGCGGCTGGCGCAGGTTCCCTGGCCCTATGAATTGACCGAGGCGCAGGCGTTTCTCGCCGCGCAGCGCGAGGCGCGCTATCCGGCGTTGCTGATCTTCGAACATGTGGGGCCGGAGGTCCGGCTGATCGGCGCAACCGGCATCAACGCCCGCGACGACGGCAGCCATGCGCTCGGCTATTGGCTCACCCCCGCCGCCTGGGGGCGCGGCTATGCGACCGAGGCGGCGGCGGGCGTCGTGCGGATGGCGCGCGAATCGCTGCGGCTCAAGCGGCTCGTCGCCGAACATTTCATCGACAACCCCGCCTCGGGGCGCGTGCTCCGCAAGCTCGGCTTCCGTCCGACCGGGGCGGTGGTGCCCCGCTTTGCCCGCGCGCGCGGGTGCGAGGTCGCCAGCGTGCTGTTCGAACTCGATCTTCAGGCCGATGCGCCCGATCGATGCCACGGGATCGAACGTATCGCCGCCTGACCCTCGGCCGGATCCCGGCCGCTCTCCGCCCTGCCCCGCCGCCGGCCGCTGCCG
>JAFABD010000202.1 GCA_023426225.1 Pseudomonadota bacterium | reverse complement strand
CTGCTGGTCGCGTCGTCGCCGCTTACCCGGTCGAGCTACCACGCCGGCGACGACTTCCAGAAGCTGCGGGCGGCGCGCGAAGCAAAGCTTGCCAAGGCCGCCAAGCCCGCCTGATGCCGAAGCACAGCGAGACCCGGCAGCTTCCCTATACGCCGGAGCAGATGTTCGACATGGTGGCCGATGTCGCGCGCTACCCCGAGTTCCTGCCTTGGGTCAGCGCGATCCGGGTTCGCTCGAACAGCGACACCGAGATGGTCGCGGACATGATCGTCGGGTTCAAGGGGCTGCGCGAGACCTTCACGTCGAAGGTCGGCAAGCTGCGCCCCGAGCGGATCCATGTCGACTATGTCGACGGGCCGCTGAAGTTCCTGCACAACGACTGGAGCTTCCGCCCCGACGGACAGGGCGGCTGCCTGGTCGACTTCACGGTCGACTTCGCGTTCAAGAACCGCGTGTTCGAGATGCTGGCAGGGCAGGTCTTTGACCGTGCCCTGCGCAAGATGATCGGCGCGTTCGAGACGCGCGCTGCCGCGCTTTACGCTTCCGGCGAATCCTGAGGTTCTTCCGCCTCGGGTGTCTCGGGCGCCTCGGCCTCGGGTTCGGCCGGCATCAGCAGATCGAGCGCGCAGAGCGCCGCCTGGAGGCGAACGCCGCCGCGCCCGTTATTGTCGAACTGCCGTGCGTCGGCCACGACGTTCTGCGGATCGGCACCGCGCTCCGCCTGGGCAAAGACCACCGTGCCGACCGGCTTCTTCTCGCTCCCGCCCTCGGGCCCCGCGATCCCGGTAATCGCCACCGCGACGTCGGCGTCCGAATTTTCGAGCACGCCCTGCGCCATCCGCCAGGCCACCGCGATCGACACCGCGCCGAAGGTCTCGAGCACATCGGTGCTGACCTTGAGCACCGCGTGCTTGGCCTCGTTCGAATAGGTGACGAACCCGGCTTCGAACACGTCGGACGATCCGGGGATTTCGGTGAGCGCCGCCGAGACGAGCCCGCCGGTGCAGCTTTCCGCCACCGCGATCTTGCGGCCGGCGGCACGGTTTGCGTCGAGCACCTTGCGCGCTGCGGCGATGAGTTCGGGGGGGAGAAGGGTGTCCATCATTTCAATTTGCCATATTGCATAAGGGAAACGGGCCTTTGTCGTCCTTTTTCGAGCCGAGCTCGAGGATGAGGACGATCAGCCCGGTGAAATTTTCGGGCGGCAGCGGATCGAGCAGCGCCGCAGCACGATCGATCTTGCCGCAATCGCGCGGTTTGATTTCCTTGGCGAGCATGGGCGGCACCAGCGCGTCCGCCACCGCGGCAAAGGTTGCCTCGTCGACCTTCGCCCCGGTGATCTTGCCCATCGCCTGCGCCGCCAGCGGCAGCGACGCCAATGCCGGCGCCCGGTAGCGCTCGATCAACGCATCACCGTTGACGCGCAGATAGGCCGTTGCAGGGAGATTTTCGGCGCAGCGGTCGCGCAACGATCCGAGCAGCCCCGGCGCGAGCGCGGTCATCAGTCCCTGCGCCTCGGCACGATACAGGCACGGCGCATCCTTGGCGACGGCAAGCGTCGTCGCCGCTTGCGCACCGCTGGCGCCCAGCGCCATCCATGCGGCCGCGGCTGCGGCGACCCCCTTCATCATGCCTGTTTCTCCGGAATTCTGATCGTCGCGATGGCCTGTGCGGCCATGCCCTCGCCCCGGCCGGTGAAGCCGAGCCGCTCGGTCGTCGTTGCCTTGACGCTAACGCGTTCCGGGTCCAGCCGCAACAGCCCGGCGATGCTCGCCTGGATGGCGTCGCGGTGCGGACCGATCTTGGGCGCTTCGCAGATGAGCGTCAGGTCAACGAAATCGATCACCCCGCCGCGCCGTGCGACCAGATCGGCGGCATGTTCGAGAAACCGTGCCGACGCCGCCCCGCGCCATTGCGGGTCGCTGGGAGGAAAGTGCATGCCGATGTCGCCGGCGGCGATGGTGCCGAGCAGCGCATCGGTGATCGCATGCAGCGCGACATCGGCATCGCTGTGACCGGCGAGCCCGCGCGGCGAGGGAATCCGGACCCCGCCCAGCCACAACGGTTCGCCATCGGCAAAGCGGTGGACGTCGAAACCCTGCGCCGTCCGCACCTGCATCGTTGTCGCGGCACGCGCCTCGGCAGCCGCGAAATCGGCGGGAAGGGTGATCTTTTCGAGCATCGGATCTCCTGCAACCAGCGCGACGCGGCCGCCGTCGGCGCGGACCATCTGTGCATCGTCGGTCGCCTCGCGGCCGTCGGGCCAGTTACGGTGCGCGTCGAGGATGCGCCGCAACGCGAAGGCCTGCGGCGTCTGGACGCGATACAGCCCGTCGCGCGCGACGGTTTCGCCCATCGCCCCGTCGGCACGTACCAGCGTGTCGGCAACCGGAAGCGCCGGGATCGCGCCGTCGTGCGTGGAGAGCGCGGCCAGCAGATCGTCGATGACGCGCGCCGGGACGAAAGGCCGGGCCGCGTCGTGGATCAGCACGGCGCCGTCGGCGCCGGCAGCCGCCAGCGCCTCGAGGCCGTTGCGAACCGATTCGCGGCGCGTCGCACCGCCGATGACATACGGAACCTCGCCCAGCGCATCGAAGAGCGCGGATTCCTGGCCGGCACCGACCACCACCAGCACGCGCCCGATCGACGGATGCGCGGAAAAGGCCGCGTGGCTGTGCGCGAGGAGCGGACGCCCCGCAACGATGGCGAACTGCTTGGGTATGCCGCCCCCGGCCCGGACTCCCCGGCCGGCAGCGACGATCAGCGCAGCGTGAATTGCTTGCCCCATGGTCGCGCGCCCTAGCGGGAGACTCCGCGCTTGCCAATCCGCCCTTGCGGCACTAGGCGTTCGTGCCTATTTTTCAGGCATTCTCATGAGCGAACTCGCCCCCATCCAGATCGGCCCCGTGCGGATCGACGCCCCCGTGTTGCTCGCGCCGATGACCGGCGTGACCGACCTGCCGTTCCGCCGCTGCGTGCGCCGCTATGGTTCGGGCCTCAATGTCACCGAGATGATCGCGAGCGCCGCGGCGATCCGCGAGACGCGCCAGTCGGTCCAGAAGGCGGCATGGGATCCGATCGAGGAGCCGGTCTCGATGCAGCTCGTCGGCTGCACGCCGCACGAAATGGGCGAGGCGGCCAAGCTCAACGAGGATCGCGGTGCGGCCATCATCGACATCAACATGGGTTGCCCGGTACGCAAGGTGACCAATGGCGATGCCGGGTCGGCGCTGATGCGTGACCTGAAGCATGCGGCCGCGATCATCGACGCTTGCGTGAAGGCCGTGAAGGTTCCCGTGACGCTCAAGATGCGGATGGGTTGGGACCATGACAGCCTGAATGCGCCCGAACTGGCACGCATCGCCGAGGATCTGGGCATTCGCCTGGTGACGGTGCACGGCCGCACGCGCAACCAGATGTACAAGGGCAGCGCCGACTGGGCATTCATTCGCCGGGTCAAGGATGCCGTTTCGATCCCGGTGATCGCCAATGGCGATATCTGCAATGTAGAGGATGCCCGCGAGGCGCTGCGCCAGTCGGGCGCGGACGGCGTGATGATCGGCCGCGGGGCCTATGGCAAGCCGTGGGTGCTTCGGCAGGTGATGGATGCGTTGACCGGGAAGGGCGAACGTGCCGAGCCGACGCTGGAGGAGCAGTATCGCGTCGTCGTCGAGCATTATGTCGATACGCTCGGTCATTATGGCGACGAGGTCGGCGTCAACATGATGCGCAAGCATATCGGCTGGTACACCAAGGGACTGGCCGGGTCGGCGGAGTTCCGGAACAAGGTGAACCAGGTCGCCGATCCGCGCCGCGTGCTCGAAATGCTCGACGCATTCTACGCTCCGTGGCGGGCGCGCGAAGCAGCGTGACCGCGGCCGCGCCGGAGGCCGGCAGCCCCGGCTTTGCCGAACTGTTCGCCGCGTTGCCGCTGGCGGTGCTGGTGATCGACCCCGCGGGCCGCGTGGCCCATGCCAATGCCGCGTGCGAACTGCTGCTCAACCAGAGCGAGAGCGCGATGCTCGATCGTCCTTTCGACGCGGTGCTTCGCGTGCCCGAACTGCGCGCCAGCCGCAGCGACGGCCATGCCTTTTCGGCATTCGACATCGAGGTCGAATCGAGTCGCGGGGTTCGCGCGCGCGTCGACCTGGTCGAAACGCAGGTGGCCGACCATCCCGGCTGGCGGATCGTGACGCTGCACCATGCGCCGCAGTCGCGCCGCGTGGCGCAAGGGGCGGACCGGACCGCAGGGGCCCGCGCCGCGGTGGGCGCGGCGGCGATGCTGGCGCACGAGATCAAGAACCCGCTGGCCGGCATCCGCGGGGCCGCGCAACTTCTCGCGGCAGGGGGGCAGGACGCCGAACTGACCGAACTCATCACGACCGAGGTCGATCGCGTCGCGGCGCTGATCGACCGGATGCAGGATTTCACCGATACGCGGCCACCTCGGCTCCAGCCCACCAATGTCCATGCGCTGCTGGGCCACGCCCGCCGCGTTGCGCAGGCCGGGTTCGCGCGCGCGATCATGGTCGAGGAGCGGTTCGACCCCTCGCTTCCCGAAGTGCTGATCGATCCCGACGCGTTTCTCCAGGTACTGCTCAACCTCATCAAGAACGCCGCGGAGGCGCTGGGGGATATGGCGGGACCGCGGATCGTGCTGACCACCGCCTACCGGCACGGGATGTCGGTGAGCGGCGGTGCCGGCCAGCCGCGCCGCCCGCTGCCGATCGAGATCCAGGTGATCGACAACGGCCCCGGTGCCCCGGCCGACATCGCCGATCACCTTTTCGAGCCGTTCGTCACCTCGAAGCCCGAGGGCAAAGGGCTGGGATTACCGCTGGTGGAGAAGCTGGTGCGCGACATGGGCGGCATCGTGCAATATGCGCGCGAGCGCGATCCGGATCAGACCGTGTTCCGTATCCTGTTGCCGAGGGCGGCATGAACGGAACCGTCCTCGTCGTCGATGACGACCACGCCATCCGGACGGTGGTGGGCGCTGCGCTGCGCCGCGCGGGCCACCGCGTCGTGACTGCGGCCAGTGTCGCGGAAATGCGCCGTGCGATCGCGGCGGGCGTTCCCGACGTGCTCGTTACCGACGTGGTCCTTCCCGACGGCAACGGGCTTGACGGCATTCCGGCACTGCTTGCCGAGCATCCCGCACTGCCGATTATCGTCTTTTCGGCGCAGAACACGCTCGCGACCGCGGTGCGCGCGACCGAAGTGGGCGCGTTCGACTATCTGCCGAAGCCCTTCGATCTCGACGTGCTTGCCCGCGCGGTGAACAGCGCGATCGCGCGCGGCCAGGCACGGCCGGCCGATACGCCCGAACCCGATGCGGGGGGCGGGGGGCATGCGCTGATCGGCCGGTCGCCGGCGATGCAGCAGGTCTATCGCGTCATCGCGCGCGTGGTCGCGAACGACCTGACCGTGCTTGTCACCGGCGAGTCGGGAACGGGCAAGGAACTGGTCGCCCGTGCGATCCACGACATGGGACCGCGGCGCCACGCTCCGTTCATCGCGCTGAACATGGCCGCGATCCCGCGTGAACTGATCGAGGCAGAGCTGTTCGGCCATGAGCGGGGAGCCTTTACCGGGGCGCAGGCACGCGTCGCGGGCAAGTTCGAGCAGGCTGCCGGCGGAACGCTGTTCCTCGACGAAATCGGCGACATGCCGATGGATGCGCAGACCCGGCTGCTTCGCGTGCTCCAGTCGGGCGAGTTCACCACCGTCGGGGGCGCTCGCCCGATCCGCGTCGACGTGCGGATCGTCGCCGCCACCAACAAGGATCTGGCGTTGCTCGTCCAGGGCGGCCAGTTTCGCGAGGATCTGTTCTATCGCCTCAACGTCGTGCCGATCGCGCTGCCGGCGTTGCGCGAACGGCGCGAGGACGTGGCGCTGCTTGCCCGGCATTTCCTTGAACGCGCGGTGGCGCACGGGCTGCCGCGCAAGTCGCTGGCGCCCGACGCGGTCGCGGTGCTCGAAGCGCACGACTGGCCCGGCAACGTCCGCGAGCTGGAAAACCTGATGCGCCGGATCGCCGCACTCAGCCGTGACGAATGGATCGACGCCGATACGATCCGGGGCGCGATGGGCGCGGCACGAAGCGCAGCGGCCGGCCCGGCGCCCGATGCGGGTATCGAGGCGGCGGTCCGCGCCCGGCTCGAACGGATCGCGATCGAGGAGCCGCGCGCGCTCGAGGACGGCACGCTTTATGACCGGATCATCGGCGAGGTCGAGCGGCCCCTGATCGAGGCGATACTGGCGCGGCACGGCGGCAATCAGTTGCGGGCCGCCCGTGCGCTTGGCATCAACCGGAATACGCTGCGCAAGCGGCTGGATACCCTGGGGATCGATCTTTCGACCGCATGAGACGGCAGTGCCGAATAGCGACAGATTGATGCAGATTCTGTGTTCTTTCGGCCACAATCTCGTTGTATCGTTGCAACGATGGACCGTGCAGCCGCCGAGCCAATAGCTTCAGCAGTCCCGCGCCGATGGCGGTTCGGGGTGACTGCCGCGATCGAGCTTGGCGTGCTGGCTGCCTTTGTCGCCGCGCTGATCGCGTCGATCTGGTATATCCACAACGAGGACATTGCCGGGCGGTTGCTGAGCCCGGGGGTGACGGCGTTGCTGCTGCTCATCAACCTGGCCCCCTCGGTGGCGTTGATCGTGCTCGTCGGGCGGCGGATCGCGCGGTATCGGGTGGCCAAGACGGCGCTGGCCGGCGGCGGTCAGTTGCATGTGCGGCTTGTCGCGATGTTCTCGCTGATCGCCAGCGTGCCGATCGTGCTGACCGTGATCGCGGCGTCGGTGATGTTCCAGTCCGGTGTCCAGTTGTGGGGATCGGAACGCGCGCGCACGGCATTCGAATCGGCGATGGCGCTGGCGCATGAGGGCCAGCAGGTCGTTTCCGAACGATGGACGGCCGAAGCGCGGGCGATGGCGGCCGACCTGCTGCGCTATTTCCCCGAATTGCCGCGGCAATCGCCGGAGTTGAACAGCTGGTTCCTCCAGCAGACCTATAATCGCAACCTCTATCACTCGGTGATGTTCCAGGTCGTCAGCGGGAAGACGATCGAGCCGCTCTATGCTTATGAGCAGCCCGATGCGCGCGAATTCGCGGCGCGGGTGAATGGACAGATACTCAATGTCCTGAACGAGAACCAGAAGACCTATATCAACTTCAACGAGAAGCAGATCTGGGTCGTCACCCCTGTCGATCGCGCGCGGAACATCTTTCTCTATGTCGCGACGCCCGTGAACGCCGATTTCCTGATGAGCCAGACGAGTTCGGCGCGCGATATCGTGCGCGATTACGAGACGCTGCGCGCGCGGGCGCGGTCGCTCCAGGTGAAGTTCATCGCCGCGCTATACGGCGTCGCGCTGCTGATCGTCGGTTGCGCGATGTGGGTTGCAATCCTTGTCGCCGACCGGCTGGTGCGGCCGATCGACCGGCTTGTCGCGGCATCGCGCGATGTCTCCGAAGGCAATTTCACGGTACGCGTCCCGCAGCCCGAACAGGTCGACGAGATCGGCACGCTGGGAATCGCGTTCAACAGCATGACCGAGCGGCTGCAACAGCAGACCGAGGCGCTGGTCAGTCGCAACGCGCTGATCGAGGCGGTGATGTCGGGCGTTTCCGCGGGCGTCATTTCGATCGGCGCGGAGCGGCAGGTGCGCCTGATCAACGCGTCTGCGAAAGCGCTGCTGCATCCCGACACGGCCGATCCGCTGGGCCAACCGCTGAGCGTCGTCGCGCCCGAGCTCGACGCGATGCTGGCAAGCGGCGCGCGCGAGGGTGTGGTCCAGATCACGGCAGGCGGCGAGACGCGCACGCTGGCGGTCAAGATCACCTCGGACGAGGGCGGGCAGGTGCTCTCCTTCGACGATATCACGCAGCAATTGACCGATCAGCGCCGCGCCGCCTGGGCAGATGTTGCCCGCCGGATCGCGCACGAGATCAAGAACCCGCTGACGCCGATCCAGCTTGCCGCCGAACGGCTTCAGCGCCGTTATGGCAAGCAGGTCGACAGCAGCGACGGCGTGTTCGCGCGGCTGACCGACACGATCGTTCGCCAGGTTGCCGATCTTCGCCGGATGGTCGACGAGTTCTCGTCCTTCGCCCGCATGCCCAAGCCGGTGTTCCGGCGCGAATCGCTGATCGACATGGCGCGCCAGGCGCTGTTCCTCCACGAGGTCGCGCATCCGGGGGTCCGTTTCGAGCTGGATGCGCCCGACAGCGTCGAACCGTTCGTGTGCGATCGCCGCCAGATCGGGCAGGCGCTGACCAATATCGTCAAGAATGCGGTCGAGGCGATCGAGGCCCGACAGGAGACCGAGTCGTCGCCCGGCGCCATCACGATGACGATCACGCCCGAGCCGCAGTCGAACCGGCTGTTGCTGACGGTTGCGGACAACGGCATCGGCCTGCCCGTCGAACGCGACCGCATCGTCGAGCCCTATATGACCACCCGCAGTCGCGGCACCGGACTGGGGCTGGCGATCGTCAAGAAGATCGTCGAAGAACATTGCGGGACGATCGGCTTTGCCGACCGCCCCGGCGGCGGCACCGTCGTGACGCTGTGCTTTGACACGCATCAGCTTTCCCGCCTGGCGGAGCAGGAGGGCGATGCCGCGCCCGCCGAGCCCCGGCCAACCGCGCTCACCCGAACCGGACAAGTGAAATGAGCCTGGATATTCTGGTCGTCGACGACGAACGCGACATCCGCGAGCTGGTCGCGGGGGTGCTCGAGGACGAAGGTTATTCGACGCGTACGGCCGCGGACAGTGACTCGGCGCTCGATGCCATCGCCGATCGGCGGCCCAGCCTGGTGCTGCTCGACGTATGGTTACAGGGGTCGCGGCTCGACGGGCTCGACCTGCTCGATGAGATCAAGCAGCGCGACCCATCGATCCCCGTGCTGGTCATCTCGGGGCACGGCAACCTCGATACCGCCGTCGCGGCGATCCGGCGCGGCGCCGCCGACTTCATCGAAAAGCCGTTCGAGGCGGAGCGGCTGTTGTGGCTGGTCGAACGCGCGACCGAGACCGAAAGGTTGCGGCGCGAGGTGGCGTCGCTTCGTGCGACCCTGGGGCGCGAGGACGACCTGACCGGCAATTCGGCGGCGATCAACAGCGTTCGGGCAACGCTGAAGCGCGTCGCCGCGACCGGTAGCCGCGTGCTCGTCACCGGCGGGGCGGGCGTGGGCAAGGAGGTCGCCGCCCGGCTGCTGCACGCGTGGAGCCATCGGGCAGGCGCGCCCTTCATCATCGTCAGCGCCGCCCGCATGACCCCCGAGCGGGTCGACGAGGAATTGTTCGGCGTGGAGGAGGGGGGGGACCTGGTGCGTCCCGGCCTGCTCGAACAGGCGCATGGCGGCACGCTGTTCCTCGACGAGATCGCCGATATGCCGATCGCGACGCAGGCGCGCATTCTGCGCGTGCTGACCGACCAGAGCTTCAACCGCGTCGGCGGCACACGTCAGGTCAAGGTCGACGTCCGCGTCGTCTCGGCCACGTCGCGCGACTTGCAGGTCGAGATCGCCGAAGGGCGGTTCCGCGAGGATCTCTATTATAGGCTCAACGTCGTCCCGGTCGCGATCCCGCCGCTTGCCCAGCGTCGTGAGGACATTCCGGCATTGGTCGAATATTTCGTGGCGCATTATGCCGCCGAGCGGCGCGTGCCGACGCCCGAAGTCGCCGCCGATGCGATGGTCGCGCTGCAGAGCTATGAATGGCCGGGCAATGTCCGTCAGCTGCGCAACGTCGTCGAGCGCACGGTGATCCTCGCGCCGGGCGACCGTATCGGCCGGATCG
Organism: Pseudomonadota bacterium; assembly: GCA_023426225.1. Lineage (GTDB taxonomy): Bacteria > Pseudomonadota > Alphaproteobacteria > Sphingomonadales > Sphingomonadaceae > Sphingomonas. The sequence continues at coordinate 16,477 of JAFABD010000202.1, read as the reverse complement.
ACATCGACCTGTTGCCGCCCGAGGTGCTGGGGAGCCAGCGCGAGGAGGGGAACGGCATCGGGGCGAGTGCGATCATGGGCGCGCCGCTGAAGGAAGCGCGCGAGACGTTCGAGCGCGAGTATCTGCGCGTTCAGATCCGCCGCTTCTCCGGCAACATCTCGAGAACCGCCAACTTCATCGGGATGGAACGGTCGGCACTCCACCGCAAGCTCAAGCTGTTGGGCATTACCGAAACTCGCGAGGATTAAGCGTTGGACGACGCGCATCGGACGCCGTACAATGTTGCGGCGCGTCATGGTGGCGCGGCATTCTGACGCCGGAAAACGGCGCAACGCGGGACAGATCCCGCCAAGAAAAGAAGGAACGTACCCAATGGCTGAGAAGCAGACCTCGCTTCAGGACTTGTTCCTCAACACGCTGCGGCGCTCGAAAGTCCCTGTCACGATGTTCCTCGTGAAGGGCGTGAAGCTGCAGGGCATCGTTACCTGGTTCGACAATTTCTCGGTGCTGTTGCGCCGCGACGGTCAGTCGCAACTGATCTACAAGCACGCCATTTCCACGATCATGCCCGCGGGGCCGATCGACCTGCCCAGCCTGCTGCTCGCGGCCGGCGATCACCAGCAGAAGAACCCGGTGCTCCAGGAGATTTTCCTCAACGCGGTTCGCCGTCAGCAGGAAAACGTCACCATGTTCCTCGTCAACGGCGTGATGCTCCAGGGGCAGATCGCGGCGTTTGACCTGTTCTGCATGCTGCTTCAGCGTGAAGGTTCGGCGCAGCTCGTCTACAAGCACGCCGTCTCGACGATCCAGCCGGCGCATCCGCTCAATCTTTCCGAGGAAACGACCGCCGGCGACGGCGATTGATCGCAGCATGAGCACCGGTTTCGAACGCGACGCCTCCGAATTCGCGCGGGGCGCTCGCGCCATTGTCGTCTATCCCGATCTTGGGGTCAGCTCGCGCGATGCGGATGCGCGCCTGGAGGAGACCGCCGGTCTCGCCGCCGCGATCGGGGTGACGGTGGTCGAGCGCGTCGCGCTGCGGCTGCGTCAGCCCAAACCGGGCACGCTGATCGGGTCGGGCCAGGTCGAAGGTCTCGCGGAGACTGTCCGCGATGCCGAATTGCAGCTCGCGGTCTTCGATGCTGCGCTCACACCCGTCCAGCAGCGCAATCTCGAGACGGCGCTGGGGTGCAAGGTGATCGACCGAACCGGGCTGATCCTCGAAATCTTCGGCGAGCGTGCCCGGACCGCCGAGGGGCGGCTGCAGGTCGAACTGGCCCATCTCGATTACCAGGCCGGGCGGCTCGTTCGCAGCTGGACGCACCTTGAGCGGCAACGCGGCGGTTTCGGCTTTCTGGGCGGCCCGGGTGAAACCCAGATCGAGGCGGACCGGCGCATGATCCGCGACCGCATGGCAAGGCTCAAGCGCGAACTCGATCAGGTGAGCCGTACCCGAACGCTTCACCGTGATCGCCGGCAGCGCGCGCCATGGCCGGTGATCGCACTGGTCGGCTATACCAATGCGGGCAAGTCGACGCTGTTCAACCGCCTGACGGGCGCGACCGTAATGGCGGAGAATCTGCTTTTCGCGACACTGGACCCCACGCTTCGCCAGATCGCGCTGCCCGGCATCGACAAGGCGATCCTGTCCGACACTGTCGGGTTCGTCTCCGAACTGCCCACGCAACTGGTGGCCGCGTTCAAGGCGACGCTGGAGGAAGTGGTCTCCGCCGACCTGCTCATCCATGTCCGGGACGTCGCGCATCCCGACAGTGAAGCCCAGCGTGCCGATGTCGAGAAGGTGCTGGGCGAGATCGGCGTTTCTGAAGCGACCCCGCGGTTCGAGGCGTGGAACAAGCTGGACCTCCTTGACCCCGAGGCTCGCGCCGAAATCCTGGAGGCGGCCTCGCGCCGCCCCGATGTGCGTGCGATTTCGGCGGTGACGGGGGAGGGTGTCGACGGGCTGATCGGGGCGGTCGCAAACCGGCTGACCGAGGGACATCGCCGCTATACGTTGCGGCTCGACCCGGCCGACGGCGCGGCGGCGGCATGGTTGCACCAGCACGGCGAAGTGCTCGACCAGACGATCGAGGACGATCAAGCCGTCTATGAAGTGCGGATGGCGCCGCGCGACTACGAACGCTTCCTCACGCGCTGATACGCGAGGGCGAGGGGCGAGGGGGCGCTCCTTGCCCTGTCAGGCGTGCCGTTCGTCCCGCTTGACCGCCTGCCACAATGCCTCCTTCGCATCGAGGTCGAGCGCAGCGAATTCTTCGCCGGCGGCCGATTCCATCGCGCGGAAACGACGTTCGAACTTGCCGTTGGCGGCGCGCAATGCGGCTTCGGGTTCCACCCCGAGCTTGCGCGCCCAGTTCACAACCGCGAACAACAGATCGCCGATCTCCTCGGCGCGCGCTTCGGCATCGGGTGCGGTTTCGACCTCGACAAGCTCTTCGTCGACCTTGGCCCGCGCACCCGCCGCGTCCGGCCAGTCGAAGCCGACGCGTGCGGCGCGCTTCTGCAGCTTTTCCGCCCGAAGAAGCGCGGGCAACCCCAGTGCGACGCCGTCGAGTGCTCCGCCTGCATCGCGCTGACCGCGTTCCTCGGCCTTGATCGTTTCCCAGAGGTGATGACCACCCTCGGCCGCGCCGCGGAAAATGTGCGGGTGACGACGCTCCATCTTGTCACTGATGGCATCGATCACGTCCTGGAGCGCGAAGGCGCCGGCTTCTTCGGCCATCCGGCTGTGAAACACGACCTGGAGCAACAGGTCGCCCAGTTCGTCCTTCAGGTCGCGCAGGTCGCCGCGGGCAATGGCGTCGGCAACCTCATAGGCTTCCTCGATCGTATAAGGCGCGATCGTCGAGAAATCCTGCGCGACGTCCCATTCGCATCCGCGTTGCGGATCGCGCAGCCGCGCCATGATCGCGACGATCCGCTGGATGTCGGGGGGCGTCGTGGACATCGTCATGCATGCATCCCAAAAGTAGCGGCCATCGTTCCGATAATCTGCATTATGTTAATTATCGCCGCCTTTATCGTCGGTCGGCTGTGCCCCTTGGTGGCCGTTCGCCCGCTTCCTGGCATCACCGTCACGGCGCGGTTCGAGGATCAGCACATTGTCCTCGACCCGCCAGCTGTGCAGCCGCGACAGAAAGTTCATGCCAAGCACGTCGAGCGGCCCGAAACGGTCGGAAATGACCACGCCCAGATCGCGCGTCGACAGCGAACCGATCGACAACCGGTCGATGCGCCCACGCGATGCCGGCACCGTTCCGTTCGCGGTTTCGATCATCACCGGCAACGCGCCGCCGGCCTCGATCCCGGCGGCATCGGCGGTCGCCGCCGAGATGGCGGTGATTGTCGCACCGCTATCGATCAGCATGCGACGCTGAACGCCGTTGATCCGAACCTTCGCCCAGAAATGCCCGTCGTCGGCCATACGGATCCGCACGACTCCACCATCGACCTGCTGCTCATCGGCGCCGAGCGTTGCCGACGCGCGCTCGAACAATCCGGCAAGCGCGTGGCGATGCGTGACGGCAAAGGTGGCGCCGGCGATCAGCAGCAGCCAGCCCAGGACCGACCGGACGAGGAAGCCGAGCGACACACGCCTCGCGAAAAGCGCGCTGCCGACGATGACGAGCGCGACGACCAGCCAGATCATCCGGATCGCGTCGACGCCTTCGGGCATGTTCAAACGATGAACTCCAGACCGTCATGCCCCGGCTCTACCCCCGCGGGCAGCGACGCGGCCAGTTCGGCATAGTCCATGGAATTGTCCATGTGAACAAGAGCGGAACGGCGCGGCTGCAATGCCGCGATCCAGCCAAGCACCGCCTCGAGATGCGGATGCGTGGGATGCGGCGCACGCCGGAGCGCATCGACGACCCACAGGTCGAGCCCCGAATAGAGCGCGCGCATCGCGTCCGTCATGTCGTGGAAATCGGTGGCGTAGCCGATCGCATGGCCGGCATGTTCGAAACGCAGCCCGGCCGAAGTGATCCCGCCATGCGGCTGATCGGCAACGCGTATCGTGATATCGCCGATCGTCAGCGTGTCGGGCAACAGTTCGGCGGCGACCGTCGGCCGATACCCTGCCCGGCCATGGAACGCATAGGCAAAGCGCTGCTGCAACTGGTCGAGCGTGAACGGGCGCGCGAGCCCGCGCACGGGAACGCCGTCGCGCGCGTGAATGACCTGGCGCAAATCGTCGATGCCGTGGCAGTGGTCGGCATGGTCATGCGTCCAGATCACGGCATCGAAATCAGCGACGCCGGCAGCCAGCAACTGCTCGCGCATGTCCGGGCTGGTGTCGACAAGGATGCGCGTTGTCGCCGATGCGACCAGCACCGAGGCGCGCGTGCGCCGATTGCGGGGATCGGTGGGATCGCATCGGCCCCAATCGTTGCCGATCCGCGGCACGCCTGACGACGTCCCCGATCCCAGGATACGCAGCGACAGGCTGCCGGCCGTCATCTCAGCCCAGCCATCTCAGCCCAGCGTCTTCGCAAACAGCCGATGGAAATTGTCGCGCGTACGCTCGGCAAGGCTTTCCGGCGTTTCGCCGCGCAAGCTCGCGAGGAAGCGGCACGTGTCGGCGACAAAGGCCGGCTCGCCCGTCTTTCCCCGATGCGGCACCGGCGCGAGGAACGGCGCGTCCGTTTCGATCAGCAGCCGATCGAGGGGCAAGCGCGCGGCGGTCGCCTGAAGAGCATGGGCATTGCGGAAGGTCACGATACCCGAAATCGAGATATAGAAACCGAGTTCCAGCGCGATTGCAGCAAACGCGTCGCTCGCGGTGAAACAATGGATCACGCCGGGAAAGGCCCCCTTCCCCATTTCATCGCGAAGGATTTCGGCGGTGTCTGCTTCGGCGTCGCGCGTGTGGACGATCAGCGGCAACTGCGTCTCGCGGGCCGCGGCGATATGGGCGCGAAAGCTCGCCTTCTGCCGATCACGATCGGAATGATCGTAAAAATAGTCGAGCCCCGTTTCCCCGATCCCGACGACGCGCGGGTGCGCGGCGCGCGCCACCAGCCGGGCGGTGTCGATCTGCGGATGTGCGTCGGCCTCATGCGGATGAATGCCGACGCTCGCCCACACGTCGGGCTCGCGTTCGGCGGTCGCGACGATCGCGTCCCACTCGCATTCGCGCGTCGCGATGTTCAACATCGCCACCACGCCGGCCTCGCGCGCACGCGCAAGCGCCGCAGGCTGATCCTCGGCCAGCCCCTTGTAGTTCAGGTGGCAATGGCTGTCGGCCAGCTTCATGCTTCTTCCTTCACCGGCAGTTCGAGCCGCGGGAAGATCGGCGTCGGCGTCGGGATGCGATAGCCCGCCGCGGCCAACTGATCGTACCAGTCATCCCCCTGTTCGGCGGCGTAGCCGAGAAGCGCCAGCAGCTTGCCGGCCGAACCGGGGATCACCGGCTCGATCGTCACCGCGAGTTGACGGATCGCGCGCACCAGCGTGCGCAGCACCGCATGCATCCGCTCGGGATCGGTCTTGCGCAACGCCCAGGGCGCCTGTGCATCGATATACTGGTTGCACGCGAAAACGCCCGTCATCCAGCCTTCGAGGGCATGCGCGAGCGCCAGGTCCTGAAACGCCACACGGAAGGTGGCGCACGCGGTATCGACCTCGGCCAGCAATGCCGCATCCGCCGTGTCGGCGCGGCCGGCGTCAGGCAACGCCCCTTCAAGGTTCTTTGCGATGAACGCCAGCGTGCGCTGTGCGAGGTTGCCGAAACTGTTGGCGAGATCGGCGTTGGCGCGCGTCACGATCGCCTCGTCGCTGAACGTGCCGTCCTGACCGAAACTGACGTCGCGCAACAGGAAGTAGCGCAGCGCATCGACGCCATAGAGTTCCGCAAGTTGCATCGGATCGACAACATTGCCGACCGACTTCGACATCTTCTCGCCGCGGTTGAGCAGGAAGCCGTGGCCGAATACCTGGCGCGGCAGCGCAAGCTTCGCGGACATCAGGAAGGCGGGCCAATAGACGGCGTGGAAGCGGACGATGTCCTTGCCGATCAGGTGAAGGTCGGCCGGCCAGAACCGCGCAAACCGTTCGGGATCGGCGGGATAACCTGCCCCGGTGATATAGTTGGTGAGCGCGTCGACCCACACATACATCACATGGCCGGGGCTGTCGGGCACCGGCACGCCCCAGTCGAAGCTGGTGCGGCTCACCGACAGGTCGGTCAGACCGCCCTCGACGAAGCGCAGAATCTCGTTGCGACGCCCCTCCGGACGGATGAAGTCGGGGTTGGCGGCGTAGAAGTCGAGGAGCGACTGCTGGTATTTCGAAAGGCGGAAGAACCACGTCTCCTCGGTCGTCCATTCGACGGGCGTGCCCTGCGGCGAAAGCTTCTGGCCCCCCTCGCCCTCGACGAGTTCCTTTTCCTCGTAAAAGGCTTCGTCCCGGACCGAGTACCAGCCCTCGTAACGGTCGAGATAGAGGTCCCCCGCCGCCGCCATCGCTTTCCAGATCGCCTGGCTCGCCGCATGGTGCTCCGGCTCCGAAGTCCGGATGAAGCGATCGTAGCTGATATCAAGCTTGTCCGCCATCTCATGGAAATAGCCGGACATTTCGTCAGCGAGTTCGCGCGCCGTCATGCCGCGCCCACGCGCCGTTTGCACCATTTTGAGGCCATGCTCGTCGGTGCCGGTCTGGAACAGGACTTCGCGACCCTGCTGGCGCTGGAAGCGCGCGATCGCGTCGGCCGCGATCATCTCATAGGCATGGCCAATATGCGGACGGCCATTGGGATAGTGGATCGCGGTGGTGAGATAGAAGGGGTTCGCCATGCGTCCGGCTTTAGGCCGCGTCGCCCGCCGGGGCAACCGGGCGCTTCGGCGGCGCCCCTTCCCACGCGTCAGCCGTGCAGTACCGCGTGAAAGGCGCGGACTGCCGCCGCCTCGTCGCCGCCCCATACCGCGCCCGAAACCGCCAGGAAGTCGGCGCCGGCTGCGACCAGCGGCGCGGCATTGTCGGGCGTGATCCCGCCGATTGCGACGCAGGGAATCTCGAACAGCGTCGACCACCATGACAGGATCGACGGTTCGGGATGATGGCGCACTTCCTTGGTGCTGGTCGGATAAAAGGCGCCAAAGGCAACATAATCGGCGCCCGCTTCTCCCGCCTCCATCGCCAGGTGGCGGCTGTCGTGGCAGGTGACGCCGATCTGCACCTGCGGCCCCAGCGCCGCGCGAGCCTCGCGGGCATCGCCGTCTTCCTGGCCAAGATGGACGCCGTCTGCGCCCAGACGCTTGGCGAGACTGACGCTGTCGTTGACGATGAACGCGACCTCGCGATCGGCGCAAATCCGCTGCAGCGGTTCGGCCAGCCGGGCTGCCTCGTGCTGGTCGGCGCCCTTTACCCGGAACTGGAACGCCGCCACCGGCGCGGCGTCGAGCGCGCGTGCGAGCCGATCGGCAAAGCCGCCCGTCACGTCGAGCGGCGAGATCAGGTAGAGCTGGCAGGGCGGTCGACGATCATCGCGCTCGAACCGATCCGAAAAGCCCTCCAGCGCGTTCTCGGTGTCGAGGTCATCATCGGGAAGGGTCATGGCGCACTCCGGTCAGGCGAGGGTTCATATCGGTACATCGGGGTGGAATTACCGTCACTGGCGCGGCGCCTTCTACCCCGAGGCGCTTGCGGTCAAGCGCTGGTTGCCCTTCTATGCCCACCATTTCGGCGCGGTCGAGGTCAACAGCAGCTTTTACCGTCTGCCCTCGCCGTCAACGCTGCTCGATTGGCGTCATGCCGTCCCCGACGGCTTTCAGTTCGCGCTGAAGGCAAATCGCTATCTCACCCAGGCGAAAAGGCTTCGGGACGGCGCCGAGCCGGTCGCGCGGATGATCGAGGCGTTTCGGCACCTCGGCGCCGCCCTCGGCCCCATCCTCTATCAATTGCCGCCCAGCCTCGGCCGCGACGATGCGCGATTGGCCGACTTCCTTGCATTGCTTCCCGACGATGCAATCCATGTCTTTGAATTCAGGCATGCAAGCTGGTACGCCGATGCCGTCTTCGCCCTCTTGGACGCGCATGGGGCGAGCCTGTGCGTACACGACATGCCCGGGTCGCGGGCGCCGTGCATTGCGATGGGCAAGGTCGCCTATCTGCGTTTCCACGGGCCGGCCGGGGACTATCGGGGGCGCTATCCGGCGCGAGCGCTTCGCGATGCCGCGTTATGGCTGGAACATCAGGTACATGCGAGAAGAAGCGCATGGACGTTCTTCAACAACGATATCGGTGGAGACGCCGTGTGCGATGCACAGCGCCTCCGCCGATTGCTCACTGGGAGCCTTGCATGCCTTCCTGGGGAAATGGCCGCAGCACCCCAAGGAAAGAAGCATTGATCTAGAAGTGCTTACTCTTCGTTCTTGTAGATCCGGATGAGCTTGTCGAGCATCGCGATCGCCTCGTCGCGCGGACGCTGGAACGTGTTGCGCCCGATGATCGAGCCGTTGCCGCCGCCGTCGCGAATATCGCGCGCGTCCTGATAGACGGCGTCAGCCCCCTTGGCCGCGCCGCCCGAGAAGACGACGATGCGGCGGCCGTTGAAGCACGACTTCACGACATGCTCGACGCGCTTCGCCTGCGTCGAGCGATCCAGTCCTTCATAGGCCTTCTGCGCATCCTTCTGCTCGATGTGATCGGTCGGCAGCTTCACCTTGATGATGTGTGCGCCCAGCAGCGCCGCCATGTGCGCCGCATAGGCGCCGACGTCGAGCGCCAGTTCGCCTTCCTTCGACAGCTTGCCGCCGCGCGGATACGACCAGATCACCGTCGCCAGCCCGACCGAAGCGGCCTCGGCGCGCATCTCCTTGATCTCCTCCATCATCTCGAACACGTCGTCTGCGCCGGGATAGATGGTGAAGCCGATCGCCGAGCAGCCCAGCCGCAGCGCATCGTCGACGCCACCGGTCACCGCCTGGTTGATCGAGGTCGCCCAGCTGTTCGAGCTGTTGACCTTGAGGATCGTGGGGATCTGCCCCGCAAAGCTGTCCGCCCCCGCTTCGAGCATGCCGAGCGGCGCGGCATAAGCCGAGAGCCCTGCATCGACGGCGAGCTGATAGTGATAATGGGGGTCATAGGCGTCGGGATTGACCGCAAAGCTGCGCGCCGGACCATGTTCGAATCCCTGGTCGACCGGCAGGATGATCAGCTTGCCGGTGCCGCCGAGGCGGCCGTGCATCAGGATGCGGGCGAGGTTCGCCTTCACCCCCGGATTGTCCGATTCGTAATTGGCGAGGATCGCTTTGATGGCCGGCGTGATGCCCATGATGTTCCTCTTAATGATGATGTCGAGCGGGTCCCTATCGCGCCCGTCCTGGAGAGGAAAGGCTGACAACGTTGCCCAATTGCTGCCGGTCAAAACTAATTGGCCGCCGTCGCAACGAATGGTTCGTGCGACCAGGAGTTCCGGCGATCCATCTCTCTCCCACGGGGATTGACCGCAGCATACAGAACAATAGCTTGTCGGCGGACGAACGGGGGAAGTGGAATCATGTGGAACCGGCGAAATCTGCTTCAGGCAAGCGCGGGATTGTTGTTGCCGACATTGCCGGCGTTCGCGGGAACTTCAAAGCCGATCGTCGGAAAGCCTGCCCCGGAGGCCGAACTGACTCTGATGGATCGGAGTACGGTCAAGCTGTCCGAGATGCGTGGCGACGTCGTGGTGCTCAATATCTGGGCGACCTGGTGCGGCCCGTGCCGTACCGAACTGCCGCTGCTCAACGGCTATTATGCAGCGCAAAGGGCGCACGGCCTGCGCGTCTATGCGCTCACCACCGACGATTCGGCGCCGCTTTTCAAGCTCAAGAAGCTGTTCGAGATGCTGTCGATCCAGCCGACCCGCAAGATCAAGGGGCCTTATGGTCCGATCGACAATGCCGTGCCGTCCAATTATGTGATCGATCGCGCAGGGATACTCCGCTACGCCAGGGCGGCGGCATTCGATCTCGATGCGCTCAACCGCGAGTTGGTGCCGCTGCTCAGGGAGCCGCGTCCAGCCTGAATGGGCATGCCGGGCAGCCTGAATGGGCATGCCGGGCGGGATCGGCTTTCGCCCTGCCCCGCCCGGCCGACCAGGATCGTTAGCCTTTAGCGGGCGAGTGCCGCCACGCCGGGCAGTTCCTTGCCTTCCATCCATTCGAGGAAGGCTCCCCCGGCGGTCGAAACGAAGCTGAAATCATCGGCGACCCCAGCCTGGTTGAGCGCCGCAACCGTATCCCCGCCGCCCGCGACCGAAACCAGCGAGCCTTCGCGCGTCAACGCCGCGGCGGTGCGGGCCAGCGAGACCGTCGCCGCGTCGAACGGCGGAATCTCGAACGCCCCGAGCGGACCGTTCCAGACGAGCGTGCGACAGGTCTTGAGCACGTCAGCGAGCGCCTCGGCCGCGGCCGGCCCGATATCGAGGATCATCTCGTCGGCGCCGACCTCGTGGACGTTGACCGTCCGCACCGGCGGATTGGCGCGGAATTCGGTCGCGACGACCACGTCATAGGGCAGATGGACGGTGCAGCCGGCGCCGTCGGCCGCGTCGAGGATCGCTTCCGCCGTTGCGGTCAGATCATGCTCGCACAGCGACTTGCCCACATCGACCCCGCGCGCCGCCAGGAAGGTGTTGGCCATACCGCCGCCGATGATGAGGTGATCGACCTTGTCGACCAGGTGCTTGAGCACGTCGAGCTTGGTCGACACCTTGGCACCGCCCACAACCGCTGCGACCGGATGCTCGGGATTGCCGAGCGCTTTGTCGAGCGCGTCGAGTTCGGCCTCCATCTGCCGCCCGGCAAAGGCCGGCAGCCGATGCGCCAGCCCTTCGGTCGAGGCATGGGCACGATGCGCCGCCGAAAAGGCATCGTTGACGTAAAGATCGCCGAGCGCGGCGAAGCGTTCGACCGTCTCCGGCGCATTCTTCTCCTCGCCGGCATCGAAGCGCGTGTTCTCGAGCAACGCGATCTCGCCGTCCTGCAACGCGTTCACCGCATCCGCGGCACCGGCGTCGGGAATGAACCGAACCGGACGTCCCAGCACCGCTGCGAACGGCTCGGCGAGCTGCGCCAGGCTCATCTCCGGGTTCGGCTGCCCCTTGGGACGCCCGAAATGCGCCAGCACCAGCACGCGCGCACCGCGGTCGGCCAGTTCGGCCACGGTCTGCACCGCGGCGCGCAGGCGCGTGTCGTCGGTGACGCGCCCCTCGGCCATCGGCACGTTGAGATCCTCGCGGACCAGCACCCGCTTGCCCGCCACATCACCCATGTCGTCGAGCGTCTTGAAGTTGCGCGCCATCATCGTTCCCTTGTCTCGCGCCCAAGCCTGCCGATGCAAAGACCGCCGCCCCGGCATCCCGGAGCGGCGGCGCCTTGCCTCAGCCTGTTCAGCCCAGCTTCGCCATTGCCGAAGCGGTATCGACCATGCGGTTCGAGAAGCCCCATTCGTTGTCGTACCAGCTGACGACGCGGACGAGCTTGCCGTCGATCACGGCGGTCTCGAGGCTGTCGACCGTCGACGAGACGGGCGTGTGCATCAGGTCGATCGAAACGAGCGGTTCGTCGGTATAATCCAGGATACCCTTCAGCGGGCCGCTCTCCGAAGCCGCCTTCAGCAGCGCGTTGACCTCTTCCTTGGTGGTTTCACGCGCCGGCGTGAAGGTCAGGTCGATCAGGCTGACATCGGGGGTCGGCACGCGGATCGCCGAACCGTCGAGCTTGCCCTTGAGTTCGGGCAGCACCTCGCCCACCGCGCGCGCAGCGCCCGTGGTGGTCGGGATCATCGACATCGCCGCCGCGCGTGCGCGACGCAGATCGCTGTGGATCTGATCGAGGATCTTCTGGTCGTTGGTATAGGCGTGGACCGTGGTCATCAGACCGCGTTCGATGCCGATCGCGTCGTTGAGCACCTTCGCCACCGGCGCCAGGCAGTTGGTGGTGCACGAAGCGTTCGAAACGATCGTGTGTCCGGCCTCAAGCTTGTCGTGGTTGACGCCGTAAACGACGGTCAGGTCGACATTCTTGCCCGGCGCCGAGATGAGCACCTTCTTGGCACCCGCGTCGATGTGCTTCTGGGCATCTTCACGCTTGGTGAAAAAGCCCGTGCACTCGAGGACGATGTCGATGCCGTTTTCCTTGTGCGGCAGGTTCGCGGGATCGCGCTCGGCGGTTACCTTGATGCGCTTGCCGTCGACGATGATGTCGTTGCCGTCGGCCTTGACGGTGCCCGGATACTTGCCGTGGACGCTATCGCGCGAGAACAGCCAGGCATTGGACTTGGCGTCGGCGAGATCGTTGATCGTCACCAGTTCCAGCCCGCTCTCGGGACGTTCCAGGATCGCGCGCGCCACCAAGCGGCCGATGCGCCCGAACCCGTTGATCGCAACCTTCGTCATGTCCCTCTTCTCCTGCTTAGCTAAGGCGTTCGATGACCTGCGGAACGATTGCCGCAGCACTCAGCCCGAAATGTTCGTAAAGGCGCAGATACGGCCCCGACGCGCCGAAGCTGTCGACGCCGAAGCGCAGGCCGTCGCCGGCATAACGCTCCCAGCCCATCGTGGTCCCCGCCTCGATCGTGACCTTGAGAACGTCGGCGGGCAATATGTCGGCGCGATAGGCCGCATCCTGTGCGTCGAACCGTTCCCAGCACGGCATCGACACGACGTCGGCGCCGATGCCCTGCGCTTCCAGCGCCGCACGAACCTCGACGGCGATCTCCACTTCGGAGCCCGTCGCGACGAGCACCACCTTGCGCGGCGCCTCGGCCGCGATGAGGCGATAGGCCCCCTTGGCCGTGCGGTTCTCGCCGGCGTCGGTGCGCAGTTGCGGCAGGTTCTGACGCGACAGTGCGAGCAGCGCCGGACCGTCCTTGCGCGAAAGCGCAAGCGCCCAGGCCTCGGCGGTCTCGACCGCGTCGCACGGGCGATAAACCTCCAGATTGGGAATCAGCCGCAGGCTCATCACATGTTCGATCGGCTGATGCGTCGGACCGTCCTCGCCCAGCCCGATCGAGTCGTGCGTCATCACATAGACGACACGCACATGCTGCAGCGCCGAAAGCCGGATCGCGCCGCGCGCATAATCCGAAAACACAAGGAACGTGCCGCCATAGGGCACGACGCCGCCATGGAGCGCCATGCCGTTCATCGCGGCGGCCATCCCGAATTCGCGGATGCCCCAATAGACATAACGACCGCCATAATTGGCGGGCTCGAACGTCCCCATCCCCTTGGTCAGCGTGTTGTTCGAACCGGTGAGGTCCGCCGATCCGCCGATCGTCGTCGGTACGGCGGCGTTGATCGCCGCCAGCGCCATTTCGGACGCCTTGCGGGTTGCGACCTTTTGCGGCGCCGCGATCAGGCCGGCGAGATAATCACCCAGCCACGCATCGTCGATGTCGCCCGCCATCGCCGCTTCGAAGGTCGCACGCGCCGGATCGGCGGCCAGCCGTTCGGCCCAGCGCGCACGGGGTTCGGCGCCGCGCTGCCCGGCGGCCGTCCACGCGTCGCGGATCGGCTGCGGAATTTCGAACGGCGCATAGGACCAGCCAAGCGCCTGCCGCGCAGCCGCCACCTCATCGGCGCCGAGCGGCGATCCGTGGACCTTCGAGCTGCCCTGCTTGTTGGGCGCGCCCTTGCCGATCACCGTGCGGCAGCGGACGAGCGAGGGTCGCGGGTCAGCCATCGCGGCGTCGATCGCGGCGGTGATGCTCGCCTCGTCATGGCCGTCGCACGCAACGACGTGCCAGCCCGTCGCCGCATAGCGCGCGGGGATATCCTCGCTCGACGACAGCGAGACCGCGCCGTCGATGGTGATGTTGTTGTCGTCCCACAGCACGATCAGGCGGCCGAGCTTCTGATGCCCCGCGATGCCGATCGCTTCGTGGTTGATGCCTTCCATCAGGCAGCCGTCGCCCGCGATCACCCAGGTACGGTGATCGACCAGCGCGTCGCCGAAGCGGGCATTGAGATGGCGTTCGGCCATCGCCATGCCCACCGCCATCGCGATCCCCTGCCCCAGCGGCCCGGTCGTTGCCTCGACGCCGGGCAACTCGAAATTCTCAGGGTGACCGGCGCACGGGCTGCCGATCTGGCGGAAGTTCTTGATGTCCTCGATCGTCGGCCGCGCATAGCCGGTCAGGTGCAGCAGGCTGTAGAGCAGCATCGAACCGTGTCCTGCCGAAAGGACGAAACGGTCGCGATCGGGCCAGGCCGGGTCGGCCGGATCGAACTTCAGATAGCGCTGGAACAGCACGGTCGCGACATCCGCCATGCCCATCGGCATGCCGGGATGGCCCGAATTGGCGGCCTCGACAGCGTCCATTGCGAGCGCCCGGATCGCATTGGCGCAGTCGGTGAAGGATGCGGACACGTTTCTGTTACCCCCGGATGGCGGAATTTCGGTTCGCGGTCGCCTTTGCGAGCCTTGACGCCGCACGTCAACCGACTCGCGCCACCGCGTACCGCGACGGGGGTTGCGGGCGCGACGGGGCGGGCCTATCCGGCGCCAGGAATGTCCGAAAACCCAGCCGATCGCATCGAACGAGCGCTGGCGCGCATCGAAGCCGCCGCAGCTGAACGCGCCTATGCCACCGAACGACTCGCGCGCCGTCATGCGGTGCTTCGCGACCGTGTGCAGGACGCGCTCGCGGCGCTCGATCACCTCATTGCGGAGGACAGGCAGGCCGCGGCAATCGCTTCTGACGAGCAGGACGATTTGCCCGATGATGCCGGGGAGGCAAACTGATGGCCGAACTCGTCATCAACATCGCCGGACGCAATTATCCCATCGCCGCGCGCGACGAGGATGTGCCGCATCTCCAGCACCTCGAATCGCTGTTGCAGGCGCATGCCGCCGCTGCGCTGCGCGCCGCCGGTGGTGCCAGCGCCGAGCGAACGCTTGTCTATCTTGCGCTGATCCTTGCCGACATGGTCGACAGCGCCGAACGCAATCCGCCTGCCGCACCGGAAGGCGTGGTGTCGGAGGCGTTGCTCGAACGGATCGCCGATCGCTTGGAAAGCGTCGCGGCCATGCTCGAAGCCGATTCGGGCATCTGACTTCGATCCCGCAAGCGGCTGCCGCCGGTTGCGCCCGCACGCCGGCGCCCCTAAATAGGTCGACGGCGGGCACTGCCCGGTACGAGCCTTGGCAATAATCCCTGAGGCTATACTCTTCATCCATGGGAGCTGTCCCTGTGCAGATCCTGGTCTGTCACACATGGTTCCCACCTGACGTGCTGTGCGTCGGTGGATATTCAGGCAAACGGCCATGGCGGTCCCGCCACCCCGCCCCGTTGTCCGCATTGCACCGGACGTCGCGATGATACGCGACAAGCAGGCCCTGCGCGCCCATCTGCGCGCCGAACGCGATCGCTTCGCTGCAGACAATATGCGCGCGATTCTGGTGCCCGAGGCGGTCGGTGCCCTGTTCAGGCCCGACCTGGTCGTCACCACCTATTGCCCGATGGGGAGCGAGGCCGACCCGTCGCTGCTGGCTGCGGCGGCGGCCGATGCCGGTTGCCGGCTTGCCCTGCCGCATGTCGTCCGCCGCTCGATGCCGATGCGCTTCCTGGCATGGGATCCCGCGCGAGCACTCGAGCCCGGTCCGTTCGGACTCAGCCAGCCGCCGGCGGACAGTCCGGAACTCGTCCCCGACATCATCCTGACGCCGCTCGTCGGTTTCGACCGGCGGCTCAACCGGCTGGGCCAGGGCGCGGGATATTATGACCGGGTCTTCGCCCGATTCGACCATGCGTTGCGAATCGGCGTGGCATGGTCGGTCCAGGAGGTGCCCGCGGTCCCGGCCGACATCTGGGACGTGCCGCTGCACTTCATCGTCACCGAAAAGGAAGTGATTTGTCACAAGGAGAGTTGAAGCCGAACTGGCGCAAGCCCGTGGGCATGCTCGCGATCCTCACGCTGATCGCGGTGTGGATTGTCGGCGTCGCCAGTTTTTCGGTGCCGCTCGGACGGCTGCCCGTGCTGGTCCAGCTGGCTTTCTATGTCGTGTTGGGGATCGTCTGGATCCTGCCGCTCAAGCCGCTTCTGCGCTGGATGGAGACCGGTCGCTGGCGCGGCTGAACGTCGTCGTGCGACGCTGAACTGCGGGGGGCCGGGAAACGCCGCAATGTGATCGGGAAGTCAGGCGACGACCGGCTTTCGTGATGAAGCGGTCGGGGCCATTGCGGCGATGCGCCGAATGGCGCGAGTGACGGGGCTCGAACCCGCGACCTCCGGCGTGACAGGCCGGCGCTCTAACCAACTGAGCTACACCCGCTTGAGCCAAGCGAGATTGCGGCAGACCGGCCGCACGGCCTCACCGACGATTCCACGGCACCCCATCGGGGTTTCCGCAGGGCCAGCACCACCCTCTTGGGGCAGCGCGTGGCGCGAGTGACGGGGCTCGAACCCGCGACCTCCGGCGTGACAGGCCGGCGCTCTAACCAACTGAGCTACACCCGCTCGTTCCAAGCG
>JAFABD010000158.1 GCA_023426225.1 Pseudomonadota bacterium | reverse complement strand
AAGCTGTGGCGCATCCGGCGGTGGTGCGCGCGATCGTCGTCGCCGCGCTGTTCGTCGGCGAGCCGGCGGCGCTCGTTGCGTTCGGCGAGCCGCGCGAGATGGTCGCGGGCATAGCCGATCAGGCACGGATCGGCGTCATGGCGCGCGACGAGCAGCGCCGCGTCGGCTTCGGCCAGCAAATCGGCGAGAAACGGCGGAATGGCGACAAGGCCGTGCAAGTCGACCGCGCACAGGGCGCTACCATGAACGAGGCTGTGCATCGCTGCTTTACTCAAACTGGCCACCATTTTGGTGACGGTTCACTAAGGTTACACTCTCATTAACCTTGCTGAGTCGGCCATTCCGGTTGCATCCGATCCGCGAAAGATCGCTAAGGAAGTGGACCGCGCGGGGATTTCCCTAGGTCCGGAAGGACAGGGCGTTCCGAAAGCTGTTGATAGGGGCGCGGGGCGGCTGGCGAATCGGGTGGGGGACGCCTAGCTTCCGGCGATGGCGCATTCCGGGTTCGTACCGCTTCGGGTCTTTTCCTCGTACACGATGCTCGAGGGGGCGATTTCGCCCAAGTCGATCCCCAAATATGCGCGCGAGCGCGGCTTTCCGGCGGCGGCGGTGGTCGACCGCAACGGGCTTTACGCCGCGATGACCTATTCGGACGCGGCGAAGAAGGCGGGCATCCAGCCGATCATCGGCACGCTGCTGGCGGTCAAGCGGCCCGGCGTCGAGGGCGGCAACGCGCCGATCGACTGGCTGCCGCTGCTGGCGCAGGACGCGCGCGGTTACGACAATCTGTGCGACCTGGTGTCGATGGCGCATCTCGACCGGCCGGTCGAGGAGGACGCGCATGTCCCGTTCGCGGCGCTGGAAGGACGCACCGACGGGCTGATCGCGCTCACCGGCGGCGGCGAGGGCGCGCTCGCGCGGCTGATCGCCGAGGAACAGGCGCCCGCGGCGGCGGCCTATGCCGACGCGCTCGAGGCGCTGTTTCCCGGGCGGCTCTATATCGAGCTGAGCCGGCGCAACGACCCCGTCGAGACCGCAGCCGAGGCGGGGCTGATCGACCTCGCCTACGCGCGCAACCTGCCGCTGGTCGCGACCAACCCGTGCTGTTACGCCGACGAGACGTTCCACCCGGCGCACGACGCGATGCTGTGCATCGCCAGTTCGAGCTATATCGCGAGCGACGAGCGCCCGCGCAGCTCGCCCGACGCGTGGATGAAATCGGCCGACGCGATGCGCGCGCTGTTCGAGGATCTGCCCGAGGCGATCGACAACACGATCGTCGTCGCCCAGCGCTGTGCGGTGATGGCGCCCAAGCGCAAGCCGATCCTGCCGAGCCTGGCAGGCGACCGCGAGGGCGAGGCACGGATGCTGGGCGAGCGCGCCTGGTCGGGGCTGGAAAAGCGGCTGGCGCATGCCGGGATCACCGATCCGGGCGAGATCGAAGCCTATCGCAAGCGGTTGCAGTTCGAGCTCGACATCATCAACCAGATGGGTTTCCCCGGCTACTTCCTGATCGTCGCCGACTTCATCCAATGGGCGAAGGCGCACGACATTCCGGTGGGACCGGGGCGCGGATCGGGCGCGGGCTCGGCGGTCGCCTGGGCGCTGACGATCACCGACCTCGACCCGCTGAAGCTGGGGCTGCTGTTCGAACGTTTCCTCAACCCCGAACGCGTTTCGATGCCCGACTTCGACATCGACTTCTGCGAAACGCGGCGCGGCGAGGTGATCCGGTACGTCCAGGAGAAATACGGCCGCGATCACGTGGCGCAGATCATCACCTTCGGAACGATGAAGGCGCGCGCGGTCATCAAGGACGTCGGCCGCGTGCTCCAGATGAGCTATGGCCAGGTCGACCGGCTCGCCAAGCTGATCCCGAACCACCCGACCGACCCGTGGACGCTCGAGCGCACGCTGAACGGCGTCAGCGAGTTCGTCGCCGAATACAATGCCAACGAGGATGTGAAGCACCTCATCGACCTGTCGATGCGGCTCGAGGGGCTGCCGCGGCACAGTTCGACGCACGCCGCGGGCGTGGTGATCGGCGACCGGCCGCTCGCCAAGCTGGTGCCGCTGTATCGCGACCCGCGATCGGACATGCCGGTGACGCAGTTCGACATGAAGAATGTCGAGGGCGCGGGGCTGGTCAAGTTCGACTTTCTGGGCCTCAAGACGCTGTCGGTGCTCAAGAAGGCGGTGACGCTGCTCGCCAATCGCGGGATCGAGGTCGCGCTCGACCGCGTGCCGTGGGACGACGAGGAAGTCTATGCGCTGCTCCAGCGCGGCGACACGGTGGGGGTGTTCCAGCTCGAATCCGAAGGGATGCGGCGCACGCTGACGGCGGTGCGGCCGACCAATTTCGGCGACATCGTCGCGCTCGTCTCGCTGTATCGCCCCGGCCCGATGGACAACATCCCGACCTTTGGCGCGCGCAAGGCGGGACGCGAGGAGATCGTCTATCCGCACGACCTGCTCGAGCCGATCCTGAAGGAGACCTATGGGATCTTCGTCTATCAGGAACAGGTGATGCAGGCGGCGCAGATCCTGGCCGGCTATTCGCTGGGCGGCGCAGACATGCTGCGCCGCGCGATGGGCAAGAAGATCAAGGCCGAGATGGACGCGCAGCGCGAGACGTTCGTCAAGGGCTGTGCCGAACACAACAATATCCCGGCGGCCAAGGCCAACGAGCTGTTCGATTTGATCGACAAGTTCGCCGGATACGGCTTCAACAAGTCGCACGCCGCCGCCTATGCGCTGCTCGCGTACCAGACGGCGTGGCTGAAGGCGCATTATCCGCACGAATTCTTTGCCGCGTCGATGGCGTTCGACATCCACCAGACCGACAAGCTGGCGGTGTTCGCCGACGACATGCGGCGGCTGGGGATCACCGCGCTTGGCCCCGACATCAATGCGAGCCTGGCCGATTTCAACGTCGAGGTGCACGGCGACGGGCTGGCGGTGCGCTATGCGCTGGGCGCGCTGAAGGGCGTGGGCGAACATGCGATGGAGCTGCTCGTCGCCGAGCGCAGCGCCGCCGGGCCGTTCGGATCGCTCGACGATTTCGCCAACCGCATCGACCCGCGGCTGCTCAACAAGCGCCAGCTCGAAACGCTGGCGGCGGCGGGCGCGTTCGATTCGATCGACGCCAACCGCGCGGGCGTCCACGCCGCCGCCGAGACGATCCTGGGGATCGCGCAGAGCGTGCAGGCGAGCCGCGCGAGCGGGCAGGGCGGGCTGTTCGGCGATGCCGGGCCGGCGGTGGGGGGCATCACGCTGCCCAAGGACGCGCACTGGTCGCTTTCGGACAAGATCGCGGCGGAGAAGGACGCGTTCGGCTATTATTTCTCGTCGCACCCGCTCGACCGCTATGCCCATCTCGCCCGCGTCCACGCCGCGCGCGAGATCACCAGCCTGAACGACGTGCCGATCCCCGAAGGCGCGCGCGTCGGATCGGTGATCGCGGCGCTGATCGAGGATGCGCGCTATCGCACCTCGGCGCGCGGCAAGCGGTACATGATGGCGAGCATTTCGGACCAGAGCGGCCAGACGCTCGCCACCTGTTTCGACGAGCATATTTCGAACGACCTGGAGGATTGCGCCCGCAGCGGCGGCTGCGCGCTGTTGACCGTCGAGCTCGACAAGCGCCCCGGCGAAGACACGCCGCGCGTTTCGATCAAGCGCGTCCAGCCGTTCGAGACGCTGGCCGGATCGACGCGGCTGGTGCTCGACGTGGCGATCGACGATGCGCGCGTGCTGCCGATGCTGGCCGACATCGTGCGCCCGCAGCGCGGCGGGCGCGGCGAGCTGCGCGTGCGCGCGGCGCTCGACCATGGCGAGGCCGAGCTGATCCTGGGCCGGGACTTCCGACTGGACGGCGAGCTTGCCGAGCGGCTCGAGAGCCTGCAAGGTATCCGCTGGGCGGCATTGAAGACCGCCGATGCACATCGCCCGGTGGCGGTGGGCTAGGAACGACCGGCCGCCGCGCCGCGCACGGCCCCGGCATTTCCGACCCCATCGGCCCATGGGCAGGAGAGGGTGTCAAATGCTGGGTGGCATGCAGGATTACGAGCTGCGCGTTCCGCGACTGATCGAACATGCGGCGCGCGATTATCCGACGCGCGAGATCGTGTCGCGCTGGGCGGACGGCAGCGAGACGCGCTCCAAGTGGGGCGAGGTGGCGCACGACGCCCGCCGCCTGGCGCAGGCGCTGGAGAAGCTGGGGTGCAAGCCCGGCGACCGGATCGCGACGCTGGCGATGAACCATGGCCGCCACCTTGTCGCCTGGTACGGCGCGATCGGGATGGGCGGGCTGATCCACACGGTCAATCCGCGGCTGTTCGACGACCAGCTCAGCTTCATCATCAACCATGCCGAGGACCGCATCCTCTTTTACGACAAGGCGTTCGCGCCGATCGTGGCGCGGTTGCGCGACCAGTGGCCGAGCGTGACGCACTGTTTCTGCTTCGACGGCGACGGCGCGGACAGTTTCGACGCGCTGATCGCGCCCGAGGACGGCGACTATGCCTGGGTCGAGGGCGACGAGCGCGACCCGTGCATGCTGTGCTATACCAGCGGCACGACGGGCAACCCCAAGGGCGTCGTCTATAGCCACCGTTCGACGGTGCTCCACGCGATGACCGCGCTCCAGCCCGCGGTGATGGAGCTTTCGACCCAGTCGGTCGCGCTGCCGATCGTGCCGATGTTCCACGCCGTCGGCTGGGGCATGCCCTATGCCAGCGCGGCGGTGGGGCTGAAGCTGGTGTTCAGCGCGGTGAACGAGCCCAAGGTGCTGTGCGAGCTGATGAACCGCGAGCAGGTGACGCATTCGGCGGGCGTGCCGACGGTGTGGTTCGGCATGTTCCAGCACATCGACGCGACCGGCGAGGCGCCGCGCCACCTGAAGATCGTGACGATCGGCGGATCGGCGGCACCGCGCGCGATGATCGAGCGGCTGATGCGAATGGGAATCCGCGTCAACCACGCCTGGGGCATGACCGAGACGTCGCCGATCGGCACGATCGGGGCGCCGTCGGCCGATTGGGACACGCTCGATTTCGATGCCAAGGTCGACCGCGTCGCGCGCCAGGGCAAGGTGCCGTTCGGCGTCGAGGCGCGGATCGTCGACGATGCCGGCCGCGTCCAGCCGCGCGACGGCGCCAGCTCGGGCCGGTTGCAGGTGCGCGGGCCGTGGATCGTCCGCCAATATTATCGCGACGCGAACGGCCCGTGCGTCGATGCCGAGGGCTGGTTCGACACCGGCGACGTCGCGGTGCTCCACCCCGACGGGACGATGCAGATCACCGACCGGGCCAAGGACGTCATCAAGTCGGGCGGCGAATGGATCAGCTCGGTCGAGCTCGAGAATAGCGCGGTGGGCTGTCCCGGCGTCGCCGAGGCGGCGGCGATCGGCGTGCATCATCCGCGCTGGGAGGAGCGGCCGATCCTGCTGGTGGTGCGCAAGCCCGGCAGCAGCGTCGACGAGGCGGCGATCCGCGCGCACCTGGCCGAACATGTCGCCAAATGGTGGCTGCCCGATGCGATCCTGTTCGTCGAGTCGTTGCCGCACAGCGCGACGGGCAAGCTGCTGAAGACGGCGATCCGCGCCGAATACAAGGACTTCCGGCTGGCCGCTGCCTGACGCCGGGGCGGGCGACGGCGAGAAGCCGCCGCCCGCCTGCGGCATCAGTCGAGACGCGCGATCGCGTCGCTGACCGCGTCGGCCTTGGCCGCGCGGAAGCGGGCGCAGTTGCGGATCGTCTCGATCGTGCGATCGACCGACAGCGTGCTGCCGCGCTTGGCGAGCATCGGGCGAAGCTCGCCGGTGAGCGCGTCGGCGGCGGCTTCGGTGCACATGCCGCGGAACATCTCCGGCCCATGGCCCGAGAAGATGCCGCCGGGCGAGGCGAGCACCTTGCTGAAATTGGCGATGAGCGCCGGCGCGACGAGATCGCGCGTGGCCGGATCGGCCGCGAACCCCTCGGCCAGCCCGAGCCAGGCATTGTCGTCGAGCCCGGCCTTGCCCGGTTGCGTGACGAGCGTGCGGGCGAGATCGGCATTGCCCGACTGGGCAATGCCTTCGTAGATTGCCGGGGCGAGCGCCGGGGTGCGGCGCGCGCGGTCGAGCAGCGACTGGCCGAACGCGGCGCCGCGCTCCTGGATCGCCGCGGCGACCGCGAGCGACCCGAACGCATCGTCGAGCGCATCGGCCTTGCCCGCGAGCGCGGCGTCGAGCGCGGCGACGAGCTTGCCGCGCAGCGCAGCGTCGTTGCCCGCGCGGACGAGCAGGCCGACCAGCTCGCTGCGCAGCTCGCGGCGCTCGTGATCCTCCTTGGCATAGGCGCCCGCCGCCGGATCGAAGCCGAGCTTTGCGAGCAGCGGGCCGTAGATCGCGCCGACCCGGCGGCGGAAGGCGGGATCGGCGGCGGCGGAGACGAGCCCGCGTGCCCGGAGCCCCTCGAGCCGGTGCGCATTGTCGAGCAGCACGCGCTGCGCCGGGTGCGCGGCGCTGGCGCGGGCGAGCGCGAACAACTGGTCGAGCCGCGGCTGGCCGGCATAGAACGAGGCCCACAGGCTGTCGGTGACGGCGAGCGCCTCGCCCTGGGGCAGCCCGGGGACGGCGGCGATCAGCGGCGCCCAGTCGGCGGGGTCGAGATCGAAGCGGTAATAGCCGGTGCCTTCGGCATTGGGGACGAGCGCGCCGGTGCCCGCGGGCGCGGCGACTGCCATTTCGGGCTTGTCGATCAGCGTGCACGACTTGGCCGCGGCCTGGCGGACGCAGAAGGGGATGATCCACTGGCGCGCGGCGGCGTTGGTGCCGAAATAGGCATAGGGCTGTTGCGTCGCGACGAGCGTGCCGCCCTGACGCCGCAGCCGGACGAGCGGCACCCCCTGCTGATCGACGAAGCTGCGCAGCGCGGCGAGCACGCGTGGATCGTGCGCGGCATCGGCGAGCGCGCCGAAGAAATCGTCGGTCGACGCATTGCCATAGCGGTGGCGCGACATGTGCAGCCGCACGCCGTCGCGGAAGGCGGTGTCGCCCATGAAGTCGGCGATCATCGCGACCACCTGGCCGCCCTTGCCATAGGTGATCTGGTCGAACGCGGCGTCGATATCGCCGTCGCGCGTGATCCGTTCGTGGATCGGCCGGCCGACGCTGAGCGCGTCGATGTCCATCGCGGCGAGCGCTTCACGGATCGCCGAGGCGTTCATTTCGAGCCCCGGCCGCCATTCGTTGCCGATGCGATAGCCCATCCAGTTGGCGAAGCTTTCGTTCAGCCAGATGTCGTCCCACCACACCGGGGTGACGAGATCGCCGAACCACTGGTGCGCCAGCTCGTGCGCGACGACCATGCCGAACGCCTCCTGCTGGCGCGCCGGGGCCTTTTCGTCGAGGAACAGGATGCCGTCGCCATAGATGTCGGCGCCGGCATTCTCCATCGCGCCGGGCATGATCGGCGAGCCGATCTGGTCGAGCTTGGGGAAGGGGAAGGGCTGATCGAAATAGCGTTCGAGCAGGCTGACGATCTTGCCCGTCTCGTCGCGGGCAAAGGCCATGCTGGCGGCGTTGGGCTGTGTCCCGACGATGCGCACGGGGAGCGGCGTCGCGCGCTGCGGCGTCGGCGGCACCGTCGTGGCGACGGTGGCGAAGGGGCCGACCGCGAACGCGACGAGATAGGTGGGCAGCGGCGCGGTGGGCGCGAAGCGATAGCGGACGAGCTTGCCCTTGCGTTCGGGCGTGCCCGCCTGGGGCGCGTTGCTGGTCGCGAACAGCCCGGCGCGCGTCGTGACGCTGACGGTGAACGGCGTCTTGTAACCGGGTTCGTCAAAGGCGGGGAAGGCGGCGCGCGCGTCGATCGATTCGAACTGCGACCAGCTGTACCAGCGGTCCTCGACATTGACGCGATAGAGCCCCGAGGGGCCGGTGCCGAAGGCGGCGTCGTAATCGAAGCGCAGCGTCATTCGCCCGGCGGGAAGCTCGCGCCCGAAATCGAGCTCGGCCAGCCCGTGCTGCGTCCGCTGGGTGAAGCGCGCGCGATAGCTGCGCCCGCCGACCGACACGGTCGCGCTGTGCATCGCGAGGTTGCGGCCGTGGAGGAAGATCGTGCTGGCGGCATGGCGCAGATCGATGTCGATTTCGGCATGGCCGCTGAACCGCGGGCGATCGGGCAGGATCGTGAGATCGAGCCGATAGGCGATCGGGCGCGCCTGATCGGGAAGCTTGCCGCTGGGCAGCGCGGCGGCGTCGGCCGCGGGCGGTTGCTGCGCCAGCGCAACCGGCGAGAACAGAAGGGAAAAGGCAAAGAGCAGATGACGCATGGGCATCCCGATCGCAAAAGGAAGCGCCAGCGATAAGCGACCCCGGCGGGACGGGCAACCACAGCGCGACCGGGCGGCGCGGCGGCGATGTCCCGCAACCGGGCGTCAGAACAGCTCGCCCTGCGCGCCCGCGGGCGGGCGGAACAGATCGGTACGCAGCGGGGGGAAGCGCCCGTCGATCGCGTGCGCACGCACCGCACGGCGGAAGCGGACGCGCAGCAGATCGGCCCACGGCCCCTGGCCGCGCATCCGCGTGTGGAAGCCCGGATCATTGTCGCGACCGCCGCGAAGCGACTGGATGATCGCCATCACCTTTGCCGCGCGATCGGGGAAATGCGCGTCGAGCCAGGCGCGGAACAGCGGCGCCACCTCCCATGGCAGGCGGACGGGAATGAACATCGCCCCGCGCGCGCCCGCCGCGGCGACGCGCGCGACGATCGCCTCGATCTCGTGATCGGTGATCGCGGGGATGACGGGCGCGAGCGAGGCAAAGACGGGCACCCCCGCCGCCGCCAGCCGCGCAATCGCGGCGATGCGCTTTTCGGGATGCGGCGCGCGCGGTTCGAGCGTGCGCGCGATGCGCGGATCGAGCGTCGTGACCGAGATCATCACCGCGGCGAGCCCCTGTTCCGCCATCGGCGCCAGAAGGTCGAGATCGCGCAGGATACGATCGGACTTGGTGGTGATCGCGACCGGATGGCGGCATTCGGCAAGCAGTTCGAGACAGCCGCGCGTGACCCGCCAATCCGCCTCGACCGGCTGATACGGATCGGTGTTGGTGCCGAACGCGACCGGCTCGCACACATAGCCGCGCCGCCCGAGCGCAGCGCGCAGCAACGCCGGCGCATCGGGTTTGGCGAACAGCCGCGTTTCGAAATCGAGCCCCGGAGACAGGTCGTGATAGGCATGGCTGGGCCGCGCGAAACAGTAGATGCAGCCATGTTCGCAGCCGCGATAGGGGTTCACCGACTGGCCGAAGCCGATGTCGGGGGAGTCGTTGCGCGTGAGGATCGTGCGCGGCGTTTCGACGGTGACGCTGGTGCGCAGCCTGGGCGCTTCACCGTCGATCGACGACCGGGCGTCGAGCCAGTCGCCGTCGCACGCGCGCTCAGGCAGGTTGAAGCGTGTGCTCGATGCGTTCCCGGTTGCACCTCTGCCTGCGGTCTTTGACATGGTTGGTATAGAACATAATGAGAACATTGGTGCAAGCATTTCGGCCCTTGAAAGAAGCAGGCCCTCCTGCTCATGGATCGCGTCGGTAGGCGATAACGGCCGATCAAAAGACCGGCCCATTGCGCATGGCCCGGCAATGGCGTAGAACATAGAGCGAACATCGAGGGAGGGTGCCGGTGCCGCGTTTGAGCTATGTCGAGATTCCTGCCTCGGCGACGGGGCCGTCGCGCGATTTCTATGCGCGGGCCTTTGGCTGGGGGTTCACCGATTTCGGGCCGGATTATGCGGCGACGACGACGGGCGATGTCGACCTGGGGATCAACGCGTCGGGCGATGCGCCGATCGGGGCGATCCTGCCGATCGTCGAGGTCGACGACCTGGAGGCGGCGCTTGCGGCGGTGGTCGATGCGGGCGGCGAACTGGTGGTGCCGATCTTTGCCTATCCGGGCGGGCGGCGGTTCCATTTCCGCGATCCGGCGGGCAACGTGCTGGGCGTGTTCGTCGACGAGAGCACCAGCGCCCCCGCGTGAACCCCGATTGTGGCGTCGCGGCGGGATGCTAAGGAGTGTGCTTTCGAGTGAGGGAGATTGAATGCGCCCGTTTCTGATCGCGGCCCCGTTGGCCGCCCTGTGGCTGGTTCCCGCCGCGCACGCCGAGGACAAGGCGCCGTGCGGCAAGGACATGGTCTGCGCGAGCGACCCGCAGAGCGTGCTGAAGGCGATGGAGAAGGCCGGGCTGAAGCCCAAGCTGGAGGTCGACGGCATCGGCGAGCCGATGATCAGCAGCGAGGAGTCGACGTACAACTTCTCGGTCTATTTCTATGGCTGCGAGGAAAAGAAGAACTGCGATTCGTTGCAGTTCCAGGTGATGTTCGAGAAGGACAAGGGCATCGACCTGAAGCTGGCGAACAAGTGGAACCTGACGCACCGCTTCCTTCAGGCGGCGCTGCGCGACGACGGAACGCTGGTGCTCGGCTATGACATCGGGACGATCGGCGGGCTGAACCAGACGCAGTTCAAGGACACGATCGACTGGTGGACGGCGTCGCTCGACGAGCTGTCGAACTTCTTCGAGAAGGAGTTGCCCAAGCCCAAGGACGCCAAGAAGGCGAGCTGAACGCGGGCTTCGGCGGGCCGTTCCGCGCCCGGGGTCGCGGTGCGGCATCGCCCGGCGGGCAGCGCGGCGGCCGGTAGGATGCCGGTAGGATGCTGCGGGCACGACGCACGGGCGATCGGCAGGCGATCGGCAGATCAGCATTGGGCGCGTCGCCCGCGCTGCGGCATCGGCGCCCGGCGCGGGCACGAACCCGCCCGAGAGGATCGACCCGACCCGCGCGTCGGGCACGCGTGAGGCAATCGCAGCGCGAGCGGGGGCGTGACCGAAGGGGCGGGGTGCCGCGGCGTTTCCCGACGGCGGATGTCCCGTCCGCCCGGCCGATGTCCGGCGGCGCGCCGGGCGATCAGTTGCTGTGCGCGACCTGATCGGGATTGGCGCGGGCGCTGAGGCGGATCGCCTTTTCGCCGGGCATGCCGGGGAATCGCGGCCACAGGCCCTGTGCAAGCGCCTCGCGGCTGACCGAGCGGCGGCCCTCCTGCTGCTCGTACATCCAATAGTTGCGCAGCACGGTCATCACATAGCCGCGCGTTTCCCAATAGGGGATGCTTTCGATGTAGAGCAGCGGGTCGCCATTGTCGCGCGCCATGCTGTTCCACGACTGGACCGGGCTGGGGCCGGCATTATAGGCGGCGATCACCTTGGGAAGCAGGCCCTGGGTGAACGGCTGGTCGCGCAACTGTTCGAGATAGGACTGGCCGATCTCCATGTTCACCGACGGCTTGGTGAGATCGGTGACGGCGTAGTTGACGCCGTGGCGGCGGCCGACGTCGATCGCGGCGCCCGTCTTGACCTGCATCAGCCCCATCGCGCCCGCCGCGCTGCGGATTTCGGCGTTGAAGCGCGATTCCTGGAGCGTGTGGGCAAAGACGAGCGCCTTGTCGACGCGCCAGCCGCCCGCCGGGGTCCAGTTGGGCGAGGGGTAGCGTGCCTGGAGCAGCGGCTGCGCGCCCGCCGGGCCGTTGTGCGACAGCCAGACCTGGGTCGCGGGAAGGTTGAGCCGGCCCGCGAGCCGCGTCAGCGCGGCATGTTCGGCCGGGGTGCAGAACTTGGCTTGGTGGCGCAGCACCTCGTCGGCGAGCCGGGTCTCGCCGATCTCGACGAGCGCGGCGGCGACGCGGACATTGGGACGCCGATCGAGCAGCCGCCAGTCGTCGGCGACGAAGCGTTCGCCGCGCTCGCCGCGTTCCTCGACGCCGAGCGCCGCCTTGGCGAGCAGCCCGTAATAGGTCTCGCCATATTGCGATGCGGCCTTGAGCCGGCCGGCGACGCGTTCGGGATGGACGCAGGCCATGTCGGCGCGCGAGGCCCAGTAGAGCCCGGCCGAGCGCAGTTCGGTGTCGGCGGCGCGCGTCGCCACGCGTTCGAACGCAGTGCCGGCGGCGTTGCAATCCTGTTCGCGCCACGCGGCGAGCCCCGCGACCCAATCGGCCTGCGGCACCCAGTCGCCTTCGCCCTGGCTCGCCTTGGCGGCCATGCGGCGGGCATTGGCGTTGTCGCCCGCGACATAATAGATCCAGGCGACCTTTTGCTGCCACTCGGTCAGCGCCTCGGGCGTGAGCTGGGGGGCGAATTTTTCGACCAGCGCCTCGGCCTGGACGCCGTCATCGGCCTTGACGAAGGGCTGGATCGCGAGCGCGATCTCGGTCGCGGCCTGATCCGAGCGGATCGAGCGGGCGCGCTTGCGCACCGGCGCGCCGTCGAACCAGACGAGCCGCTGCGGCTGGGGCAGCACGGGAAGCGCAGTGGCGCCGCGCAGCCGGGCGAGGCGCGCGAGCTGTTCGGCCTGGGGCAGCTCGGGCGCTTCGGCAAGCAGCGCCATCAGCGGCGCGAGTTCGACCTTGGGCGAATTCTTGGCGGTGAACAGCTCGGCGCGCGCGATGGCGTGGAGCGGCCCGGGTTTCATGCCGTCGAGCGTGAGCTGGGCATCGGCCCATTGGCCGGCGCGGATCGCGGCGAACACGCGGCGATAGGTGGCGGTCTGTTCGCCGTCGAGCTGATCGGGAATACCGTCGCCGTCGCGCGCCGCGGCGGGCGCCGCCGCAGCGGCCGTGGCCGCAGTGGCCGTGATCGCTGCCGTCGTGCCGCCGGCGGGCGCCGGATCGGCATCGGCAGCATGGGCCGCGCCGGAAAAAAGGCCGCAGCCAAGGGCAATCCCGAGTCCAAGCC
>JAFABD010000117.1 GCA_023426225.1 Pseudomonadota bacterium | reverse complement strand
GCGCCCGGGCTGCGCGGCGCCGTCCGCTCGCGATTGCCGGCGTCGCCGCCGCGATCGGGCTGTTAGTCGCGCGCGGCTGGTTCGGCCGCCGCAGCCGGGGGAACGAAGCCGATCCCGACGAAACCCCGTCCGGTGCGGCGGGTTTGGACAGCGATGCGACTTGGATGAAAGGATCCTCGAAATGACCAGCGAAACCAACACCGGACCCGCCGCCGAGACCATGGGTGACAAGGTCCGCACGACGATCGACGAGCTGGGCTCCAACCCGGTCGCGCTGCTCGCCGCGGGCGTCGCGGTCGGCGCGCTGCTCGGTGCGCTGATCCCGCGGCTCGCCAAGGAGCGCGAGTTGCTCGAACCCGTCGGGCGCAAGCTCGCCGAGCGCGCGACCGCGGCGGCACAGGCGGCCAAGGAAGCGGGCCGGCAGGAGCTCGACGCGCTGCTTCCCGACCGCGACGCGACCAAGTCGCGCGTGACCTCGCTCATCGGCAATGTCGTCGACGCGGCCAAGAACGCGGCCCGCGCCGACTGACCGGTTTCCGCGCCGGGACCATGCGCGCGGTCGAGAAAAGGCGCATGGACTCGGCGCACCTCCGAACGGGCCGTTTTGACCTTCGGACGGCCCTTAGTTGCGGTAATTTTGCGCCGTGGCGACACCGGTTGCACGCGAACAGCGATATATTGCAACCAATCGGTCTTGAGCCGGGGCGTCGGTCGCCGTTAAGGGGACCGCGTTATCGCACTCCCCAGGAGGTCTCTTTGAGCAAGCTTCATCTCGTCTTCGGCGGCCGCGTGGCCGACCCGCAGACGCTCGACTTCGTCAACCCGGAAAAGCTGGATATCGTCGGCATTTACGCCGATTACGAGGCCGCCGAAAAGGCGTGGCGCGCCGCTGCCCAGCGCACCGTCGACGACGCCGAAATGCGTTACGTCGTCGTCCATCTGCACCGTCTGCTCGAGCCCGAACTCGACCCCAAGGGCTGATCGCCGCTGCGACCGGGGGCCGTCCCGCGCCCCCGCCCTTCTCCCGGCCGCCTCAGGCCAGCCGCCGAAGATGCCGCCGCGCCAAGGGCCGTGCGAGCGCGATTCCGGCCAGAAAACCGCCGATATGCGCGGCCGCGGCCACGCCATAGCCGCTGGCCTGCATCGCAAAGGCGAGCATCAGGTTGAGCACCACCCACGCCGCCGCCAGCCAGAGCACATGCACGATGGTGGCCGGCACCGGCCCGATCGCCCGCGCGCGCGCCCGGCCGAAAATCAGCGCATAGGCGCCCAGGATCGCCGACGCGGCGCCGCTCGCCCCGATCATCGGCGTTACCGAATGCGGATCAGGCAACCATTGCGCGAACGCAGCGGCATAGGCACCGGCGATATAGAGGATTACGATCCCCACGGCGCCCACGACCGGCTCGGTCATCCGCCCGACAAAGGCCAGGATCAGCATGTTGCTGACCAGGTGAAGCATGCCGCCATGCATCAACGTACACGTCAACGGCGTCAGCCACACCGGAACCGCGGCAAAATCGGTGCCGACGCCGCTCGCACGCGCGGGAATGAAGCCCGCGCGCTGCGACCATTCCAGGGGGTCGAGCCCGTAATAGACGAGGATGGAAACCGCCACCGTCAACAGGACGATGGCGAGCGTTCCCACGGGCCGCCGCATGGGGCGCTGCCTCAGATGAACTCGATCCGCGAGACCAGATAGTAACGGTCGCCCGCGGGGACCGAAACCTCGATCTCCTCGTCGACCTTGCGCCCGATCAGCGCACGCCCCAGCGGCGAGTTGTACGAGATGCGGCCCTTGCTCGCATCTGCTTCGGTCTGGCCGACAATCTGGTACTTCACCGGCTTGTCGTCCTCGTCGAGCAGCGTCACCGTCGCGCCGAACACGATCTTGTCGCCCGAAAGCTCCTTGGGATCGATGATCTGCGCGCGGCTCAGCTTGTCCTCGATATCGGCGATCGAGGCTTCGACCTGGCCCTGACGCTCCTTGGCGGCATGATATTCGGCGTTTTCCGAAAGATCGCCATGCGCGCGCGCTTCCTCGATCGCATCCACGATCTGCGGTCGTTCGGCTTTGAGCCGCTTCAGCTCCTCGCTGAGCTTCTCATAGCCTTCCGCCAGCATCGGCATCTTCTCGACCGTCGCCATACTCTCAGCCGTCCTTCGTAAAACGCTTCATCGCCGGACATCCCGCCGGACGGCGGGACCCCGCACACATGAAAACCGGGCGTTTGGGATCAATTGTGCGAACGCGAATAGTAGGACTGCAACGGGCAAACATCAAGCGGGTGCCCCGAAAGGGCCGCAATCGCATGCGCCGCAGCGACGCTGGCAGACGCCGTAGTGAAATACGGCACCTTCTGCGCGAGCGAGGAGCGACGGATACTCGCGGAATCCTTCAGCGATTGCCAGCCTTCGGTCGTGTTGAAAACAAGCGCGATGTCGCCGTCCTGAATGCGGTCGACGATGTGCGGGCGCCCCTGCGCCACCTTGTTCACGCGCTCCACCGCAACGCCCTCAGCCTCCAGATAGCTGGCGGTGCCGCCGGTCGCGACGATGCGGAAGCCCAGATCGGTGAGGATACGCACGCCGGGCAGGATGACCGGCTTGTCGCTGTCCTTCACGCTCACGAATACCGTGCCCGACTTGGGCAGGATCGTGCCGGCTCCAAGCTGGGACTTGGCAAAGGCCGTCGCAAAATCCCGATCGATTCCCATCACTTCGCCGGTGGACTTCATTTCCGGTGAGAGGACCGGATCGACGCCGGGGAAGCGTCCCCACGGGAACACCGCTTCCTTCACGGCGATATGGCCGATGTTGCGGTCGATCTTCGGGAGCGCCGCGAGCTTTTCGCCCGCCATCACCCGCGCCGCGATCTTGGCGATGGGGGTGCCGATCGCCTTGGCGACGAACGGAACCGTGCGCGAGGCGCGCGGATTGACCTCGATCAGATAGACTTCACCGTCCTTGACCGCGAACTGGATGTTCATCAGCCCCTTGACCTTGAGCGCTCGGGCCAGGGCATCGGCCTGGCGCTCGATCTCGGCGACGATCGCGTCCGACAGGCTATAGGGCGGGATCGAACACGCGCTGTCACCCGAATGGACGCCGGCCTCTTCGATATGCTGGAGCACACCCGCGACGACCACGTCAGTGCCATCGGCGATCGCGTCCACATCCACCTCGATCGCATCGCGCAGATACTGGTCGATCAGCACGGGTGAATCACCCGAAACCTGAACCGCAGTCTGGATGTAGTCGTCCAGCTGCTGCGTGGTGTCGACGATCTCCATCGCCCGGCCGCCCAGCACATAGCTCGGCCGCATCAGCACCGGATAGCCGATCCGCTCGGCGACACGCACCGCCTCGTCGCGGCTGCGGGCGATGCCGTTCATCGGCTGCTTGAGCCCCAGCTTGGCGACGAGATCGGCGAAGCGCTCGCGGTCCTCGGCCAGGTCGATCGCGTCGGGGCTGGTGCCCAGGATCGGGATGCCCGCACCCTCCAGCGCCTTGGCGAGGTTGAGCGGGGTCTGCCCGCCGAACTGGACGATCACGCCAGCCAGCTCGCCCCGGGACTTTTCGACCTCAAGGATTTCGAGAACATCCTCGGCGGTCAGCGGCTCGAAATAGAGCCGGTCCGAGGTGTCATAGTCGGTGCTCACCGTTTCCGGATTGCAGTTGACCATGATCGTCTCATAGCCCGCATCCTCCAGCGCGAAGCACGCGTGGCAGCAACAATAGTCGAACTCGATCCCCTGACCGATCCGGTTGGGGCCGCCGCCCAGGATCACGATCTTGCGCCGTTCGGACGGCATCGCCTCGTTCTCGGGCTCGCCGAAGCTCGGCGCCTCATAGGTCGAGTACATGTAAGGCGTCCGCGCCTCGAATTCGGCCGCGCAGGTGTCGATCCGCTTGAATACCGGCCGCACGCCCAGCCGGTGGCGCAACTTGCGCACTTCCTGCTCGGTGATGCCGCCCGTCATCGCAACGACGGCGTCGCGCACCAGTCCCGCGCCGCGGGCGATGCCGCGCTCGGTCCCCTTGGGGAGGTTGGCCGACTTCAGCGCCAGATAGGCAAGCCGCTTGTCCGAAAAGCCCATGGTCTTCAGTCGGCGCATCCCAGCCGCATCCTGCGGCAATCCGTTCGCGATCACCTCGCGCTCGGCCTCGACGATCTCGCGGATGCGTTCGAGGAACCAGGGATCATATTTGGCGAGCGCGTGCACTTCGGCGACGGTGAAGCCCTCGCGCAGCGCCTGCGCGGCAACGAGCAAACGGTCCGGCGTGGCGCGGGTCAGCGCCGCCTCGATCGCATCACGCGGCGCGCCGACCAGATGATCGACGTCGTTGAAGCCCGACAGGCCCGTCTCGAGCCCGCGCAGCGCCTTTTGCAGGCTCTCGTGGATCGAGCGGCCGATCGCCATCACCTCGCCGACCGATTTCATCGCGGTCGACAGCACCGGCTCGGCGCCCTTGAACTTCTCGAAGGCGAACCGCGGAATCTTGGTGACGATATAGTCGATCGTCGGCTCGAAACTCGCCGGGGTCGCCTTGGTGATGTCGTTCTCGATTTCGTCGAGCGTATAGCCCACCGCCAGCTTCGCCGCGACCTTGGCGATGGGGAAGCCAGTCGCCTTCGACGCGAGCGCCGACGAACGGCTCACGCGCGGGTTCATCTCGATGACGACCAGCCGGCCGTCCTTCGGATTGACTGCGAACTGAACGTTGGAACCACCTGTTTCGACGCCGATTTCCCGCAGGACCGCGATCGATGCATTGCGCATGATCTGGTATTCCTTGTCGGTCAGCGTCAGCGCCGGCGCGACCGTGATCGAGTCGCCCGTATGGACCCCCATCGGGTCGATATTCTCGATCGAGCAGACGATGATGGCATTGTCGTTCCGATCCCGGACGACCTCCATCTCATATTCCTTCCAGCCGAGCAGCGATTCCTCGATCAGCACCTCGGTGGTCGGAGAAGCGTCGAGCCCCTTGCGGACGATCTCGAGAAACTCTTCCTTGTTGTAGGCAACACCGCCGCCCGTGCCGCCCAGCGTGAAGCTGGGCCGGATGATCGCGGGCAATCCGACAATGTCGAGCCCGGCCAGCGCCTCGGCCTCGCTGTGCGCGATCGCCGAACGCGCGCTTTCGAGCCCGATCTTGTCCATCGCCGCCTTGAACTTCTGGCGATCCTCGGCCTTGTCGATCGCCTCCGCATCGGCACCGATCATCTTGACGCCGAACTTGTCGAGCGTGCCGTCCTCGAACAGCGCCAGCGCGGTGTTGAGCGCGGTCTGGCCGCCCATCGTCGGCAGGACGGCGTCGGGCCGCTCCTTCTCGATGATCTTGGCGACGACCGCAGGCGTAATCGGCTCGATATAGGTCGCGTCGGCCAGCTCGGGATCGGTCATGATCGTCGCCGGGTTCGAATTGACCAGGACGATGCGATAGCCCTCTTCCTTGAGCGCCTTGATCGCCTGCGTGCCCGAATAATCGAACTCGCACGCCTGACCGATGACGATCGGCCCCGCGCCGATGACGAGGATGGAAGAGATGTCTGTGCGTTTAGGCATTATAAATTCGCCACCAAGTTGAATCCTGCGTGATGTTTCGTGAGTTCTGCCCACGTTTTCAGGCAAGCGATTTGGAGTTTGATTTCCGAAGTGACGATCCCGTCCACGGGTCGAAAATCGATAGTTCCATCGATCCCCACCGTTGTGTCGTAGAGATCATCGGCAATCTTGCAGATTGACCACGCCTGTGCCGCATCCGTCGTGACGGTTAAGCCAGCGGTCCGGCTATCGGCCTTTCCGACGTCAATGATACGGGATTGAGCTGGCATTGCGCTGAGGCTTCTATTGCTCTGCGTCTCGCTTGAACATGCAGTTGAAGCGAAGATCACCACGAGCAATAGCGACCTCACCGCATCATCCCCACGAACCGCTCGAACAGATAGAGGCTGTCCTGCGGGCCCGGGCTGGCCTCGGGGTGGTATTGCACGCTGAACGCCGGGCGGTCGGTGAGTTCGATGCCGGCGTTGGAGCCATCGAACAGCGACACATGCGTTTCGCGGGCATTGGCCGGCAGGCTCTCGCGCTCGACGGCGAAGCCGTGGTTCATGCTGGTGATCTCGACCGCCCCGTCTTCCAGCCGTTTGACCGGATGGTTGGCGCCGCGATGGCCCTGGAACATCTTGGTGGTCCGCGCGCCCACCGCGAGCGCGAGCAACTGGTGGCCGAGGCAGATGCCGAACAGCGGCTTGCCGGTCTCGAGCAGCTTGCGGATCACCGGCACGGCATATTTGCCGGTCGCGGCCGGATCGCCGGGGCCGTTCGACAGGAAGAAGCCGTCGGGGTCGAACGACATGATCTGCTCGAACGTCGCGGTTGCGGGCAGCACGGTCACGTCCGCGCCGGCATGGACGAGGTTGCGGAAGATGTTGCGCTTCGAACCATAGTCGATCGCCACGACGTGCGGGCGCTTGTCGCCCGGCCGCGTATCGTCATAACCCGCGCCGAGCCGCCAGACGCCGCCTTCCCAGCCGAAATGCGTCTCGCACGACACGGTGATGGCAAGGTCCATCCCCTCCAGCCCCGGCCATTCCTGCGCCATGCGGATCAGCACCGGAATGTCGAACCGCCCGTCGCGCGAATGCGCAATCACGCCGTTCGGCGCGCCGCCGACGCGGATGCGCCGCGTCAGCGCGCGCGTATCGACGCCCGCGATGCCGATGCGGCCGTGTTCGCGCATCCAGGCGTCGAGCCGTTCGACTGCACGGAAGTTCGACGGTTCGGTGACGTCATGGCGCACGATCATGCC
Organism: Pseudomonadota bacterium; assembly: GCA_023426225.1. GTDB lineage: Bacteria > Pseudomonadota > Alphaproteobacteria > Sphingomonadales > Sphingomonadaceae > Sphingomonas. The sequence continues at coordinate 11,666 of JAFABD010000117.1, read as the reverse complement.
GAGCGCATGTGGATCGTCGGCCTCGATATCCTCGGCGTTGGCGCCGACATTGCCGATATGCGGGAAGGTGAAATTGATGATCTGACCGGCGAAGCTCGGGTCGGTCATGATCTCCTGATAACCCGTCATCGCGGTGTGGAAACACACCTCGCCGACCGCCTGCCCTTCGGCGCCGAAACCACGGCCCCATAACACCTCGCCCGAGGCCAGAACCAGAGCGGCAGTCGCACCTGCGGGCACGGGAAAGGGTTTGGCGTCGGCCATTGTGGGCGGGCACTCCATAGTTTGGGCTGGCAATGTTGCTAAGGCCCGTCCGCTAGACGCCGGGGGGGCGTGCGTCAATCTGTTAAAATCGGGTGAGCCGCGCTAGGCTGGCTCCCCTCCCAAGCTTCGCGCTTTACCACATCGAGAGAGATCATGATTCGCGACGACATCAAGGCCGCGCTCGTCACTGCCATGAAGGCAGGTGACAAGCAGGGCACGGCGACCATCCGCCTCATTCAGAGCGCCATCAAGAACCGCGACATCGAGGCGCGCACCGGCGGCGCTCCCGCCGACGACGACGCGCTGGTCGTCGAGGTGCTGCAAAAGATGGTCAAGCAGCGCCGCGAATCGATCGAGATGTATGTGAAGGGCGGCCGGCAGGAACTGGCCGACCAGGAGGCGGCCGAGGTCGTCGTAATCGAACGCTTCCTGCCCGCACAGCTCAGCGAGGACGATACCCGCGCCGCGATCGAGGCGATCAAGGCCGAACTGGGCGCCACAGGCATGAAGGACATGGGCCGGGTGATGGCCGAGCTGAAGGCACGCCATGCCGCGCAGCTCGACATGAGCAAGGCCAGTGCGCTGGTAAAGGCAGCGCTCGCCTGATGCGACGGTGCGGCGCGCCTTGGGGGAATCCCCGGGCGGGCCGCTCCGCCGCCGGCGAGCGACAGAAACGACGCGGATGAGCCTTTCGCCCCAGTTCCTCGACGAGCTCCGCTCGCGCACGCTGCTTTCGGCGCTGATCGCCAAGACGGTGAAGCTGCAGCGTGCGGGCCGCGAATTTCGCGCCTGTTGCCCGTTCCACAACGAAAAGACGCCCAGCTTCTACGTCAACGACGACAAGGGCTTCTATCACTGCTTCGGCTGTGGCGCGCATGGCGATGCGATCCGCTGGATGACCGATCAGCGCGGGCTGCCGTTCATCGACGCCGTCAAGGAACTGGCGCAGGCTGCGGGCCTCGACATGCCCGAACCCGATCGGCGTTCGGCGCAGCAGGCCGAACGCGCCCGCGGGCTGCACGACGTCATGGAGGCCGCCGCACGCTGGTTTTCCGAGTGCCTGCACGGCATCGACGGTGCACCCGCACGGGCATTGCTCGAACGGCGTGGGATCAAAGCGGACGTTGCCCGCAGCTTCGGGATGGGATTCGCCCCCGACTCCCGCGGTCGCCTTCGCCAGGCACTCGCCAGCTTCGGCGATGCGATGCTGGTCGAGGCAGGTCTGCTGATCGCAGTCGACGACAAGGAACCCTATGATCGGTTCCGTGGCCGATTGATGATCCCGATCCGCGATGCACGCGGTCGCGTGATCGCGTTCGGCGGCCGCATCATCGGCGACGGCGAACCCAAATATCTCAATTCCCCCGAGACGCCCTTGTTCGACAAGGGGCGGACGCTGTTCAACCTCGACCGCGCCCAGGCGGCCGCCCGACGGTCGGGGCGCGTGATCGCCGTCGAAGGCTATATGGACGTGATCGCGCTCGCCCAGGCCGGGTTCGAAACCGCCGTCGCCCCGCTTGGGACCGCGATGACCGAGCACCAGCTAGACCGACTTTGGCGGATGTCCGAGGTGCCCCTGCTCTGCTTCGATGGCGACGCCGCGGGACAGAAGGCCGCGCTCCGGGCCGCCCACCGGGCCCTGCCGCTGCTCCAGCCCGGGCGCAGCCTTGCATTCGTCACGCTGCCCGACGGCCTCGATCCGGACGACCTGATCCGGCAACAGGGGCCGGGCGCCTTCGAGGCGTTGCTCGCGCGCACCGAACCGCTGGTCGACCGCCTCTGGGCGAGCGAGCTTGCCGCCGAGCCGATCGACACGCCCGAAGCCCGGGCGGGGTTCAAGCGACGGCTCGGGGAACAGGCCGGCAGCATCGCCGATCCCGACGTGCGCAGCGAGTATCAGGCCGAATTCCGGCGTCGTTTTGACGCGCTGTTCGCACGCGGCGATCGGCACGGAAGCGCGCCGGGGCGCAGCTATGCCCCCCGCCCGGCAGGACGCACGGGGCGCCCGTCGCGCGGCTGGCAACCACCCGAAGCGCCCCCCTCATCCGTCGCCCGCAGCCTTGGCGCCGGCGGGCTCGACCCCGTCCTGGCCCGCGCCGTCCTCGCCGGGCTGTTGCGCCATCCCGCTGAGATCGCGCGCCATGTCGAGGTACTGGGCACGATGCGCGATGCCTCCGGCGCATTCGGAAAATTGTTCGAGGCGGTCATTGATGCCGCACTTGAGGAAAGGCAGCTTGATAGCGACAAACTCGTCACCATATTGGCGCGGTCTGGATTCGATCAGGTAGCAAACGAGTTGTTGCGGGCCGACACGCTGCCCTTCTCCTTCGTGCGTCGGAAACCCGATGACGAGGAACGGGCACGCGCCGACCTGGGCGAAGCCATTGCGGTTATGGTGGCACAGCCGGCCGTCGATGCGGCACTGGCGGCAGCGACGGCCGCTCTTGCACGCGATGGTTCCGAGGAAGCCTTTACCCGTCAGGTGGCCCTGGGCCGCCAGCGGCAGGAGCTTCAACAGCGTCTTGCAAATCTGAGACTTGCGGACGAAGGCGATTTCGATGAATAGGGCGGTGTAAAATAGCCGCCATCGGTATTTTCGAGGGCATTTGATGGCGAAGGCGAACGGTGGCGGTGACGACAACCTTGAGGCTGGCGATGCACCGCTGATCGACCTGAACGAAGGTTCGATCAAGAAGCTGATCGCACGCGCGAAAAAGCGCGGCTACATCACGGTTGACCAGCTCAACGAAATGCTGCCGCAGGACCAGATGTCCTCGGAGCAGATCGAGGACATCATGTCCGCGCTCAACGACATGGGCGTGAACGTTGTCGAGAACGAAGACGCCGGCGAGGACGCCGAGGCGGAGGACGATTCGGCCGACGAGACCGATTCGAACGACTCGATCGACGATTCCGCGCCCGCCTTCGAAACCAAGAAGAAGGAAACGGTCGACCGTACCGACGACCCCGTGCGCATGTATCTGCGCGAGATGGGTGCCGTCGAGCTGCTGAGCCGCGAAGGCGAGATCGCGATTGCCAAGCGCATCGAGGCGGGCCGAGACACGATGATCCTGGGCCTGTGCGAGTCGCCCATCACGTTCAACGCGATCATCGGCTGGTCTACCGCGCTCAACGAGGGCACGATGCAGCTTCGCGAGATCCTCGATCTCGACGCGATGCTCTCGAAGGATCCTGGCGCCGAGGCGATGGCCGAGGACGGCGAAGGCGACGCCGGTGACGGCGAGATCAGCGAAAAGACCGCCGGTCCGTCGTACAAGGAAGAAGAGGACATCGAGGAAGAGCCCGGCGAGGACGACGAGGACTCGATGACCGAGCACCGCGCGCGCCGTCCCGCGGAAGAGGAAGAAGACGACAACACGCTGTCGCTTGCGCAGATGGAAGAACAGCTCAAGCCGCAGGCGCTCGAGAAGTTCGCGAACATCACCGCGATCTACAAGAAGTTCGCCAAGGTCCAGCAGCAGCGCCTCGAAGCGATGGCGGCGGGCGGCGAACTCCCGGCGACCGACGAGCGCAAGTACCACAAGTTGCGCGAGGACCTGACCGCGGAAGTCGAAAGCGTCCAGTTCCACCAGCAGAAGATCGAATATCTCGTCGACCAGCTCTACAGCTTCAACCGGCGCCTGACGGCACTGGGCGGGCAGATGCTGCGCCTCGCCGAACGGCACAAGGTGAGCCGCAAGGACTTCCTCACCCGCTATGTCGACCACGAGCTTGACGAAAACTGGCTGCAGGCCGTTGGCGGGCTCGACAAGAAGTGGAAGAACTTCGCCGAGACCGAGGCCGTTGCGGTTGACCGCATCCGCGGCGAGATGGCCGAAATCGCCCAGCAGACGGGCATGTCGCTCAGCGAATTCCGCCGCATCGTCAACATGGTGCAGAAGGGCGAGCGCGAGGCGCGTATCGCGAAGAAGGAGATGGTCGAGGCCAATCTCCGCCTCGTGATCTCGATCGCCAAGAAATACACCAATCGCGGCCTGCAGTTCCTGGACCTCATCCAGGAGGGCAATATCGGCCTGATGAAGGCGGTGGATAAGTTCGAATATCGCCGCGGCTACAAGTTCAGCACCTATGCGACCTGGTGGATCCGCCAGGCGATCACCCGCTCGATCGCCGATCAGGCGCGCACCATCCGTATTCCGGTGCACATGATCGAGACGATCAATAAGCTGGTCCGCACCAGCCGCCAGTTCCTCCACGAGCAGGGCCGCGAGCCCACGCCCGAGGAGATGGCGGAGCGCCTGAGCATGCCGCTCGAGAAGGTGCGCAAGGTGATGAAGATCGCCAAGGAGCCGATCTCGCTCGAAACGCCGATCGGCGACGAGGAAGACAGCCATCTGGGCGACTTCATCGAGGACAAGAACGCGATCATTCCGGTCGACGCGGCGATCCAGGCGAACCTCAAGGAAACGGTCACCCGCGTCCTCGCCTCGCTCACCCCGCGCGAGGAGCGCGTGCTGCGCATGCGCTTCGGCATCGGCATGAACACCGATCACACGCTGGAAGAAGTCGGCCAGCAGTTCTCGGTGACGCGCGAGCGTATCCGCCAGATCGAGGCCAAGGCGCTCCGCAAGCTCAAGCATCCGAGCCGCAGCCGCAAGATGCGCAGCTTCCTCGACCAGTGATGCGGCCAAGGCTGCGCGAATGCGTGGCCTGTCGCTGCTGACCCGGCATCGACGCGCCCCGGACCCGCATGGGTTCCGGGGCGTTTTCGTTTCCGGAGCCCTGCCCAGCCCGACCCGGCCGGCGCAGATGGTGAACGCGGCGTCAACCAAGTCTCTACGCGCTTCGGTATAACCCCTTTGGCAGAAAGGCGAATGCGGCCCGCTTCTGGGGCGATGCTGCGTTGGGAGCCTATGCTATACGATACCGCACAGATCGCCCGTCTCGGTGGCAGTTGGGGTGTGCTCGGCGCGCTCGTTGAATCCGACGCAAGCGCGCGTCATCCCCATATGCAGCGCCTGCGGGTGGTGTCGGGGCCGATGCGCGACCTGGCAGATGCGGTTCACTTCCTCTGCCTGCTGCACGGCCATCATCCGGGCGTAATCGATCATGCGCTTGGCCAGGCGCGCCATCCGGCCGAAATCGAATGGATCGAGGCCGCGGCGGCCGGCTTTGCTGCCGAACGCGCGTTTCTGGTACGCCTGGTCGCAGGCGCCGGCCCCATGCCCAGCACGCCCGGCCATGCCGAGGCGGAGACGGCAGCGCTGGGGCAACGCCATGCGCTCAACATGCTCGCGCAGTCGGATCGCGTCGGGTGCGCGACGGGCGCCGCACTGGCGCTCGCTATCGATTGGGCGATGCTGCGCGCGGTCCTCGATCTCGCCGCCGAGCGGTTCGGCGTCAATGCGCCCGAAACCGCGCTGCCGCCGCCCGAAGAGACGCTGACCGTGGTCGACGCGATGGCCGAGCGGCCTGCGGTCGAACGGGCCATGCTGTTCGGTGCGCAACAATTGCTCGCCCAGCATCGGGGGCTGTGGGATCTGCTCGAAGCCCGCGCGAGCGCGCGTTTGCGGGGCTGAAACAGCCTCTTGCAAGCCAGCGCGTCCTGCCGCACGCTTGGCAAATGCGCTTTGAAGGAACCGAGAGCTATGTCGCGACCGACGACCTGAAGGTCGCGGTCAATGCTGCTGTGATGCTGCGGCGGCCGTTGCTGGTGAAGGGGGAGCCGGGGACGGGGAAGACCGTACTGGCGCACGAGATCGCGCGGGCGGTCGGGGCGCCGTTGATCGAGTGGAACGTCAAGTCGACGACCAAGGCGCAGCAGGGTCTTTATGAATATGATGCAGTTGCGCGGCTGCGCGACGGGCAACTGGGCGACCCACGCGTCCATGATATCGGCAATTACATCCGCCGCGGCAAATTGTGGGAAGCATTCACCGCGCCCGAGCTGCCGGTATTGTTGATCGACGAAATCGACAAGGCGGATATCGAGTTTCCCAACGACCTGTTGCAGGAACTCGACCGGATGGAGTTCCACGTTTACGAGACCGGCGAAACGATCCGCGCCGAGCGCCGCCCGATCGTCGTCATCACGTCGAACAACGAAAAGGAACTCCCCGACGCGTTTCTGCGACGGTGTTTCTTTCACTATATCCGCTTCCCAGATCGCGAGACGATGCAGGCGATCATCGACGTCCATTTCCCGGATATCCAGAAGATCCTCGTCAGCCGCGCGCTCGACATCTTCTACGATATTCGCGAAGTGCCGGGATTGAAAAAGAAACCTTCGACCAGCGAGCTTCTCGACTGGCTGAAGCTGTTGCTGCACGAGGAAATGCCGCTGGAAGTACTTCAGTCGCGCGACCCGACCAAGGCGATTCCGCCGCTGCACGGGGCGCTTTTGAAGAACGAACAGGACGTGATGCTGTTCGAACGGCTCGCCTTCATGGCCCGTCGCACCAAGAATTGAGCCTCAATGGCGGGACGAAATTGGCGTTTCGCCGCAATATCCCGACAAAAACCGCCGTTCGCCGGTCGATTCAATCAACGTTAATGCTTCGTTAACCCGTTCCGGATACCTCCAGGTACAGGGGGGCGCTGTAACGGTGCCCGAGTATGCGTAGCTTGTGTTGGATCGCGGCGTTCGCCCTGGCGGTTCCGGCCACGCCGGCCGTCGGCGGCGAATCGCTGCTGGAATATGTCGGCGAGTGCGTGCCCTTTGCCCGTGCGGCATCGGGCATCCAGATCTATGGCGACGCCTGGACCTGGTGGAACCAGGCACGCGGCCGCTATGCCCGCGGCAACCGACCCAAGGTGGGCGCGGTGATCGTCTTTGCCCGCACCGCCCGCCTGCCGCTGGGCCATGTCGCCGTCGTCAGCCGCATCGTCGAACCGCGCGTGGTGATGGTCACGCACGCCAACTGGTCGCGGCTCAACGGCGCGCGCGGCCATGCCGAGCAGGACGTGACGCTGTTCGACGTGTCCGAACGCGGCGACTGGAGCATCGTCAAGGTCTGGTTCCGCGACAGCGAGGGGCTGGGATCGTCGAGATACCCGGTCAACGGCTTCATCTATGGCGCGCCCGACCCGACGGCGTCGGCGCGCGTCCCCCGCGCCCGCCCCGCCCGCGAGCTTACCGGACGCCACCCCGATTATGTCGCATCGCTGATCGACGCCTATGCCCGCTGAAGCCCGCGGGCGGAGCGGTTGCGGTTACACTGGCGGTTGCGGTTACACTGGCGGTTGCGCTTGCCGCGGCCCGCAGCGTGACGCATCACCACGCCATGGAGCGACGATCCGGAACGCGTGACGCGCGGCTGCCGCTGGCACTCATCACGCTTGCCGGGCTGGCGCTGCGGATCGCCGCCGCGCGCGGCGGACTGTGGCTCGACGAGGCATGGTCGGTGGTCCAGGCGGCCGAGGTGCGGACGCCGCTGGGCGTGTTCCTGTCGATCAACCACGACAACAACCATCACCTCAATTCGCTGTGGCTGCTTGCGGTCGGCGTCGATGCGCCGTCGCTGCTGATGCGCGCGCCGGCGATCGTCGCGGGCACGATCGCGATCCCCGTCGCCGCGGCGATCGCGGGGCGCACGAGCCGCGCCGCGGCGATCGTCACCGCGCTGCTGTTCGCGCTGTCGCCCGCGCTCGTCACCATGGGGTCCGAGGCGCGCGGCTATGCGCCGATGCTGCTCGCGCTGCTCGTCGCGATCGAGCGGACCGACCGCTGGCTGCGCGACCCGCGGCGCGAGCCCCCTGCCCTGACGCTCGGGCTATGCTTCCTGATCGGCGCGCTGTCGCAACTGACGATGCTGTTCGGCTTTGCCGCGCTGACCGGCTGGGTGTGGATCGCGACGGCGCGGCGGCACGGCCCGCGCGCCGCCTTCGCGCGCACCGCCCGGCTGATGTTCCCCGCCGCCGCCGCGCTGGCGGGCGTGCTGACGATCGTGGCGATCGGCGCATGGCATGGCGGCGGCTTTCACTTCGGCGCCGTCGAGCCGTTCCGGATCGCGGCCTTCGTCCATGGCCTGTCGGGCGCGGTCGGTTTCGGGCTGGGGCTGCAATGGCTCGACACGGCGGGATTCGCCGACGCGCTGATCGTGCTCCCGCCGCTGTTGTTCGGCATCGCGGCGACGATGCGCCTGCCGCGAACGGCGTTTCACCTCGCCGCGCTGATCGGCCTGCCCGCCGCGGTGCTGATCCTCCATCCGGCCAATCCGGGGCACGCGCGCTATTACCTGATCGTCAGCCTGTCGCTGCTGATGCTGACCGGCACGCTGATCGCGGCGGCATGGCGCCGCGGCGGGATGCCGCGCGGAACGGCGACCGCGACGCTGGCGCTGATCGTCGCCGGGATGATCGCGGGCGACGCCACGCTGATCGTCAACCGGCGCGGCGACCCGGCCGCGGCGATCGCCGCGATGCAGGCGCGCGCGCCGCAGGGAACGACCGCCATGCTCGACCGCGAGCCCGCACGCGCGGTGCTGCTCGTCGCGGCGGCGCAGGCGCATTATCCGCTGAACCTGACGCTCGACCCGTGCGCCGACGCGGCATTCCTGTTCGCCGACCGTTTCGACGCCGCCGCGCCGCCGGGCGCGCACGAACGCTGTGGCCGCAACTATGCCGCGATCGCGCATGGGGAGGCGCGCGGCATGTCGGGCACCCACTGGACGCTGTACGCACGCGCGCCCTAAGATGGCGCGATGTTCCTCGCCTTTCTCGACGCGCTGCGCGCCGCCGGCATCCAAGCCAGCCTGAAGGAGCATCTGATCCTGCTCGAAGCGCTCGATGCGCAGGTGATCGAGCCGACGCCCGACGCCTTCTATTTCCTCGCCCGCGCGACCTATGTGAAGGACGAAGGGCTCCTCGACCGGTTCGACCAGGTGTTCGCCCATGTCTTTCGCGGCGCGCTTGCCGCCCCGGCGGCCGAAGGCGCGGCGATCCCCGAGGAATGGCTGCGCGCCGTCGCCGAGCGCTACCTGACCCCCGAGGAGATGGCGAAGATCGAATCGCTGGGATCGTGGGACGCGATCATGGACGCGCTGCGCGAGCGGCTCGCCGAACAGCACGAGCGCCATGAGGGCGGCAATCGCTGGATCGGCACGCGCGGCACCTCCCCCTTCGGCAATTCGGGGTACAATCCCGAGGGCGTGCGGATCGGCGGCGAAAGCCGGCACGGGCGCGCGATCAAGGTGTGGGAGGAACGCGCCTTTCGCAACCTGGACAACAGCCGCGAACTGGGCACGCGCAACATCAAGGTCGCGCTGCGCCGGCTGCGCCGCTTTGCGCGCGAGGGCGCGGCCGACGAGCTGGACATCGACGCGACGATCGACGGCACCGCGCGCCGCGGCTGGCTGGACGTGCGGATGCGCCCCGAGCGGCACAATGCCGTCAAGCTGCTGCTCTTCCTTGACGTCGGCGGGTCGATGGACCCGTTCATCACGCTGTGCGAGGAGCTGTTTTCGGCCGCGACCGCCGAGTTCAAGAACCTGGAATTCTTTTATTTCCACAACTGCGTCTATGAGGGCGTGTGGAAGGACAACAGCCGCCGCCGCACCGAGCGCACCCCCACCTGGGAGGTGATGCACAAATATGGCCACGACTATAAGCTGGTGTTCGTCGGCGACGCGTCGATGAGCCCTTACGAGATCACCCATCCGGGCGGATCGGTCGAGCATTTCAACGAGGATGCCGGCGCGCTGTGGCTCCAGCGGCTGACCAACACCTATCCCGCCGCCGTGTGGATCAACCCGGTGCCGCGCGAATATTGGGGGCACACCCATTCGATCGGGCTGGTCCGCGAGATCATGCGCGACCGCATGTATCCGCTGACGCTCGAAGGGCTCGACGGGGCGATGCGCGAGCTGAGCCGCAAGCGCTGACTCAGGCGCGGGCGCGGGCGCGGGCGCGGCGCGGTTACAGCCGCTCGATCGCCCGGTGGAGGCGACGCAACACCGCCGCGTCGTGCGCCTGCCCCTCGGCCGCTTCCGCCGCCAGCGCCATCAGTCGCACCGCGCCGAAGCTGGCGGCGAGCCCCTTGAGCCGCAGCGCCGCGCTGCTCCAGGCATCGGGGCTGTCGGCAAGCTTGAGCGCCGAGAGGCTGCGGCGCACGCTTTCGAGAAACGCCGCGCGCAGATCGGCGATCAGCGCGGGCTCGTCGCCCACCGCCGCCGCCAGAGTCGCATCGATCGCACCGGGATCATAGGCCATGATGACGGCGATAGCGCGACAGGCTTAACCGATCGTTTCCAACGCTGGCCGGGCGCCCCGCGCTTGTGGTAAACGTCGCCGATGACTGGGGGAACTCCGGCCGCAACGGCGCACCAGCCCGGCACCGACGCCGACGAACTGATCCTTTCGGACGCGATCGAGGGGGCGCCCGCGCCTGCCATCGGCGCGCCCGACAGCGACGCCGCGCACGCTGCGGACCATGACGACGAGGCCGATGCCCCCGATTGGGACGCGACGCCGGGCATTTCGGCGCGTCACGTCCTCGGCTGGTTGCTCGCCGGCGTGACGGTGATCGCCGGGATCGGATGGGTCGCGACGATGCTGGCGCTTGCCGCGCCGCAACTGGGCGCGATCGACGCGCTGACGCTCACCCAGTTCGTCGCCGCGCTGTGCATGCCGCCCGCGCTGATCGGCGTGCTGTGGCTGATCGGCATGCGGACGAGCCGCCGCGAGGCGCGCCGCTTTGCCGATGTCGCGCGCGCGATGCGCGCCGAGGCCGCCGCGCTGGAGCACAGCATCGCCCGGCTGGCGATGCGGATCGAGCGCAACCGTGTCGAGCTTGCCGAACAGACCGCCGCCTTCGGACGGATCGGCGACCGGGCGGTCGACCAGGTCGACGGCGCCAGCGCCGGGCTCGGCGCGCAGGTGCGCGCGATCGAGGCCACCACCAACACGCTGGCCGAATCGCTGGGCGAGGCCGAGCGCCGCGTCGAACTGGTGCTCGCCTCGCTGCCGCGCGCGCATGACGAGATGCGCGGGCTGGCCGAACGCGTCGACGCCGCGGGGCTGCTCGCAAGCCAGCATGCCGCCGCGCTCGACACGCAGCTCACCGCGCTCGCCGAACGCGGGCGCGAGGCCAACGACGTCGCCAGCGGCGCCGCCGAACGGCTGGCGGCGCATATCGCGCGGATGGAAGCGACGAGCGAGAGCGCGAGCGCGCGGCTGGAGGGCGTGACCGGACAGATGTCCGCCGCGGTCGATTCGGTGCTCGACCGCACGACGCAGGCGGTCGACGGTGCGCGCGCGGGGATCGCCGCGCAAGGCGAGGCGATGCTGGCGATGCTGAGCGCCAACCAGGCCGCGATCGACCGCGCCGGACGCGACAGCATCGACGCGCTTGCCGAGCGGATCGCCGCGGTGGAGGGCGCGATCGACCGGATCGGCGCGCGGCTGGGCGACGAGCATCTGCGCAGCGCGACGCTGTTCGACAC
>JAFABD010000114.1 GCA_023426225.1 Pseudomonadota bacterium | reverse complement strand
CCTTCACCGTCACCGCGCGGCGCGTGGCCGTGCGGGCGGCGTCCCTCGCTGTTCGCGCCGCGTCCGGCGCCGCGCGGTGCGCGCGGCATCGGGCCTTGCTCGGCGGGTTCGATCGTCACGTCCTGGTCGTCGCGATCGGCGCTGCGGGCGACGGCGCTCGCGAACTTGGCCGCGATCGCCCGCGGGATCTGGAACAGCGTCTCGTTCGGCTGGATGCGGATCGCGCCGACCTCGTTCTTGGTGATGTGCCCGCGACGGCACAGCAGCGGCAGGATCCAGCGCGGGTCGGCGTTCTGGCGGCGGCCGATGTCCATGCGGAACCACACGATGTCGTCGAAACCCTCGCGATGCGCCGACTGGCGTTCCTCGCGCCGGTCCGAATGCGCGCGCTCGATCATCTCGTCGGGCTCGGGCAGCGAGGCGCGGTGCGCGCGCACCAGCAGCGCGGCGATCTCCTCGGGGGTACGCTCGGCGAGCAACTGGTTCGCCAGCGCGCGATCCTCGTCGTCGATCTCGACGGGCGCGCGCAGCGTTTCCAGCAGGCGCTCGCGGTCGCGCTCGCGGATCACCTCGGGGGTGGGGGCGTCGATCCACTCGGCCTGGATGCGTGCCCCGCGCAGCATCGATTCGACGCGGCGGCGGCGGGGATAGGGGACGATCAGCACCGCCGTGCCCTTCTTGCCCGCGCGGCCGGTGCGGCCCGAACGGTGCTGCAGCGTCTCGGCGTCGCGCGGCAGCTCGACATGGACGACCAGGCTCAGCGTCGGCAGGTCGATGCCGCGCGCGGCAACGTCGGTGGCGACGCAGACGCGGGCGCGGCGGTCGCGCAGCGCCTGGAGCGCGTGGTTGCGCTCGGACTGGCTGTGCTCGCCCGACAGCGCGACCGCCGCGAAACCGCGCTCGGTCAGGCTGGCGTGCAGGTGGCGGACATTGTCGCGCGTGGCGCAGAACAGGATCGCCGTCTCGGCCTCGTGAAAGCGCAGCAGGTTGATGACCGCGTGCTCGATGTCCGACGGCGCGATCGCGAGCGCCTGATACTGGATGTCGCCGTGGCCGCGATTCTCGGTCATCGTCGACACGCGCAGCGCGTCGCGCTGATACTGTTTGGCAAGCTGCGCGATCGGGCGCGGCATCGTCGCCGAAAACAGCAGCGTGCGGCGCTCGGCGGGGGTGTGGTCGAGGATCAGTTCCAGATCCTCGCGAAAGCCCATGTCGAGCATCTCGTCGGCTTCGTCGAGCACCGCGACGCGCAGCGCGCCGAGGTCGAGCGCGCCGCGCTCCAGATGGTCGCGCAGGCGGCCGGGGGTGCCGACGACGATGTGCGCGCCGTGGTTGAGCGCGCGGCGTTCCTTCGACGGGTCCATGCCGCCGACGCAGGTGGCGATGCGCGCGCCGACGCGGCCATAGAGCCAGCCGAGCTCGCTGCTCACCTGCAGCGCCAGCTCGCGCGTCGGGGCGATGACGATCGCCAGCGGGTCGCGCGCGGGCGGCAGCCCGGTCTCGGCGTCGATCAGGTCGGATGCCATGGCCAGGCCAAAGGCGACGGTCTTGCCCGAACCGGTCTGGGCGGAAACGAGCAGGTCGCGCCCCAACGCTTCAGGCTGGAGCACGGCGGACTGGACGGGCGTGGGGGCGGCATAGCCGCGTTCGGCGAGCGCTTCGGCGAGAAGCGGCGAAAGATCGGAAAATGTCATGGAACTTCCCAAATGGGCGTCCCTGCGCATTCGAGCAAGCGAAAACCGACCTGGGCTTCCCCGGAACGGCACGTTTCGACGCATTTTTGCGGTCTTTCGCCACCCGGCGGCGTGCCAACGGGCGATTTCGCTCCGAAACGGCGGGGTTCGACATGCCATTGGGACAGGTTCGGACAAATTATACGGGCAGGGGGTGCGAGTCCGTGTTGGTCGTGCGTCAGAAACGATTGTGGGCAAGTCTTGGGCATGGTAAATAAAACGTGCAGACCGAGTCGATGTTCTGCGAGTTAGGAGGGTGTAGTGTCTAACGTGGCAGCGCTTTATCATGTAAAGGTCCGGGCGACGACTGGGATGTCGGGGGCTCCCGTCCTGGTTCTCGACCTTCTCGTCAACGCGAACACCGGGCAGATCAGCGGCGGTGCCGAAATCTCCCAGGCGCTCCCGCCCCCCTATGGCCAGACCGTGATTCCCCAGGTCACCGGCTCGCTTTTCCAGACGGGGCTCGGTCCGAATATCCAGCTGGCGCATGTGACCGGCGAATATGTCGTGTCGGTGCCGCCGCCCGCGATCGGCAGCTATCTCGCCAAGTTCAGCGCCGCGCTCGCGGTCGATCACAACTGGAACGGCAAGGGCAGTTTTGTTTACGGCAACCAGACCGTTATTGATGCGACGGTCACCAATATTACGAACGAAGCGGGCGCAACCCCTGCCCGCTCGGAGGCCGTAAAGGCCTGAGGGCATCGGGTCCGCGATCCACTCGATGTCTCCCCGCCGGTGGCCGCGTTTCCCCCGCGGCCACCGGCTTCGCGTTTCCGAAAAACGATTTCAGATCATTGTCTTGAACGGCAATTCTACAGCGCCTGACCCGCCGCCCAGCCGCTCGCCCAGGCCCAGTGGAAATTATATCCGCCCAGCCATCCGGTCACATCGACCGCCTCGCCGATCGCATACAACCCCGGCACGCGCGTCGCCCCCATCGTCCGCGACGACAATCCATCGGTCGCGATCCCCCCGACCGTGACCTCAGCCTTGGCAAACCCTTCGGTGCCGTTGGGCAGGAATCGCCATCCGGCCAGCCGTCGTTCGACTTGTTCAAGTACTCGGTCGGGGAGGTTCGCCAGTTCGCCCGCAATGGCGGTTTCTGCCGCAAGTGCTTGAAAAAGCGCCTCTGCCAGCCTCTCCGGTAACATGTCGGCCAGCACCCGGCGCAGAGATGCGCGCGGTCGGGCCCGCTTGGCGTCGCGAAGCCAGCCGGTGTCCCGGCTGGGGGTGAAATCGATCGTTACCGGCTCGCCGTGCCGCCAATAGGACGACACCTGAAGGATCGCCGGACCCGACAGCCCCCGGTGCGTGAACAGCGCCGCCTCGCGAAAGGCCGGGCCGTTCGCCTGCGCCGTCACCTCGGTTGAAACCCCGGCAAGTTCGCGGAAAAGCGCCTGTTCGGGCGGCAGCGTGAGTGGAACCAGCGCGGGGCGCGGTTCGACGAGCTTCATTCCGAACCGTCGCGCAAGGTCGTAGGCGAAGCCCGTGGCTCCGAGCTTGGGAATGGCAGGGCCGCCGGTTGCGATCACCAGCGCCGGTGCGGAGAAGCGTCCGATCCGGAAGCGGCCGTCGCCATGGTCGACTTCGGCGACCGGATGGCTGGTTTCGACCCGGACCTGCCCGGCGGCGCATTCCGCCAGCAGCATTGCGACGATGTCGCGCGCCGAATGGTCGCAGAAAAGCTGCCCCAGCGTCTTTTCGTGCCACGCGATGCCGTGACGCTCGACCAGCGCCAGAAAGTCCTGCGGCGTGTATCGCCCCAGCGCCGATTTGGCGAAATGCGGGTTTGCGGACAGGAATCGGTCGGGCGCGACGTGCAGGTTGGTGAAGTTGCATCGGCCGCCGCCCGAAATCAGGATCTTCTTGCCGGGCGCGTCGGCATGGTCGAGCACCACCACGCGCCGCCCGCGTTGCCCGGCGGTGGCGGCGCACATCAGTCCGGCCGCGCCGGCGCCGAGCACAATGGCGTCGAATTCGCATTCCTGTTTCACCGCGACCCCCTAGGCCGGAACGATGGGCGCGGGAAGCGTCGGTCGTGATCGATTCGCGCTGTGCGTTTGACTGGACTTCCCAACGACGCCGCGCCGCCCCTCATCCGAAGCCATCCGTTGTGCCGGAATGCAAGCGGGGCGGGCTCCACCGGAACCCGCCCCGCGCTGGTCGATCGACCGGCCGGCGCCGATGCGCCGGCTGCGGGATCAGCTCATGTGCTTCGAAAGGTGCTTGTTCATCTCGAACATCGTCGCCTTCTTGCCGCCGAAGATCGGCTCAAGCGTTGCGTCGGCCAGGATTTCCCGCTTGTTTTCCGGGTTCTGGAGGTTGTGCTTCTTGATGTATTCCCACATCTTGCTCACCACCTCACTCCGGGGGAGCGGATCCTTTCCGACGATCTTGGCCAGGTCCGGCGACGGGGTTACCGGCTTGGCGATGCCGCCGCGCGCGCCGCCAGCTGCTTTCTTCTCGGCCATCTTATTCTTCTCCTTTTGCACCCGTTTCCGGGTCGTTCCCTCGCCTGCGTGCCGGGCTGCGGAGTTATCCCGGCCATCCCGCTCTCGACGATGTGCTGTGGTCCGTGCCCGCAAGGGCGCGTCCCCGAGCGTTCTTTGATCGCGACTGTGGCGCTCTGTCTAGCCACGTTCTGCGTAAAGCGGGCGGGAAACGCGCGATTTGCGCCGGATTGCGCGTGCAATGGCCCCGCCGGCGTCGCTGCGGCGCCTCGCGACGATAGGCGTGCGCCGCTGCGACGTGTTAGGGAAGGGGGGTCTGGAAAGGGAGAAGGCGATGCGTCGGTTCGCGGTGTTGGGACTGCTGGGATTGGCTGCGTGTGGTGAAAACCCGTCGGAGCAGGCCAATTTCGCCGCGCCGCCGCCGATGGCGGAGATCGTCGCGACGCCGAGTGCCAGACCCACGCCCGCCGTCGCTGCCGATGCCGCCAACGCGGCCGCCGAGGAGGATGCCGGCAACGAGACGCGGGAAAATGACGATGCGCAGGCCGGCGACTGATCGGGATGCCCGGCGAAATCGACGTCGAAAGAAGCTGTTGGCGGGGTGTTTTGCGTAATTTCGCTGCTTTGCAGCGCGAAAGGTGGACAAATCCTGTCGCACGCGGCATAAGGCGCTCGTGACCAACGTCATGCGCCTTTCGCTTCTCGGCCTTCGACTTATTCGCCCTTAGGGGCGAATTCGCCAGTGCGCGCACGTCCCTAAGGGCAAATCTGATCCGCCATTCGGCCAATCTGCGGCTGCCCCATGGCGCGCCGCCTGCTTTTAGAGAGACGAAATCCCATGTTGCGCGACCCCAGCGTCAAATATCGCCCTTTCCCCCAGATCAACCTGCCGGGCCGCCAATGGCCCAGCCGTGCGATCACCAAGGCGCCGCGCTGGCTGTCGACCGACATGCGCGACGGCAATCAGGCGCTGATCGATCCGATGGACGCCGAGAAGAAGACGCGGTTCTTCGAACTGCTGGTCAAGGTCGGCGTCAAGGAGATCGAGGTCGGTTTTCCCAGCGCGGGTGCGACCGAGTTCGATTTCATTTCCGGCCTCGTCCGCGACGGCCGCATTCCGGACGACGTTGCGGTGCAGGTGCTCACCCAGTCGCGCCGCGACCTGATCGAGACGACCTTCGAAAGCCTGCGCGGTGCGAAGCAGGCGATCGTGCACCTGTATAACGCCGTATCGCCAGCCTGGCGGCGTATCGTGTTCAACATGACGCGCGACGAGGTTCGTGAAATCGCGATCGCCGGGGCGAAGGTGCTGCGCGACGAAGCTGCAAAGCAGCCCGATACCGAGTGGATGTTCGAATACAGTCCCGAGACCTTCTCGACCGCCGAACTCGATTTTTCGGTCGAGGTCTGCGAAGCGGTGATGGACATTCTGCGTCCCACGCCCGAGCGGCCGCTGATCCTCAACCTGCCCGCCACGGTGGAGGCGGCGACGCCCAACATCTATGCCGATCAGGTCGAATGGTTCTGCCGCAACATCCGGAACCGCGAGGCCGTGGTGATCAGCCTCCACACGCACAACGACCGGGGAACCGGCGTCGCTGCGGCTGAACTGGGGCTGATGGCGGGCGCCGATCGCGTCGAAGGCTGCCTGTTCGGCAATGGCGAGCGCACGGGCAATTGCGACCTCGTGACCATGGCGCTCAACATGTACACGCAGGGCGTCGATCCCGGCCTCGACTTCTCGAACATCGACGAGGTCATCCAGACGGTTGAATATTGCAACCAGTTGCCGGTCCATCCGCGTCACCCCTATGCCGGGGAACTGGTGTTCACCGCGTTTTCGGGAAGCCACCAGGATGCGATCAAGAAGGGCTTCGCCGCGCAGGCCGAGCGCAACGATCAGGTATGGGACGTTCCCTATCTCCCGATCGATCCCAAGGATCTGGGGCGCGATTACGAGGCGGTGATCCGCGTCAACTCGCAGTCGGGCAAGGGCGGTGTCGCCTGGGTGCTCGAGCAGGACAAGGGATTGAAGCTGCCCAAGCGGATGCAGGCCGACTTTTCGAAGCACGTCCAGGCGCTGGCCGACGAGACGAGCCGCGAACTGAACGCCGCCGATATCTGGGGACGGTTCGAACAGGTCTATCTGCCGGGCCCGGGCGATCGCTTTGCGTTGGTCGAATATCATGAAACGCGGGGGACGGGCTCGCGCGCTTTCGTGGGGACGGTGTCGATCGACGGCGAGGCGCGCACCGTCAGCGGACGCGGCAACGGCCTGATTTCAAGCGTGATCGACGCGTTGCGCGAGGCGTGCGGCGTCTCGATCGAGGTCGTCGATTATAACGAACATGCGATCGGCTATGGCACCGATGCGCAGGCGGCGGCCTATCTGGAATGCCGCACCGATGATGGGCGGACGATCTGGGGCGCCGGCATCGACGGCGACGTGGCGACCGCCTCGGTTCGCGCGGTGTTGAGCGCGGCCAACCGCATCTGATCTGAAAAATGGACGGAACGCCGCCGGAGCCGATCGCTTCGGCGGCGGGCGTTCGGTTTCAGCGCTCGCGGACGATTTCGCAGCCGATCCGGGCGTCGGGGTAGATGTCGGGCTTGGTCGAGCGCACGCGAACGGCGCAGACACGCGAATCGCGCAGCGCCAGTGCCGCGATCGCCTCGCACAGCGTTTCCTGAAGCTCGAAATGGCGCCCCGCGACCAGCGCGCGGATCGATTCGCGCAGAAAGTCGTAATCGACCACCGCGTCGATCCGATCTTCGGGCTGGGCAGGGTAACGACAGGTCATCGTGACCGATACCATCACCCGTTGCGGCGCGGCGCGCTCCTCGGGGTGGATGCCGAGCCCCATGACAAGCTCAAGCGAATCGAGTTGGATCGAATATTCTGCCATGCGGGAGGCGCTCACTCGTGCGCCGGGCGGGCGCGGGTGGAGAACATGACGTCGCCGTCGCGCGAGAGGAAGCGCTGACCGCAGTCGACAAAGACATTCTGGCCGGTGATCGACCGCGTTTCGAGCAGATGCGCCACGGTCGCTGCGATATCGTCGATCGCGACATGGCGTTCGAGCAGGTTCTGCTTGCCCGTGGCCGCGAACTCGTCGTCGCTCTGGTCGAGGCTGGGCAGGCTCAATCCCGGCGAGACGGCGTTGACGCGAACCCGCGGCGCCAATGCGCGGGCGAGCATCTCGGTCGCGCCGGCCAGCGCAATCTTGCTGCACGTATAGGTAAAGAAATCCGGGTTGAGGTTGCCGACCTTCTGGTCGAGCAGGTTGACGACGGCGCCCTCGGTCAGGTCTGGCTGTGCGGCAAGTGCCTGCGCGAGCAGCACCGGCGCGGCGAGGTTGACGTGCATATGCGCATCAAGCTCGGCATGACCGTCGAGCGGCAGTGCGTCGAAAACGAAGCGCGAGGCATTATTGACCAGCGCGTCGATCGGTCCGTCGAGCGCGTCGCGCGCTTCGGTCAGCAGCGCAGCCGGTCCGTGCGGGTCGCCAAGGTCGGCGGTAACCACCGCCGCTGTCGCGCCCTGCGAACGCAACGTTCGGGCGAGTGCCTGTGCCGCGTCGGGTGACTGGTGGTGATGAATCGCCACCGCCCACCCGCGCGCTGCAAGACCCTGCGCGATCGCCGCGCCGATGCGCCGCGCGGCACCGGTGACAAGCACGCGTCGCTGCATCAATAACCCATCAGCTTGAGCACTTCGGCGCGGCTGCGCTCATCGTCACGGAACACGCCCATCATCCGGCTGGTGACCATTCCGACCCCCGGCGTGC
This sequence comes from Pseudomonadota bacterium, assembly GCA_023426225.1. Lineage (GTDB taxonomy): Bacteria > Pseudomonadota > Alphaproteobacteria > Sphingomonadales > Sphingomonadaceae > Sphingomonas. Next base: position 8,438 of record JAFABD010000114.1, on the reverse strand, counting down.
GGACGCCGCGCGCGGTCATGCAGCCATGCTGCGCCTCGATCACCACCGCGACCCCGAGCGGGTGCAGGTGATTCCAGATGCAGTCGGCGACTTCCGCCGTGAGTCGCTCCTGGACCTGAAGGCGGCGGGCGAAAGCGTGGAGAACGCGCGCGAGTTTCGAGATGCCGACAACATGGTTCCTGGGCAAATAGGCGATCGATGCCTTGCCGGTAATCGGTGCCATGTGGTGTTCGCAATGCGACTGAAAGGGAATGTCCTTCAGCAGCACGATCTCGTCATAGCCGCCGACCTCCTCGAACACGCGCGACAGATGGTGCGCGGGATTCTCCGAATAGCCGGCGCAATATTCCTTCCAGGCGCGGGCAACGCGCTTCGGCGTGTCGCGCAGGCCTTCGCGATCCGGATCATCGCCCGCCCAGCGAATCAGCGTGCGAACCGCATCGGCGACCGCGTTGGGCACGGGAATCTTGGGCGGCGGTGCCAGCATGTAGCCGTCATCTGCCTCGTCATGGGAATCGTGCATGGCTTGTCCTTTCCGTCGCATGCGGGCGTGACGCTACGGTTTGAGCCGTTGCGCCAGCGTCATCGGGCGTGGCGCAATGCCCGCGGTCAGGCAGCGACGGCAAGCAGAAATACCCGGCCCGCCTTGTCCGTTGACGCCCCGAAAAATCGGGCGATAGTCGAGCTGTCTGAAAAAGACAAAAGTCGCGACCGGCGCAAGATCGGCGCGACCAACAGGGGAGAGGCTGGTCATGCGAAAGGGCGATTTGCTCGGAGCGACGGCGCTTGTGTTGGCGATGACGTCGCCGGTTCACGCGCAGGACAAGAAGCAAGAGGATAGTGCCGGCGCCAAGGCGCAGGCATCCGAATTCACCTCGGCAAACGAGATCATCGTTACTGCGACCCGACGAAACGAGACGGTCCAGGACGTGCCGATCGCAGTGACGGCGATCGGGCCGCAATTGTTGGAAAACGCAGGCGTCGACAATATCCGCGACCTTGAACAGTTGGCACCGTCGCTCCAGTCGTCGACCGGGCAATCCTCCGCAACCGGCACCACCATCTATATCCGCGGGATCACCACCGGCGGCGACAATCCGGGGTTCGAGCCTGCCGTCGGCGTGTTCATCGACGGGGTTTTCCGTTCGCGGGCCGGTGTCGCCATTTCCGAACTGCCCGAACTTGACCGCGTCGAGGTGCTGCGTGGTCCCCAGGGGACACTGTTCGGGCGCAATACTTCGGCGGGTGCGCTCAGCATCACCACGGCCCAGCCCAAGTTCGACCTCGGCGGCTATGTCGAGGGCGGTTACGGCAACTACAACGCTTATGAACTGCGCGGCGCGGTCACCGGCCCGGTCGGTGAGAAGGTCGCGCTGCGGCTTGACGGCGCCTATCGCAAACGCGACGGCTATATCAAGGACGCAAACAGCGATCGCGCGATGAACGACCGCAATCGCTGGTTGATGCGCGGTCAGGCGCTGTATGACAGCAGTGACCTGACGATCCGGCTGATTGCCGATTACTATGAGACCGATGAACATTGCTGCGGCGTTGTTTCCGCGGTGCGCGGTCCTCTTGCGCCGGTGATTCAGGCAATTGCCGGCGCACAGGGACGGGTCGGCCTGTACACCGGCGCGCCCAGTGACCGGATCCAGGCAATTTCCCCCAATCGCGATTATGGCGAAAAGATCCGCGATTACGGGTTCTCTGGCGAGATCAACTACAGTTTCGGCGACACGCGGCTGACGTCGATCACCGCCTATCGCAACTGGCGGGCATTGCGGTCACAGGACATCGACTTTTCGGGGATCGATCGTGCCTACCGCGACGGCTATCGCAACCAGTTGAACGATTTCACCCAGGAATTGCGGCTGCAAGGATCGACCCTCGGCGGAAAGCTCGACTGGCTGATCGGTGGTTTTTACCTGAACGAGACCAACAAGCTGCGGGACACCGTTCGGGTTGGCAGCGACGTAAACCGCTATGTCGACTCGATCTTCTCGGCACAGTTGCAGCCGTTGTTCGGCACACCGGTGCAATTTTATGGGTCGTTGGGGGCAGGGGTGCCGACCTTCGGGCAGGTGCTGCTCAACCCTGCGGCGCCGCCTGCGGCTTACGGCCAGTTGGCGCCGCTGGTCACGCTGTTCCGCGCTCAGGCGGGCACCGCCCCGATCCCGGGGATCGCGGTCGTCCCGGGCCTTGCCGCGCTGGCCGCACAACCGCTTCCGGGTGCCAGCGCGGGGCAGGGCAACAACAACGACGATTTTCGGGTGAAGACCAATGCCTTCGCCATTTTCACCCACAACATCGTCAACATCACCGACAAGCTCTCGTTGACGCTTGGCGCGCGGTACAATCACGAGACCAAGGATCTCACGGCGTCGATCAACAGCAATACAGGCAGTTGCACCTTCTTCAATCAGGCCCGGACGGGCAATGCCGCGGCGGCGGCCTATGCCAACATCCTTCGCCAGGTTCCGGGGCTGTTCAACAACCTGTTCCTGCTCAGCTGCAATCCGGCGGTGAACAGCGAGTTCAATGGTAACTATGCGGATAGTCGCAGCGAGGACCAGCTCACCGGTACGGTCAAGCTGGCATACAAGTTCACGCCACGCATCCTCGGCTATGCCAGCTATGACCACGGGTACAAGTCGGGCGGGTATAATCTCGACCAGGCGACGTTCGATTCTGCGCTGCTGGGCGGCAACGGCGCGCAGGGCAGCGACCTGCATTTCGGGCGTGAGACGGTCGATTCCTACGAACTGGGGGTGAAGGCGGGGCTGAGTTCGCGCTTCACGATCAACATCGCCGGCTTCTATTCAAAATTCTACGACCTTCAGAGCCTGGTTTTCAGCGGCACCAACTTCGTCGTCCAGAATGTGCCCAAGACGACCAGCAAGGGCGTCGAAGTCGAGGCGACTGTCCAGCCGCAGCGCGACCTGGTTTTCCAGATGGGGTACAGCTTCATCGACGCCAAATATGACAAGACCGGCAACAACTTCGCCGGCACGCCGCTGCAGGGCCGCGAGGGTTTGCAGATTGAGAACCAGCCCAAGCACACGATCACGATCGCCGGCACCTGGACCCCGCCGATCACGGGCCGGCTGAACGGCCTCGTCCATGTCGATGCCCGTTACAATAGCGAGGTCAACATTCCCTCGGGCCTTCCCGACGCGAACGGGCGCAACGCGCTCTACAATCAGGGGTATGCGCTCGTTTCCGCCGCGGTCGGTGTCCAGTCGAGCGATCGCAAATACAGCCTTGAGTTCTGGGTGGAGAACCTGACCAACCAGTTCTACTATATTTCCGGCTTTGGCGTCCCGGAGCAGAACGGCAACTATGCCGGCTATCCGGGAACCCCGCGCTATTACGGCGTTCGCGCACGCGTTGGCTTCTGATCGCTTCTGTCGCGGCCGGGGCGATCCCCGGCCGCGGCCCTTCAGCGCTCGAACATCCGGTCGAGCGGACTTTCGGCGAGACACCAGGATAGTGCCACCAGTGCGGCACAGGCGAGACCGATGGCGGGCGACCACAGCGCCACGACGAGCCCGAAGAGGTAGATCAGCGACGCCACCACGATCTTGCGCCCCATCCGGCGATGGTAATGGCGTGCCTCGGCATGGTCTGCGCCGGTGCGCCGGATCACGCGCTGAAGCCAGCCATAAGCGAAGGACGGCAGGAGCATCACCAGCATGTAAAGCAGCGTGGCCGGGCGGCTGAAATGCTGGCTGCCAAGATAGGCAGTCGCGAAGGGCACCAGCGAAAGCGTAAAGAGAAGCGCGATATTGGCCCAGAGCAGGCCGTTGCTCACCCGGGTGGCGAAGTGGAACAGCCGGTGATGGTTGACCCAATAGATCGCAACGTAAAGGTAGCTGAGCAGGTAAGCGAGGAACACCGGCCACAGCGCGAGCAGCGGGCCGATGCCCGGTGCTTCGGGGGCGTGCATTTCCAGCACCATGATCGTGATGATGATCGCGATCACCCCATCGGAAAAGGCCTCGATCCGTTTCGCGCCGTCGCGCCCTTCATGATCGTCGGCCATGCGCATCCTCCCAGCAGCTCTGCGCCGGAACCTGACCCATGGGTGCGGTGAAGGCAATCGCCATGCCGTGAGGCGGCGAAATCGCCAGAGGGGGTCAACGCCTGCGGCACCGCGCGCAGGCGAAGTTCAGTGAAGTTTATGGGCGTCCCGGACCCGCGTCGATGCGGGGTCGGGACGCCCGAATGACGATCAGTTGCGGCTCTTGTCGACCAGCTTGTTCGCGCCGATCCACGGCATCATTGCGCGGAGTTCGCTGCCGACCTTTTCGATCGGATGCGCTGCAGCGGCCTTCCGCGCGGCCTTCAGTTCCGGCTGGCCCGCACGGTTGTCGAGCACGAAGTTCTTGACGAAGCGTCCCGACTGGATGTCGGCAAGCACGCGCTTCATCTCGGCCTTGGTCTCATCGGTGATGATGCGCGGCCCCGTCGTGATGTCGCCATATTCGGCCGTGTTCGAAATCGAATAGCGCATGTTGGCGATGCCGCCTTCATACAGCAGGTCGACGATCAGCTTGGTTTCGTGGAGACACTCGAAATACGCCATTTCGGGGGCATAGCCGGCCTCGACCAGCGTTTCGAAACCCGCCTGGATCAGATGGGTGATGCCGCCACACAGCACCGCCTGCTCGCCGAACAGGTCGGTTTCGCACTCTTCCTTGAAGTTGGTTTCGATGATGCCCGATCGGCCGCCGCCGACGCCCGAGGCATAGGCAAGCGCCACATCGTGCGCGTTGCCCGAGGCGTCCTGGTGGACGGCGATCAGGCAGGGAACGCCGCCGCCGCGGACATATTCGCTGCGCACGGTGTGGCCGGGGCCCTTGGGGGCGATCATGATGACGTCGATGTCCGCAGGCGGCTCGATCAGGCCGAAATGGACATTCAGACCGTGCGCAAAGGCGAGCGCCGCGCCCGGCTTCATCCGGCCCTTGAGGTCGGCTTCCCAGATACCCGCCTGGTGTTCGTCGGGCGCGAGGATCATCAGGATGTCGGCCCATGCGGCGGCATCCTGGTTGCTGAGCACCTTGAAGCCGGCCGCTTCGGCCTTTGCCGCCGACGCGGAGCCGGGGCGGAGCGCAATCGCCACCTCCTTCACGCCCGAGTCCCGCAGATTCTGGGCATGAGCATGGCCCTGGCTGCCATAGCCGAGGATGGCGATCTTCTTGCTCGTGATCAGGTTCAGATCGGCATCGCGATCATAATAGACACGCATTTCTTCTTCCCTTTCGTCACCCCGGTCTCAAGCCGGGGGCCAGCTTGTTTTTCGTCGCCAGGAATAGCGGCTCCCCGGACCCGTCCGGGGCGATGTGAAATACCGGAGGCGCGATTATGCCGGTTCCTTGCCGCGCGAGATCGCGACGATACCCGTCCGTGCGACCTCCACCAGCCCGACTTCGCGCATCAGTTCGACGAACTTGTCGATCTTTTCGATCGTGCCCGTGACCTCGAACACGAAGCTAGAGATCGTGGCGTCGACCACGCGTGCGCGATAGACCTCGGCCAGCCGCAGTGCCTCGATCCGATGGTCGCCGGTTCCCGCCACCTTCACCAGGGCGAGCTCGCGTTCGACATGCGGGCCGTGGCGCGTCAGGTCGGTGACCTTGTGGACCGGAACCAGCCGCTCGAGCTGGGCGATCACCTGCTCCATCACCGCGGCGGAGGCGGAGGTGACGATGGTGATCCGGCTGATGAGATTGTCATCGCTGATTTCCGACACCGTCAGGCTTTCGATGTTATAGCCGCGGGCGGTGAACAGGCCGGCGATCCGCGCGAGGATGCCGGGCTCGTTATCGACGATGACCGCCAGCGTGTGGCGCTCGATGGCTTCTTCCTTGATGTGCATGACTACCCTCTTCGATCCCCGCCCCAAGGGTGCGGAGACCCGAACATCCCGTGATCAGACCAGCGCCTTGGCTTCGTCGTCCATCTCGCCCGATACCTCGGCTGCCTGAAGCAGCATTTCGGTATGTGCTGCGCCCGAGGGGATCATGGGAAAGCAGTTGGCGAGCTTGGCGACCAGGCAGTCGACCAGCACCGGGCCGTCATGCGCAAGCATCGCGGCGATGCCGTCCTCCAGCTGATCGGGGCGCTCGATACGAATGCCCTTCCAGCCATAGGCTTCGGCGAGCTTCACGAAATCGGGCAGGGCGTCCGAATAGCTTTCGGCATAACGGCTCTGATAGGTCAGCTGCTGCCACTGGCGAACCATGCCCATATATTCGTTGTTCAGGATGAACACCTTCACCGGCAGACGGTATTGCGTCGCCGTCGCCAGTTCCTGAATGTTCATCTGGATCGACGCCTCGCCCGCAATGTCGATCACCAACGCGCCGGGATTGCCCAGTTGCGCGCCGATCGCTGCCGGCAGGCCATAGCCCATCGTGCCCAGTCCGCCGCTGGTCAGCCACTTGTTCGGCGATTCGAACCCGAAATGCTGTGCCGCCCACATCTGGTGCTGGCCCACCTCGGTCGAGATGATCGGCGCCCGGCCGCGCGTTGCGGCTTCCAGCGCACGGATCGCGCGCTGGGGCATGATGCGCTCGTTCGACTCGTCGAAGTCGAGGCAACGGATCTGCCGCCAGCCCTCGATGCGGTTGTACCAGTCGGTGAGGTCCGGTCGCGGATGCTGGCGGGCGTGCCACAGTTCGATCATCTGCGCCAATGCCGCACCGACATCAGCAATGATCGGCAGGTCGACGCGAACATTCTTGTTCACGCTCGAACGATCGATATCGACGTGGATCTTGCGCGAGTGCGGGGAAAAGGCGTCGAGGCGACCGGTAACGCGATCATCGAAACGCGCGCCCAGCGCGATGATCAGGTCGGCCTTGTTCATCGCCCAGTTGGCCTCGTAGGTGCCGTGCATCCCCAGCATCCCCAACCACTGGGGCGAAGAGGCAGGAAATGCGCCCAGCCCCATCAGGGTCGAGGTAACCGGCGCCCCGGTGAGCGCCGCCAGCTCGCGCAACAGCCGCGACGCCTCCGGGCCGGAATTGATGACGCCGCCGCCCGTATAGAAAATCGGGCGCTCGGCCGCGGCGAGCATGTCGACGGCTTCCTCGATCGCATTGCGGTCGGGGGCGGTGGTGGGACGATAGGTCTTGTGCGTGATCGGCCCCGGATCGGCATAGGCCGCGGTGGCAACCTGAACGTCCTTGGGGATGTCGATGACGACGGGGCCGGGGCGACCCGAAGTCGCGATGTGGAAGGCCTCGTGGACGATCCGTCCCAGCCGCGCCGGATCCTTCACCAGATAATTATGCTTGGTGCAGTGCCGCGTGATGCCGACGGTGTCGGCTTCCTGAAATGCGTCGGTGCCGATCAGCCCGGTCGGCACCTGACCCGTGATGACCACCATCGGGATCGAATCCATCAGCGCGTCGGTGATGCCGGTGATTGCATTGGTTGCCCCCGGGCCCGACGTGACGAGCACCACGCCGGGCTTTCCCGTCGAGCGGGCATAGCCCTCGGCCGCGTGCGTCGCGGCCTGCTCATGCCGGACGAGAATGTGCTTGATCCGGTCCTGCTTGAACAGCGCATCATAGATGGGGAGCACCGCGCCGCCGGGATAGCCGAACACGACTTCCACCCCGAGGTCGCACAACGCCTCGATCAGGATGTCCGCTCCGCATTTCTCGACCACATTTGCCTCCATCACGCGCGACTCCTTGATACGGTGCCGCCAGAGTGCGGGTCGCTAAAGGCAACAAAACTGCACGTCAATAGTTAAATGAGAAAGAATCGTTCAAAAATGTCGGCAAGGTGACTCGTTTGTGTCTCTTCCCGGCGGTGCCAGCTCTCCGGGGGCTGGCGTCGGAACCAGGTATATTGCCGTTTCGCATATTGGCGCGATGCGAGCGCTCCCGCGGCGATCGCCGCCTTCCGGTCGATCTGGCCCGTAATCAGGGCGCGCATTTCGGGCACGCCGATCGCGCGCAGGATAGGGGCGTCGGCCGGGACATCGCTCCGCGCAAGGAGGCGTTCGACCTCGTCGCGACCGGCGTCGACCATCATGGCGAAGCGCCGGTCGATCCGTTCGCCCAGCCAGTCGCGATCGGGAAGCAGGATGAACGCGGCGAGGGTGATCGCATCGCCGATTCCCCCGACACGTTCGGCCTGCCACGCGCCGAGTGGTCGCCCGGTGGACCGAACGACTTCCAGCGCACGGGCAACCCGGCTCGTGTCGGTGGGGCGAAGCTTGGTCGCGGCCGCCGGGTCCTCCTGCTGGAGTGCTCGGTGCGCCTCCGCAACCGGAAGCGCGCGTACCTCGTCACGGATTGCGGGATCGATCTCGGGAACCGGTGCGATCCCGTCGATCAGCGTGCGGAGATACATGCCCGTGCCGCCGACGAGGATCGGCAATCGTCCATCGTCCCGGGCCTCTGCGATTGCTTCACGGG
>JAFABD010000086.1 GCA_023426225.1 Pseudomonadota bacterium | reverse complement strand
GTGCTGCGCCATGCCGACCTGGTCGCGGTGTCGGCGCACAAGCGCGGCGGACCGCCGGGCGTGGGCGCGCTGATGATCCGCGACTTTGCCGCGCTGGCGCCGATGGGCGGGCAGGAAAAGGGCTATCGCGCGGGGACCGAGAACCTGCCGGGCGCGCTGGGCTTTGCCGCCGCGCTGGCGGTGCCCGAGCCGCTGGCCCCCTATGCCGTGCTGCGCGCCGCGCTGGAGGCGGAGATCGTCGCGGCGGGCGGCGAGGTGGTGGGCGGCGACAGCCCGCGCAGCCCGTTGATCGGCAGCTATCGCATGCCCGGCGTCACCGCGGCGGCGCAGCTGATCCGGTTCGACCTGGCGGGCATCGCGGTGTCGGCGGGAAGCGCGTGTTCGTCGGGGTCGATGCGGCCGAGCCATGTGCTGTCGGCGATGGGGTGGGAGGCACCCGCGCTGCGCGAGGTGGTGCGCGTGAGCTTTGGCCGCACGACCGACGCGGCGGCGGTCGCGCGGTTCGCCGCGGCGTGGCGCGACACCGCGCAAGGGGCGGCTGCGCGCGCGGCATGACCTATCTCGACTATCAGGCGACGACGCCGCTGGCGCCCGAGGCGCTGGAGGCGATGCTGCCCTGGCTGCGCGACCAGCACGCCAACCCGCATTCGAGCCATGCCGCCGGGCGCCGCGCGCGGGCGGCGGTGGAGCATGCGCGCGACCAGGTGGCGGCGCTGATGCCGCCCGGCGGGCAGGTGACGTTCACCGCGAGCGCGACCGAGGCGCTCAACTGGGCGATCAAGGGCGTGGGGCCGGGGACGATCGTGACGCTGGCGACCGAACATGCCGCGGTGCTCGATCCCGTGGCGGCGATGGCGGCGGCGGGGCGGCGCTGTATCGTGCTGCCGGTCGGGCGCGACGGGATCGTCGACCTGGACGCGGCGCGCGCAGCGATCGGGCCGGGCACGGCGCTGGTCGCGGCGATGCGCGTCAACAACGAGATCGGCGTGTGCCAGCCGGTCGCGGCGCTGGCCGAACTGGCGCACGCGGCGGGCGCGCTGTTCCTGTGCGACGCGGTGCAGGGCTATGGCCGGATGCCGGTGCCCGCGACGGCGGACCTGGTCGCCGTGTCGGCGCACAAGATCCACGGGCCGAAGGGGATCGGCGCGCTGTGGATCCGCGACGGGGTGACGATCGCGCCGCTGCTTCACGGCGGGATGCAGGAGGCGGCGGGGCGATCCGGAACGCTTTCGCCCGCATTGTGCGCGGAATTCGGCGCGGCGGCGGCGCTGGCCGGCGCGGGCGCGGCGGCGGACGCGGCGCATGTCGCGCGGCTGTTCGATGCGGCGCGCGCGGCGCTGGGGGCCGAATGGGTGCTCAACGGCAGCGCCGAGGCGCGGTATCGCGGCAATCTGAACATCCGTCGCGCGGGCCTTGACGCGGGGCGGCTGATCTCGGACCTGCGGGACATCGCCTTTTCGGCGGGATCGGCCTGTGCCAGCGGATCGGGGCGGCCGAGCCACGTCCTGCGGGCGATCGGGCTGACCGATGCCGAGGCGCGGTCGAGCATCCGGATCGGCTTTGGCCGCTATACGAGCGAGGAGGAACTGATGGGGGCGATCGGTCGAATCGACAGTGCGGCGCGGGCGCAGGGGATGCGGGCATGATCCGCGTGCGTTTCGTGGGCGCCGACGGCGAGACGGTGCAGGAAGTCGACGCGCGCGCGGGCGATACGCTGCTCGACGTCGCGCAGGAGGCGGGGCAGCCGCTGGAGGGGACGTGCGAAGGGCAGATGGCGTGTTCGACCTGCCACGTCATCGTCGCCGCCGAGGACTTTGCGCGGCTGGCCCCGGCGAGCGAGGAAGAGGAGGACATGCTCGACCTGGCGATCGGCGCGACGCGGACGAGCCGGCTGGCGTGCCAGATCGTGCTCGGCGAGGCGCTGAACGGGCTGACCGTGCGGATGCCGCCTGCGCATCGCGACATGCAGGGGCGGTGAGGCGCGGCGGCGGAGCCGGCTCGCTTCGCCTGCGTATCAATCCGGATTCCGACAGCCCCGGGGGACGATGCTAGCTTGCCTGCGGCCAAAGGGGCGCGGGAGGCGGAAAAATGAAGCTTGATACCAGCGAAAATCCCCAATCGGGTTTCGGGCCGCGCTTTGCCACGCTGATCGCGGTGCTGGCGGTCGCGAGTCTGGTGATCGGCGTGCTCGTCAAGCTGTGGGGCGTGACCGGACACTGATCGCAACGCCGCGCAGGAACCCGATGACGGAGCCGATCGTTGGGGCAGCGTGACGAAATCCGCGCTTCTGCAGGGCCTGTACAATGTCGGCTGCCGCGTTTCCGACGTGGGCGCGGACATTGCGGGGCATCCGCTGGCCCAGATCGGCATGGTGCTGTTTTGCGCCGCCTGGTTCCTGCTGCCGCTGGGCAAGCAGGCGACCGAGATCCTAACGCTGGTGCTTTCGGTGCTGGCGATCACGCTGACGCAGATGGTACTCAACCAGCAGAAGCGGCACGAAGCGGCGCTCCACCTCAAGATCGACGAGCTGATCCACGCGATGCAGGGCGCGCGCGACGAGGTGATGGGGATCGAGACCAAGAGCGAGGCCGAGCTGGAGGCGCTCCGCCGCACCGGCGACCGCGCCGAGGACGTGCTGGCCGAACGCCATGCGCGGGCGGCCGCGGCGGCGGGCGACTGAGGCGAACGCCGGCCGGTGGGGGAAGGGCGATGGCGGGCGACACCCCCTTGCGTCGGGCCGCGGCATCGACCATATGCGCCGCGGGAGTCGGGCGGACGGTACCGTCGCCAACCCGGTCAGATCCGGAAGGAAGCAGCCGTAACGATTTCGTAGCGGGTCGTTCCGGCTCCCACCCCAGCCAGTTTGCCGGCGCAATGCGCCGATGCCGGGCCGGTCGCCCCGAACCCTCGTGCAGATGCTGCGCGGGGGATTTTTGCGCGAGGGCGGCGGCATGAGCGCGGCGATCCCCGAGCGGGCGCGGCGCGCGGCGCTGTTGCGGCGCGAGGGCGCCGAGATCCTTGTCTTTTGCGGGCTTGCCTATGCGATCGCCTGGGCGTGCTGGCTGCCGTTGTGGCGGGCGGGCGTCGTGGTGCGCGCGGGGAGCCTGCCGACGCATTTCCCCGGGCTGCTCGCGCCGTTGCTCGCCGCGGTGCTGACGACATGGCTGTTGCCGGGACGCAGC
>JAFABD010000057.1 GCA_023426225.1 Pseudomonadota bacterium | reverse complement strand
GCGGTGGGCGGCGCGATCGTGCTGATGTCGCTGCTGCGCTGCCTGCATCCGCCGGGGGGCGCATGCGCGCTGCTCGCTGTGCTTGGCGGACCGGCGCTGGCGGCGCGCGGTTGGTCGCTGGCGGTCGCGCCGGTGGCGCTCAACGCACTCGCGCTGGCGGCGGTCGGCTGGGGTTTCCATCGGCTGTCGGGGCACAGCTACCCCCATCGGCCGGCGGCACCGCCGCCCGCGCCGCGGCTGCTGGGTGAGGACATCGACGCCGCGATCGCCGCGATGGGCGAGAGCTTCGACGTCGAGCGCGCCGATCTGGAGGCGCTGCTCGACCATGCCGAGCGCCACGCCGAGGCGCGGCGACGGCGGCCGGCCGGGCGCTGACACCGACCTGGGCAGGCACAAAAACGCCCCAAAGCGAACGGGCCGCGGACCTTGCGGTTCGCGACCCGTTGCCGTGGGGTCAGGTTGGGAAAACCGGGCGCGTCAGGCGACGGCCGGCACCGATTCTTCGCCGCCGTCGGGCTCACGCAACACATAGCCGCGGCCCCAAACGGTCTCGATATAATTGTCACCGCCGCACGCCATGCTCAGCTTCTTGCGCAGCTTGCAGATGAACACGTCGATGATCTTGAGTTCGGGTTCGTCCATCCCGCCATAGAGATGGTTGAGGAACATTTCCTTGGTCAGCGTGGTGCCCTTGCGCAGCGAGAGCAGCTCGAGCATCGCATATTCCTTGCCGGTCAGATGCACGCGCGCACCGTCGACTTCGACCGTCTTGGCGTCGAGGTTGACGGCGAGCTTGCCGGTGCGGATGACCGACTGGCTGTGCCCCTTGGACCGGCGGACGACGGCGTGAATGCGTGCGATCAGCTCCTCGCGATGGAAAGGCTTGGTCACGTAATCATCGGCGCCGAAACCGAACGAACGGACCTTCGAATCCATTTCGTTGATGCCCGACAGGATCAGCACCGGCGTCTGGACGCGGGCGACCCGGACCTTCTTCAGCACGTCACAGCCGTGCATGTCGGGGAGGTTGAGGTCGAGGAGGATGATGTCGTAATCGTAGAGCTTGGCGAGATCGAGGCCCTCTTCACCGAGATCGGTGGTATAGACGTTGAAGCCCTCGGTCGTGAGCATAAGCTCGATCGCCTTGGCGGTCGAAGGTTCGTCTTCGATCAGCAGCACGCGCATCGCCGGTTCCCCTGTCCTCGCACATCCCCGAGCCTGTCCGGTTGCCCGATGCGCGGGACGAATTCATTAACCTAACCCCATCTGAAGGCAAAAGGTTAATTTCCGCCTAACCGCGAACGGCGGATTGCCCGACCGGTTTTCAGGCATTCTCCGGAACGTCGGTTTCCGGTTCGGACGCACGGGCCGCATCGCACAGCCGCCGGAGCCGGTCCGCGAGAAAGGCGAGCAGCGCCTCGACGCGGGCGGGGCGCAGCGTGCCCGGCGGCGTGATGAGGTGGAGCGCGGGCGCGCCCCAGCGCCACGCGTCGAGCACCGCCTCGAGCCGGCCGGCGGCCAGATCCTCGTCCACCAGGAAATCGGGCAGTCGCGCCACGCCCAGCCCCGCGCGCAAGGCCGGCAGCATCGAATCGCCGCTGTCGGTGCGCAGCGGGCCGTCGACGCGAACCACCGCCTCCTCGCCGCCCGCGCGACGGAAACGCCAAAGTTCGGGCGCCGCGGTGTTGGTATAGATAAGGCAGGCATGGCGCGCGAGGTCGGCCGGATGGGCGGGCCGCCCCATCCGGTCGAAATAGGCGGGGGCCCCAACGACATAGCCGCGCACTGCCCCCAGCCGCCGCGCGCGCAGCGAACTGTCGGGAAGCTCGGCGATGCGCACCGCGACGTCGATCCCCTCGCCCACAATGTCGACGCGCGTGTCCGAGAGCCGCAGGTCGATGCGGATGCCAGGGTGCGCTTCCATGAACTCGGCGAGCAGCGGCGCAAGGTGGCGGATGCCGAAGGTGAGCGGGGCCGCGACGCGGATCAGCCCCACCGGCGCGCCTGCGCTTTCGAACGCCGCCTCCTCGGCCGCCTCGCCGTCGGTGAGCAGGCGCTTGGCATGTTCGGCAAGCGCATGGCCGCTTTCGGTGAGCGTCAACCGGCGCGAGGTGCGGTGGAACAGCGCAGTTCCCAGCCGCGCCTCGAGCCGCGCGACGGCCTTGGACACGGTCGCCTTCGACACCGCGAGCGCCTCGGCCGCGCCGCTGAACGAACGATGTTCGACCACGCTGGCAAAAATCGCCCAAGCCTCGAAGTCCGGCAGCTTCATTGCGTGCTTCCCGCCCCTTGTTGCGCGCGTGGAGCGTAGCATCGGAAACGATCGGTTTCCAAGGTTTCCATTTCGCGCGTCGTCGGCGACGCCTATCTGAAGCCTCGTAGCCGACGGAGTGTCGCCGAGATGATCGAGAAACGCCCCTTTTCGCGCCTGGGCCATGCCGACCACGGCTGGCTGAACGCGCACCACCATTTCAGCTTTGCCGATTATTATGATCCGGCGCGGATGAGCTGGGGTGCGCTGCGCGTGTGGAACGATGACGAGATCGCGCCCAACACCGGATTTCCGCCGCACGGGCATCGCGACATGGAGATCATCACCTATGTCCGCAGCGGCGCGATCACGCATCAGGATTCGATGGGGAATACCGGGCGGACGGGCGCCGGGGACGTGCAGGTGATGAGTGCGGGCGAAGGCGTGCGCCATGCCGAGTACAATCTGGAGCCCGAAACGACGACGCTGTTCCAGATCTGGATCGAGCCGCGCGAGCGCGGCGGGCGGCCGAGCTGGGGAACCAAGCCCTTTCCGCGCGAGGCGCGCGACGGGCGGCTGGTGCCGCTTGCATCGGGCTATGCCGAGGACGACGAGGCGCTGCCGATCCGCGCAAATGCGCGGGTTCTGGGCGCGACGCTGCGCGGCGGCACGAGCGTCGAGCACGCCGTCGCGGCCGGTCGCCACGCCTATCTGGTGGTGGCGCGCGGCGTGGTGACGCTGGGCGAGACGCGGCTGGAAGCCCGCGACGGCGCGGCGATCACGGGCGGCCAGCGGCTGGAAATCGCCGCGATCGAGGACGCCGAGATCGTGCTGGTCGACAGCGCCTGACCCCGCCCGCCGGGCCGGAAACCCGCCCCAATGGCGGGACCAAAGCCGCCATTCGCCGTCAAAAACCGCCGTTCACCGGCAAAAACCGTCCCAAACCCGCAATTCACACCACAAAGGGAGCCGTTCCAATGACCAAAGTGCTCGTCCTCTATTACTCGTCCTACGGCCATCTCGAGCAGATGGCGGAAGCCGTCGCCGAGGGTGCGCGCAGCACCGGCGCCGAGGTCGATATCCGCCGCGTCCCCGAGACCGCGCCGGCCGAAGTCGTCGCCGCCGCGCACTTCAAGACCGATTCGCCGCACCCGGTGATCGAGAACGCGCAGGCGCTGACGCAGTATGACGCGATCATCATGGGTGCCCCCACCCGCTTCGGCCGGATGGCGAGCCAGATGGCAGCGTTCCTCGACACCGCCGGCGGCGTCTGGGCATCGGGCGCGCTCAACGGCAAGGTGGGCGGCGCGTTCACCTCGACCGCGAGCCAGCATGGCGGCCAGGAAACGACGCTGTTCTCGATCATCACCAACCTGATGCACTTCGGGCTGGTCGTCGTCGGCCTCAACTATGGCTTCCAGGGCCAGATGCGGATGGACGAAGTGGTCGGCGGCGCCCCCTATGGCGCGACGACGCTCGCCGCCGGCGACGGCAGCCGCAGCCCGAGCGAAACCGAACTCGAAGGCGCGCGTTATCAGGGCCGCCAGATCGCCGAGGTTGCGGCGAAGCTGGCCAAGTAAAGCGGACCGCCGGTCGCGCGGACGGGGAGTCCCCCCCCTCCCCCCGCGCATGCGACCGGCCCCCGAGGGGCGGCCCGGGTTCCCCCCCGACCCGGCCGCCCCTTTTCGATTCGACTCTCCATTCGACCCCGCGCCGCCGCACCCGCGTCCTTCCGCTTTGGGCGCAACCCGCTATAGGAAGGCGATGCTGCAGGACCGGGTACTCTTCATCGACGGCGAGGCAATCGTGCTGGACAAGCCCGCAGGGCTGCCGGTCGACCGCCCGCGCGACCGCGCACCGAGCCTGGAGGACCGGCTCGACGCGCTGCGTTTCGGATTCCAGCGCGCGCCGGTGCCCGTCCACCGGCTCGACCGCGACACGAGCGGCTGCCTGTTGCTCGCGCGCAACCCCAAGGCGCTGCGCCGCTTTGCCCAGGCGTTCGAGGCGGGCGCGGTCACCAAACGCTATCTGGCGATCCTCGACGGCGTTCCCGCGCAACCGAGCGGCGCGATCGACCTGCCGCTCGCCAAGACGTCGACCGCCGAGACCGGCTGGCGGATGCGCGGCGATCCGCGGGGCAAGCCCGCGCGGACGCGGTGGAAGCTGATCGCCGAAAATGCGGGCCGCGCGCTGGTCGCCTTCTTTCCCGAAACCGGACGCACGCACCAGATCCGCGTCCACGCTGCCGAGGGGCTGGGCATCCCGATCCTGGGCGACCCCGTCTATGGCCGCGGCGGCCCCGCGCTGATGCTCCATGCCGCCGAGCTGACGGTGCCGCGCGCGGGCAAGCCCGACGTGCACGGCCAGGCGCCGATGCCCGAACGTTTCGCCGCGGCGGGGTTCGACCATGGCTGAGGCCGCGACCGGCACGCGCGCCCCGCGCGACGGCCGCTGAGCCGCGGGAGCCGGGCCGCATGGCGTGGATCCGCATCACGCGCGCGATCGCGATCGACAGCGACGAGATCGAGGAAAGCTTCGTCCGCGCGGGCGGGCCGGGCGGCCAGCACGTCAACACCACCGACAGCGCGGTGATGCTGCGTTTCGACGTGGCGCAATCGCCCAACCTGCCCGAAGCGGTGAAGGCGCGGCTGGCGGTGCTCGCCGGATCGCGGCTGACGAGCGACGGCGTGCTGGTGCTGCGCAGCGAAGGCGCGCGGTCGCAACTGCTCAACCGCCAGGATGCGCGCGAACGGCTGATCGCGCTGATCCAGGAAGCGACGCTGGTGCCCAAGAAGCGGCGCCCGACCAAGCCGAGCAAGGCCGCCAAGGCGCGCCGCGTCGACGCCAAGAAGGGCCGCAGCGCCGTGAAGGCGGGGCGCGGGCGCGTGCGGGTGGATTGAGCGGGCGCGCCCCGTTCCCTCGGCGCACCGGACGCCCTACATGCGCGGCATGTACAGCTTTGACATCTCCGGCGGCGACAAGGCCGACCTTTACCGCGAGCTTGCGGCCGCGCTCGATTCGCTGACCGCGGACGAACCCGACGCGATCGCCAACATGGCCAACACCGCGGCGTTGCTGTGGCAGTTCCTGCCCGACCTCAACTGGGCCGGATTCTATCGCAATGTCGGCGAGACGCTGGTGCTGGGGCCGTTCCAGGGCAAGACCGCGTGCATCCGCATCCCGTTCGGCAAGGGCGTGTGCGGCACCGCCGCGGCGACGCGCGAGACGCAGCTTGTCGACGATGTCCATGCCTTTGCCGGGCATATCGCGTGCGACGCGGCGAGCCGGTCCGAACTGGTGGTGCCGATCGTCCATCAGGGCGTGCTGCTGGGCGTGCTCGACCTCGACAGCCCCAATCCGGCGCGGTTCGACGCTGGCGACGCGGCCGGGTGCGAGGCGCTGATGCGGATCCTGGCGCCGCGGATCGGCTGAGCCCGGCGTGCCGGCGGCACGGCGGATCGACCGGCGAGGCGGCGCGCGCGGCGTCCCCGCGGCGGGGGGACCGGCGGTGGCT
>JAFABD010000040.1 GCA_023426225.1 Pseudomonadota bacterium | reverse complement strand
TTTGTTGGGATGGGCGGGGGGAGAGAAGCGGGACCCCGGGCCGAGCCCGGGGCGACGGTGGGGTGGGTCGGGGTGAGATGGGCTGCGACGGTGGGGTGTGTTGGAGTGGGATGGGGGCGGCGGGGCGACGCGGGGGGGGGGGGCGGATGTGGCAACGGCCGGGGATTGCGCCCCGGCCGTTGTGTTGTTCCGATGCGGAAAGGCTCAGGCGAAGAGCTTGGCCCAGGCGCGCTTGGCGCGGTCCTTCCAGTGGCCGCGGTGGTACGCGTCGGACGCCAGCAGCGGCATCACCGAGCCGGCTTCGGCGAAGACCATCTGCTCGATGCCGGTGTTGACCTTGCCCCAGCTCGCCGCTTCCTGAAGCGTCGAGGACGAGCAGGCGCCGTCGCGCACGTCGGCGACGGTGATCTGCACCGCGTACTTGTGAACCTCGACATCCTCGTGGCCGAGGATCTCGGCGCAGACGACGGTGTCCTGGATGAAGTTCTTGGGCACGCCGCCGCCGATCATCAGCAGGCCGGTGGTGCCCGCCTTGATCTTGATCTCGGTCAGCTCGCGGAAGTCCGCGACCGCGTCGATCATCATATAGGGCTTGCCGGCCTTCATCTGGTCGACCTGGTGCTTGACGAGGCCGAAGCCCGCCGAGCTGTCGACGAACGCCGGGCAGAAGATCGGCACGTCATGCTCATAGGCGAGCTTGACGAGGCTGTTTTCCTTCTTGCCGTGCTCCGACAGATACTTGCCCATCTCGCGGATGAAGGCGCGGCTCGAATAGGCCTTGGGCTCGAGCGAATTCGCGATCTTGTTGATCGTGAAGTCGCAGTCCTGGAGCTGCTCCTCGTCGATATAGGTGTCGTAGATGCGGTCGATGTAGAGCGAGCGCAGCGTGTCGTCGTCGGGAACCTCGAGCGCCTGATAGTGCTTGTGGCCCAGCCCCTCGAAGAAATCCATGTCGACGATGGTGGCGCCGGTGGCGACGACGACGTCGACCATGTTGTTGCGCACCAGCTCGGCATAGAGGTCCATGCAGCCGCCGGCCGAGGTCGAGCCCGCGATCACCAGGACCACGGTGCAGTCCTTGTCGGCGAGCATCTGGTTGTAGATCTTGGTCGCGCGGCCGAGATCGCGGCTGGTGAAGCTCATGTCGGCCATCGCGTCGACGATCGGACGCGCGTCGAAGCTCTTGATGTCGATGTGCTTGACCTGCTTCGAAAGCAGCTCGGCCTTGCGGGTGTCGTTGATTTTGGTGTCGGTCATGGGGTGTCCCATCTGCACAAGAACCGCCGTCATTCAAGGGGACGCGGAAACCCGTGGGTCGGACCGTGGCGCCGGAGCGTCGCGGCCCGGAAAGGCAAATGCGCGCCGCCCGGCCGGGAGGCAATGGACCGGGTCCATGCCGCCGACCGGGCTGCGTCTGAGCAGGCGTGCGTTACAGCTTGACGACGTTCGATGCCGCCTCGGGCTCCGCATCGACGTACATCGAGGCCATCGGCTCGTCTTCCATCACCACCGTATCGGCGGCGCCGAAGCCGTTGAACCCGGTACGCATCGCGCAGCCATAGGCGCCGAGCATGCCGACTTCGATATAGTCGCCCGGCGCGATGTCGGCCGGGAGCAGGAACGGCCCTGCCATATGGTCGAGATCGTCGCAGGTCGGACCGTAGAAGCTGAACGCCATGTCCCTGGCATTCGAATCGGGTTCGCGCAGCAGGCGGACGGGGAAGCGCCAGCCGACATGCGCCGCATCGAACAGCGCGCCATAGGCACCGTCGTTGATATAGAGTTCGGCCCCGCGGCGCTTTTCGACGCGCACGATGAGCGAGCTGTATTCAGCGCACAGCGCCCGGCCCGGTTCGGCCCAGAGTTCGGCCGAATAGGAGACCGGCAGGCTTTCGAACGCGCGGTGGATCGTCGCGAAATAGCGCTCGAGCGGGGGCGGCTCCATGCCCGGATAGGACGAGGGGAAACCGCCGCCGACGTCGATCACGTCGACCGTGACGCCCGCCTCGACAATGGCCGCGCGGACGCGTTCCATCGCATTGGCATAGGCATCGGGCGACATCGCCTGGCTGCCGACATGGAAGCAGATGCCCAGCGCATCGGCCGCCTGGCGGGCCGCGATCAGCAGCGCCTTGGACTCGCCCGGACCGGCGCCGAACTTCGACGCGAGGCTGAGCTTCGAATGATCCGACGACACGCGCAGCCGCACGCACAGCGTGAGATCGGTCGCGCCCTTGGTGGCGCGGACGATCTTTTCCAGCTCTTCCATGCTGTCGAGGCTGAAGACGCGGACGCCGTGCTCGAAATAAGCCTCGGCGATGGCTTCCTCGGCCTTTACCGGATGCATGAAGCACAGCGTCGCCTCCGGCGCCACGCCGGCCACGAGCCGCACCTCACCGATCGAGGCGACGTCGAAATGGGTAATGCCACTTTCCCACAGCAGCCGAACCAGCGTCGGGGACGGGTTCGCCTTGACCGCATACATGGCCTTGCCCGGAAACTTCTCGACAAAGAAGCGGGCGGCACGGGCAGCGGCGTGCGGACGAGTGAGCGTGACCGGCTGAACCGGACGAAGGGCGGCAGCTAGCCCCAGCGCGCAATGATGCTTGTGCAACTCAAGGGACCTCCAATTGCCTTGCGGCATACGGTGACAAAAGCTGCCTTGCGGTTGGAAGTCCCATGGGGCAGCGGAAGGGCGCATTTAAGGTCCGAGAGTCCGGCTGTAAAGTGATTCGAGTCCGGGAAATCGACGGCGAGGGGAAATACGTGACGATTTTGCGACAGCCGACCCGCGCAGGGGTGCGCGACGCCGCCGCCAAGGTGGCCGCGATCCTGCCGCGCACGCCGCTGATGACCGCGGAAATCCGCGGCGTGGAGGTGTGTTTCAAGGTCGAGGCGCTGCAGCCGATCGGCGCGTTCAAGATCCGCGGCGCGTGGCACCGGCTGACCGCGATCGACCCGGCGATGCGCGCGCGCGGCGTCGTCGCCTTTTCATCGGGCAACCATGCGCAGGGCGTCGCCTGGGCGGCGCGGCGGCTGGGGATGCCCGCAGTGATCGTGATGCCCGACGACGCCCCGCGCGCCAAGCTGGAAGCGACGCTGGCGCTGGGCGCCGAGGTCGTCCGGTACGACCGCGCGCGCGAAAGCCGCGAGAAGATCGCCGCGCACCTGGCGCATGCGCGCGGCGCGGTGCTGGTGCCGAGCTTCGACGACCCGTGGGTGATCGAGGGGCAGGGGAGCGCGGGCATCGAGGCGCTGTCGCAG
This sequence comes from Pseudomonadota bacterium, assembly GCA_023426225.1. GTDB lineage: Bacteria > Pseudomonadota > Alphaproteobacteria > Sphingomonadales > Sphingomonadaceae > Sphingomonas. Next base: position 311 of record JAFABD010000040.1, on the reverse strand, counting down.
ATCGTCGAGGGGGCGCTGCCCGATCCGGTGCGCGCGATCGTGCCGTGCGGCGGCGGCGGGCTGGCGGCGGGAATCGCGCTTGCGCTGCCCGAGGCCGAGATCGTCACCGTCGAGCCCGAGGGGTGGGACGACATGCGCCGCAGCCTGGCGGCCGGATGGATCGAGCCGGTGGGGAGCAACCCGCCGCCGACCGCGTGCGACGCGTTGCAGACGCCGTGCGTCTCGCCGCTGACGTTCGAGGTGCTGGCGTCGCGCGGGGCCGAGGGCGTGGCGGTGAGCGAGGCCGAGATCCGCGCGGCGCAGCGCTGGGC
>JAFABD010000013.1 GCA_023426225.1 Pseudomonadota bacterium | reverse complement strand
GGGCAGGACCGCGGGCCGCTGGGCGCGGGCGACCTGCTCGCGGTCGCCGCGGCGGGGCGCAACGACCTGGAGCCGCCGGCACGCGCGATCGCGCCGGTGATCGGGACCGTGCTCGACGCGCTGGCGGCGCTGCCCGGTGCGGGGCTGGTGCGGATGTCGGGATCGGGCGCGACCTGTTTCGCGACCTTTGGCGATGCCGCGCGATGCGCCGATGCGGCGGCGCAGATGGCGGCGCGGGGATGGTGGAGCGTCGCGACCGAGCTGGTCTGACGCGACGGGGCTGACAGCCGGCGCGGCTTGCGGCACAGGGAAACGCCATGATCGACCTTTCCTTCGACGGCGCGATCGCGACCGTCTCGCTCAACCGTCCGCAGGCGCGCAACGCCATGCCGATCGCGGCATGGGACGCGCTTGCCGATACCTTGCCCCGCCTGGCCGAGGCGCGGGTGGTGATCCTGAAATCGGGCGTGCCGGGGATTTTTTCGGCGGGGGCCGATGTCCATGAGTTCGAGACGCTGCGCGCCGATGTCGCGCTGCGCTCGCGCTTCCGGCTGGCGATGCGGCGGGCGATCGACGGGATCGCCGACCTGCCGATGCCGGTGATCGCGGCGGTCGACGGCGGCTGTTTCGGCGCGGCGGTGGCGCTGACGCTGGCGGCCGATGTCCGCGTGGCGGGCAAGGACGCCGCGTTCGCGATCACGCCCGCGCGGCTGGGGATCGGCTATCCCGAAGCCGATGTCGCCCGGCTGGCGGCGCAGGTAGGGCGCGGCGTCGCGTCGCTGCTGCTGTTCACCGGCGACCGGATTTCGGCCGACGAGGCCAAGCGGATCGGGCTGGTCGACCTGGCAAGCGCCAAGGCCGACGAAACGGCGGCCGCGGTGGCGGCGACGATCGCCGCCAATGCGCCGGGCTCGGTACGGCTGCTCAAGCGGACGCTGCGCGGTGAGGCGACCGATCCCGATTTCGAGGCGGCCTATGGCGGCGCCGAATTCCTGGAAGGGCTGACCGCGTTTCGCGAGCGGCGGCGCCCGGCCTATTGAGGCGCGGAGCCGGCGCGGCTTGCCCCGCCGGGCGCGACCGCCTAGGCCCGCGCCATGGTGTGCGAACGGATTGAGGGCGCGCGGCACGACCTGTTGCTGCTGTGCGATCACGCGTCGAACGCGGTTCCTGACGATATCGACCTGGGGATCGCGCCCGAACTGCTCGGCCGGCATATCGCGGTCGATATCGGCGCGGCGGCGGTGACGCGCGCGGTCGCCGCCCGGCTGGGCGCGCCGGCGCTGCTCGCGACCGTCTCGCGGCTGGTGATCGACCTCAACCGCGAGCCCGACAATCGCGGGCTGATCCCGCATCGCAGCGACGGCCATGCCATCCCCGGCAATGCCGAGGCCGACCGCTGGGCGCGGATCGCGCGCTTTTACGCCCCCTATCATGCCGCGATCGCAGCGCGCATCCGCATGCAGCGGCCGCGGTTGATCGTCGCGATCCACAGTTTCACCCCGCGGCTGGAGCATGGCGGGAGCGACCGGCCCTGGGAGGCGGGCGTCCTCTATAACCGCGATGCGCGCGCGGCGCGGCCGGCGATCGACTGGCTGCGCGCCGCGGGAATCGCGACGGGCGACAACGAACCCTATTCGGGGCGCGTGCTCAACGCGACGCTCAACCGCCATGCCGAGGGCAACGGCATCGCCTCGCTGTCGCTGGAGATCCGCAACGACGGCATCGCCGATGCCACGGGCGCGGCAGCGTGGGGCGAGCGCGTCGCACGTCTGGCAGATTTTTTGAGCAATAGTCTTGCGCAAAGGGGCGGTTTGGCGACATAGGCTTTCGCGCCATGACCAACAGCTTTGACAAGAACCGCCTGCCGAGCCGTCACGTTTCGGTCGGCCCCGAGCGCGCGCCGCACCGCAGCTATTACTATGCCATGGGCATGTCCGAAGCGGACATCGCCAAGCCCTTTGTGGCGGTGGCGAGCGCGGGTAACGACAGCGCCCCCTGCAACACCTCGCTCGATGCGCAGGCCGATGCCGCGCGCGGCGGCGTGATCGCGGGCGGCGGCACGCCGCGGCGTTTCAACACCATCACCGTCACCGACGGCATCGCGATGGGCCATCAGGGAATGAAGGCCTCGCTGGTGAGCCGCGAGGTGATCGCCGATTCGATCGAACTGAGCGTGCGCGGCCATTGCTATGATGCGCTCGTCGGCTTTGCCGGGTGCGACAAGTCGTTACCGGGGATGATGATGGCGATGCTGCGGCTCAACGTGCCGTCGATCTTCGTCTATGGCGGCTCGATCCTGCCGGGCCGGTTCCACGACAAGGACGTCACCGTCGTCGACGTGTTCGAGGCGGTGGGCCAGCACGCCGCGGGCAATTGCCCGCTGCACGAGCTGATCGCGCTCGAAAAGGTCGCGTGCCCCGGCCACGGCGCGTGCGGCGGCCAGTTCACCGCGAACACCATGGCGTGCGTGGGCGAGGCGATCGGCCTGTCGCTCCCCAATTCGAACATGGTGCCCGCACCCTATCGCTCGCGCGAGGAAATCGCGATCGCGGCGGGCAAGCAGGTGATGGAACTGATCGCGCGCAACATCCGTCCGCGCGACATCTGCACGCGCGAAGCCTTCATCAACGCGGCGCGCGTCGTCGCGGCGACGGGCGGATCGACCAACGCCGCGCTCCACCTGCCCGCCATGGCGAACGAGGCCGGGATCGAATTCGACCTGCATGACGTTGCCGAGGCTTTCAAATCAACACCTTACATGGCGGATTTGAAGCCGGGTGGGAAGTATGTCGCCAAGGACATGTACGATGCCGGCGGCGTCTACATGCTGATGAAGACGATGCTCGCGGGCGGGCTGCTCGACGGCAACTGCATGACCGTGACCGGCAAGACGCTGGGCGAGAATATCGATGCGGTGACGTGGAACCCCGACCAGAAGGTCATCTATGACGCCAAGACGCCGATCACCCCGACCGGCGGCGTCGTCGGGCTGCGCGGCACGCTGGCGCCCGAAGGGGCGATCGTGAAGGTCGCGGGGATGAAGCGCCTGCAGTTCGAAGGTCCGGCGCGCGTGTTCGACCGCGAGGAGGATGCGTTCGAGGCGGTCGAGCATCGCCGGATCAACGAGGGCGAGGTCATCATCATCCGTTATGAAGGGCCGAAGGGTGGCCCCGGCATGCGCGAGATGCTGTCGACCACCGCGGCGCTTTACGGGCTGGGCATGGGCGAGAAGGTCGCGCTCATCACCGACGGGCGCTTTTCGGGGGCGACGCGCGGCTTCTGCATCGGCCATGTCGGCCCCGAAGCCGCCGACGGCGGGCCGATTGCGCTGGTCGAGGACGGCGACATCATCCGCATCGACGCCGAAGCGGGGACGATCGACCTCGACGTGCCCGAGGCGGTGCTCGCCGAACGGCGGGCGCGGTGGCAGCCGCGGATCAACGATCACCAGTCGGGCGCGTTGTGGCGCTATTCCCAGACGGTCGGCCCCGCCTATAAGGGCGCGGTCACCCATCCGGGAGCGCGCGCCGAACGTCATGTCTACGCCGATATCTGATCGGTCGCTTTCAAACGGAAAAGCAGGGTTGCCCCGGCGGGCGAGGATCGTCCTCGCCGTCGCCGGGGCGGGATTGCCGGCGGTGCTGACGCTTGCCGGCTGCGGCGGCGCGGCCCCCGATCGCGGCGCCGCGACCGCCGATGCCGCGCGCGTGCCCTGCGGGCGGGCGGGGGAGACCCGTCTGGCCGAGAACTGCACCGTCGAGCGGACGGCGACGCCCGCCGGGCCGGTGCTGACGCTGCGGCGCGCGGACGGCGGGTTCCGCCGGTTGCTCGTCACGCAGGACGGGCGCGGCGTGATCGCCGCCGACGGGGCCGAACGCGCCGTCGTGACCCCAATCGGATCGGACCAAATCGCGGTCGCGCTGGGCGATGATCGCTATCAGCTGCCCGCGACGGTGCGCGCGCCGGGGGCCGCGCGGTGATCCCCGCAGGCGCCCCTGTCCTGACGGCGCAGGCGATGCGCGACGCCGAGGCGCGCGTCTTTGCCACGGGCGTATCGCAGGACGAGCTGATGGAGCGCGCGGGCGCCGCGGTGGCGCGCGAGACCGCACGCTTTGCCACCGGGCGCCCGATCCTGGTGCTCGCCGGGCCGGGCAACAATGGCGGCGATGCCTATGTCGCTGCGCGGTTGCTGAAGGCGCAGGGGCACGACGTTGCGGTCGTCGCGTCAGGACCGCCGGGGCCGGGCGCGGCGGAACGGATGCACGCGCGCTGGGACGGCCCGACGAGCGCGCTCTATGCCGCGCGGCCGCGGCCGGTGCTGGTCGACGGGCTGTTCGGCACCGGATTGTCGCGCCCGCTCGAACGCGGGCTGGCGGCGGTGTTCGCCGATCTGGTCGCCAAGGCGAGCTTCACGCTGGCGATCGACGTGCCGTCGGGGATCGAGACCGACAGCGGCGCCGACCTGGGCGTGCCGCGCGGGATCGGTGCGACGCTGGCGCTGGGCGCGCTCAAGCCCGCGCACCTGCTCGAGGCGGGGCTCGAGCGTTGCGGCCATGTGCTGCTCGCCGATATCGGCATTCCGATCGAAAGCAGCTGGCGGAGCGTCGCGCGGCCGCGGCTGGCGGCGCCGGGGCCGTTCGATCACAAATATACGCGCGGGCTGGTCGCCGTGGTCGAGGGGGCGATGGCGGGTGCCGCACGGCTGGCGGCGCGCGCCGCGATGGCGGGCGGTGCCGGCTATGTCGTCCTTGCCGGCGCGTCGCCCGAAGCGGGCGGGCCCGACGCGCTGGTGCGCCGGACCGTCGAGACCGCCGCCGACCTTGCCGAGTTCGCCGGATGGGACCGGATCGACGCACTGTTGCTCGGCCCCGGGCTGGGGCGCGATGCGCGGGCGCGCAACTGGCTGGAGATCGCGCTTCACAGCGAGCGCCCGCTGATCCTTGACGGCGATGCGATCAGCCTGCTGGCGGCGATGCCCGACGGCGTCGGCTTGCTGCGCGAACGCGGCGCGCCGGTGTGGCTGACGCCGCATTCGGGCGAGTTCGACCGGCTGTTTCCGGGCGAGGGCGGCAAGATCGCGCGCACCGTGGCGGCGGCGGCCGACGCGAGCGCAACGATCGTCCACAAGGGCGCGGACACGGTGATCGCCTCGCCGCGCGGGACGGTGCGGATGCTGGCGGGGGCATCGCCCTGGCTGTCGACCGCCGGGACGGGCGACGTGCTTGCGGGGCTGGTCGCGGCGCAGGTGGCGCGCGGGGCGAAGCCGCTTGCGGCGGCCGAGACGGCGGCGTGGCTGCACGCCCGCGCCGCCGCGCTTGCAGGACCGGCGTTCATCGCCGATAGGCTCGCCGACCTGATACCGGAAGCGATCGCCGAATGCCTGTAAATCCGATTGAGATCCTCCGCGTCGCCGCGCGTGGCGACGGGGTTGCCGCCGACGGGCGCCACGTCGCGCTCGCTGCGCCGGGGGATCATGTGACCGCCGCGGGCGAAGTGCTGCCGGGGCCGCACCATCGCGAGCCGCCGTGCCGCCATTTCCCCAAGTGCGGGGGATGCCAGCTCCAGCATCTCGACGATGCGACGTGGAGCGCGTTTCTGGAGGACCGGATCACGACCGCGCTGGCGGCACAGGAGCTGAACGCCCCGATCCGCACGCCGCATCTTTCGCCGCCGCGGACGCGACGGCGCGCGGCGCTGCACGCCGAACGGCGCGGGCGGCAGGTGCTGCTGGGCTTTACCGAGCAGTCGAGCCATCAGCTGGTCGACCTGGCCGAATGCCATGTGCTTGCGCCCGAACTGTTCGCGCTGGTGGCGCCGCTGCGCGGGCTGCTCGCGGCGATGATTCCCGGCAAGCGGCGCGTCAACGTGCACCTGACGATGACCGATCAGGGCGTCGACGTGCTGATCGACGGGCTGGAGGCCGAAGGGCTCGCCGCGGCGGAGGCGATCACGGCATTTTCGTATCGCCACAAGCTGGCGCGCTTTTCGCTCGACGAGGGGCTCGGCGCGTCGGCGCGGTGGGAGCCGGCGCCGGTGACGGTGACGCTGGGCGGCGTGCCCGTGCCGTTTCCGGCAGGGAGTTTCCTGCAGGCGACGCCCGAGGGCGAGGGCGCGCTGGTGGCGGCGGTGCGTGAGGCGATCGGCGAGGCGGCGACGGTGGCGGACCTGTTTGCCGGGCTGGGGACGTTCAGCCTCGCGCTGCCGCGTGCGCGGGTTTATGCGGCGGAGGGGGCGCGTGACCCGATCCTGGCGCTGAAGGCCGGGGCGGGGCGGGCAATGCGTTCGGTAACTGTCGAACATCGCGACCTTTTTCGGCGGCCGCTGGCGCGGGCGGAGCTCGATCGCTTTGCCGCGGTGGTGCTGGACCCGCCGCGGGCGGGCGCGCGCGAACAGGTGGGCGAACTGGCGGCGAGCAAGACCCCGGTCATCGCCTATGTTTCGTGCAATCCCAGCACCTTTGCCCGTGATGCTGAGACTTTGTGCAAGGGCGGGTACGTGCTCGAATGGGTGCAGCCGGTGGGTCAGTTCCGCTGGTCCACCCATGTCGAATTGGCTGCCAAGTTCCGCCGTTGAGGCGACGAAACGGGCGAAACCCCGCAAAAATCGCGCGTCAGGCGTCGTTCGGCGGCGAAATCGCGCCGTTCGCAGTAACGTCCTGACGTGCCGGATAATCTGCCCGCACGAAGAACAGCCCGTCCGACGGCGCGTTGAGCCCGAGCGCCTGGCGGTCGCGCGCGGCGAGCGCGGCGGCGAGATCGTCGACCCGCCAGCGCCCCTGGCCGACGAGCGCGAGGCAGCCGACCATCGAGCGCACCTGATGGTGGAGGAACGACCGCGCCGATGCGCGGACGAGCACGCGGTCGCCGACGCGATCGACATCGAGCCGGTCGAGCGTCCGCACCGGGCTGTCGGCCTGGCAATGCGCCGAGCGGAAGGTGGTGAAATCGTGCCGCCCGACCAGCCGCGCCGCGCCCGCGCGCATCGCATCGACATCGAGCGGCGTCGGCACGCGCCACGCCAGCCCCGCCTCGTGCGTGAGCGGCGCGCGGCGGTTGACGATGCGGTATTCGTAATGCCGCGCGAGGCACGAGAAGCGCGCATGCCAGTCGTCGGGCACCACGACGCAATCGAGGATCGCCACCGGCGCCGGCCGCAGCCGCGCGTTGAGCGCCTCCATCAGCCGGAAGGGCGTGATGTCGCGCGCGATGTCGAGATGCGCGCGCATCCCGAGCGCATGCACCCCGGCATCGGTGCGCCCGGCGGCATGGACGACCGCCCGTTCGCCGGTGATCGCATGCGCCGCGGTCTCGATCGCCTGCTGGACGCTGGGACCGTGATCCTGGCGCTGCCACCCCATGAAGGGGCGGCCGTCGAACTCGACCGTCAGCGCGAAGCGAGTCAAAGCCGCGTCCCCGCCGGCGCCGCAAAGCCGCGCAACAGCGCCCCGGTTTCCATCGCCGCGCGCCCCGCGCGCTGGACGAGCAGCGGGCGCAGCGCGCCGTCGCCGCACGCGATCGTCAGCGCGTCGTCGAGCACGGTGCCGGGC
>JAFABD010000275.1 GCA_023426225.1 Pseudomonadota bacterium | reverse complement strand
CACATCGCTCCATCAGATCATGGGGGGCATGCCCCCCATGATCTGATGACCAAACTCGCGGCATGACGACATCGGCTTGAGCTTAACTTTGCCGCGAACCTGTCCAGGAAGCCGGGACCACCTCAGTAACGTCCGAAGCCGACCTTCTCCAGCAAGCCCTCTTCGCACATACGGGATAGATAGCAACGAGGGAAGCCAATATCGGTGAGATCCTTCGTACGGACTTCGCCCCGGCAGCGGGCGAGCGCCAGAGCCCTCTCTCTTAAGGTGGGTTTTCTTCCACCCCCCAGCTTAATGCGCTCTGCTCGATCACGGTCGCGCTTTCGGACGCCATGCGATGGTTCACGGCGCGGAGCCAGTTGGGCGTCTCGGGCAAACTTTGGTTGATCGACGTGAGCCTTGACGGCTCGCTTAGCTAGGCATCACGCTCGGTATCGGGATATCGTCTCTCGAGCTTCATCGGTTGCGAAGCGGAAAATTGTTCTAGACGTATCCTGAAATGGGACTGACTACACGGTTCTAAGCTGCTCGGATTGCAACTGCCGGTCGTACCGAGACGGTCGGATTGCCAACGGGAAGGACGCGCTGCTCCAAGAGCGATGCCCAAGCGCGAAGGGCCTCCTTGCGTGGCACAAACAGTTCCGACTTGTTGTAGACGCGCATGATCTTTGAGCGCGTGGCGGTTGCGACGTGGTTCAGGATCCGATCTGCCACATGCGGCGGTATACCGAGGATCTCGCAGCCATGCGTGTTGAACGTGGTTCGCAGATCGTGAACGACCCAGTGCGGCATTTCTGGCGTTTCCTCATCGCCCGTGAGAGCAATGCGTGCATCCTGGATCGCCTTGTCGAGCCGGCGGCGACCCTTGGTGAAACCGGATACGGCGGTGTCGCCGGTGGTGGTGAACACGAACGTCGAATCCTTGGGTCGGTCCGGGTGATTGATGGCTTCGAGGATGATCGCCCGCGCCAAGGCGGAGAGCGGGATGCGCAGCGCATTGTTCATCTTCGTGCGCGCGCCGGGCAGCAGCCAGACGGCATCGTCTGGCGTCTCGTCGGTAGCGAGGTCGAGATGCGCGATCGGCATCGCGGTTACTTCCTCACGGCGATTGGGCAAGACGATCAGCAGCCGGAACAGCTGATCGAAAGGGTAACCGAGCGTGGTTGCCGCAGCCCAGATCTCTTTGATCTCGTCGATCGTGTGGAAGCGGTCCCGTTCATTCTCCTTGGAGGGCTTGCGGACCTTTTCAGCCGGGTTTTCGCTCAGCAGCCCCTCCCCGACACACCAGTTGAAGAAGGCGGACGCGTAAGCGAGATTGCGGTTTGCTGCGATCGGTGCCGTCTTGGCGTGTTTCTTGACGAGGTCCGAGATCTCGGCCTGCATGATGGACCCAGGATCCCGACCAAGCAATGTGCGCAAGAGCCCGCGCTTGCCGTCGAGCGCTCGTCTGGTCTGCTCACCACGGCGATGCTGCGAGAGCACGGCTGTGTTGTAGTCGTCGATCACCTCGCCAAGGGTTTTGCGGTTGAGTGCCGCGATTGCCGCGGTGCGCCGGGCGACGCGCTTGCGCTCGTTGGGGTTGCTGCCTTGATCGATCTGCGTACGGGCGACGCGCGCGGCAGCCCTGGCTTCGGCGATCCCCATGCCGGGCCAGGTACCGAGCTTGATCCGGTTGCGCTGGCCGTCTTGCAACCGCACCGCGAGCGACCATGTGGTGGACCGTTCGCCGGCGCGTATCAGGAGGCCAGCCTCTTTATCGTCGCGCAGCTCGACGCGTATTTTGGGGGTGACGCGGACCTTTGCAATCGCCGCTTCAATGCCGTTTTTGGTGAGGGGAGTAGGCATATTTCGAGCTCGCTAGCGAAATTGGGTGTTGCTATGGGTGCCGTATGGGTGTCACGACGGGCTTGATTGACCGTGGATTATGATACATCAAGTCGGAGAAATATGGAAGGGTATTTCTGATATTATTCAGTGGTTCCAATGTTTTAGGAACATTTCGGTGGACAGAGACGGAAGCGGACGGACGGAGACGGAATCGTCTTGAAACGACTCTTAATCAGCGGGTCCTAGGTTCGAGCCCTAGTGCGTCCACCACGGACTTTCATTGCAACCTCCGCGGCAACGACTTTTCCCCAGGCCGGTAAGCCCGGGGTGCGGCGGGCAATGGCCGCACCGCGCCCGCTTTTCACGTCAAAACCAGGCGCGTACCCCCAACGCCACCCGAAGGCCGCCGACATCCTCGCCTGCGGCACGCGCAAAGTCGGCAGTACGGCCGACACGGCGCTCCCATACCAGCCCCGCATAGGGCGCAAACTCGCGCCGGAACTCATAGCGCAGGCGAACCCCCAGTTCGGCAGATGACAGGCCGGCGCCCACACGGGCGGAGGGTACATCCTGCGCCGAAAGCGCCACTTCGGCGCGGGGCTGGAGCACCAGCCTCTGGGTGATGCGCTGGTCCCAACTTGCCTCGATGCGGCCGGTCAGATCTCCCTTTTCGGACACGAAGGCCGCAGCGTCGATATGCGTCCAGTAGGGCGCGAGCCCCTCGATCCCGAACGCGGCGTGGGTGCGCCCGGGGCCGGCACCGACATCCTGCCGCAATCCCGCCTGCAGGTTCCAATAGGCGTCGAGCGCGCGACTATAGAGCGCCTGAACCTCGGCATCGCCGATCCGGTCGCCGAAACGCCCCTCTCCCTCGCTCTTCAGGACGAGCCGATTGCGGTCGCCGCCGAACCAGAAGCTGCCGTTCCACCGGTAATTCTCGCCCCCGCGCCGAAGGCTGACTTCAGCCACCTCGACGATGGTCTGGCTGAACCGCATGCCCCCATGCGATTCGAGCAACGCGCGCTCGGCGCGCGCCATTGCGGCGGCATCCCAATAGCGATCCGCCGCGCGGTCCGAGGCAACCGGGGGCGGCACGGCGTGGCCGGGAGCCTGATCGGTCCCTTGCGGCATGCCGGCATCCATTCGCATATGGTCGTGGTTCGCCATGGACGCTCCCGCTTCCGCCGGAGGCGGAGAAGCATGGTCGTGCGACTCAACGGGGGCGCCATGATTCGCATGGGCGTCATGGCCGGACACCGCGGCGTCCGGCGTAACGTGATGCTGGTGCGCCGGGGCGGCAGGCGCCGATTGCGGAGTCGTCTCCGGAACGGATGGCATCGTCGCGTGGTCATGCGACTGCGCCTGTGCGTGGCTCGCCAGAACGAGCGCACTGAGCGGCAAAAGCGTCCGGAGCGGCTTCATGCGGCATTCTCCGTCGCAGGACGTACCTGAATCACGCGCATCATTCCGGCATGCATGTGAAAGAACATATGGCAATGAAATGCCCAATCGCCCGGTTCGGCGGTCACGTCGAACTGCACGCGCCCGCCCGGGGCGACATTGACCGTATGCTTGCGCGGCGAATGATCGCCATGGCCGGTCACCAGTTCAAAGAAATGGCCGTGAAGGTGGATCGGGTGGTTCATCATCGTGTCGTTGATGAGCGTGACGCGAACGCGTTCGCCGCTGCGCATCGGCACCGGCGCGCCCGCTTGGGCAAGCGTCTTGCCGTCGAAGGACCACATGTAACGTTCCATGTTGCCGGTCAGGTGAAACTGGATCTCGCGATCCGCCGCGCGCGTATCCGGATTGACCGTCGACGCCATCAAATCGCGATAGACAAGCACGCGCTTGCCGAGCGTCGCCAGCCCCTGTCCGGGTTCGCCGGTGCGATCGGCCGGCATCGGTGCGATCGACTGGACACCCGGTCCCATGGCGACTCCGGGAGCATTCGCCGGATCGCGCATCCGCATGCTGTGCCCCCCTCCGTGGCCTGCGGCCGAGGGCTGGTGATTCATGCCCGGCATGTCCGGCATATCCGGCGTGTCGGCCGTCGCGCCGCCTTCGTGCGCGTGGCCGCCACCGCCCATGTCCATTCCCATGTCGCGCATCGTGGCAAGCGGGCGCCTTCCCATCGGCGACACGGGCGCCGTCATCCCTGCCCGCGGCGCCAGCATCGCGAGCGCCCGCCCCGAACGGTCGATCGCTTCTGCCACGATTGCGTAGGCACGGTCCCCGCCGTCCGGCGAAAGGATGACGTCATAGGTTTCACCCGGCGCGATCTGAAAGGCGTCGATCGTCACGGGCATGACGGGCTGCCCGTCCGCGGCGACCACTCGCATCGCCAGTCCGGGAATATGCACGTTGAAGATCGTCATGCCGCCGGCGTTGATAAACCGCAGCCGTACCCGCTCTCCCGGATCGAACAGTGCCGTCCAGGGGCGTGCCGGCTCGTAGCCGTTGACCAGATAGCGGAAGGCCGCACCGGTGACGTCGGAAATGTCGGTCGGGTCCATCCGCATGCGCGACCATTGCAGGCGCTCCGAAAGCGGCTGATCCTTTCCGGCGAGCAAGCCCGCCAGCGTCTGCTGCTGCCTGTTGAAGTAGCCTGCCTGCTGCTTGAGCTTGCGGAACAGCGTGTGCGGGTGCGTCGCGCTGTGATCGGACAACAGGACCACATGGTCGCGTGCGACCTGGTCGTCGGCGGCAGGCGCGGCCGGGTCGATCACGATCGGCCCGTAAAGCCCCATCTGCTCCTGAAAGCCCGAGTGGCTGTGATACCAGTAGGTTCCCGACTGGCGGACCGGGAAACGGTAGGTGAAGGTCTCACCGGGTGCGATGCCCGGAAAGGATACGCCGGGAACACCGTCCATCTGGAACGGCAGCAACAGCCCGTGCCAATGGATCGAACTCTGCTCGGCCAGCGTGTTTTCGACCATCAGCGTGACGGTCTGTCCTTCGCGTAGGCGCAGCAGCGGCGCCGGGACGCCACCGTTGATCCCGATCGCATGCGTCGCCACCCCGTCGACCGTCAGCGTCTGCGGTGCGATACGCAGGTGGATGTGATCCCCCGAAAGCGTCGCAAGCCCCTGGGCCGCCGCGTCATCATGTCCGATCCCGTGCGAAACCGGGCGCGCCCAGACGGGGAGCGCCTGTGACGCCCACAACCCCGCGCCGGCGGCAAGCCCGCAACGTAACAATTCGCGTCGCTCGATTCCGCCCCTCATGCCCATTCCCTTTGTCACCCAAACGCGCCGCTATGGCCGATGCCGCCTAGCGCTACGATGAACACGGCTAAAGACGCGCTTTAGCGATTGCGCGAGTCCCTTCATTGCCTATCGCGTTCATGGAAATATGTAGGAACCGACGCGGCGGATCGCACCGACCGCGCCGCAATGCCGCTGCGATGGCAGGGCGAGACAAGGGGAACGGACATGCCGCGCGTCACCAAAATGCCCTTCGCGACCCGCCGCGGCATGACGCGCCTGGGGCTGTTGCTGGGTCTCGGCCTGGCGTTGGCGAGCTGTTCAGGCGGAAGCCAGCCGACGGGCAAGCAATTGCTCAACGTCTCGTATGACCCCACGCGCGAGCTTTACCGCGACGTCGATGCGGCATTCGTCAAGAAGTGGAAGGCCGAACGCGGCGAGGACATCCGCATCAATCTGAGCCATGGCGGGTCGGGCAAACAGTCGCGGGCGGTGATCGACGGGCTCGAGGCGGATGTGGTGACGCTGGCGCTCGCCTATGACATCGATGCGATCGCCGAACGCACGAACAAGCTTTCGCGCGACTGGCAAAAGGCGCTGCCGGACAACAGCGCGCCCTATACGTCGACAATCGTTTTCCTGGTACGCAAGGGAAATCCTAAGGGAATTCGCGACTGGGGCGATCTGGTCCGACCGGGCGTGAAGGTCATTATGCCCAATCCCAAGACCAGCGGCGGCGCGCGGTGGAACTTCCTTGCGGCATGGGCCTATGGGCGGACGCTGGGGCGGTCCGAGGCGGGGGCCGAGGACTATGTGAAGCGGCTCTACGCCAATGTTCCAGTGCTCGATTCGGGTGCGCGCGGGGCGACGACGACCTTCGTAGAGCGCGGAATTGGCGACGTTTTATTGGCGTGGGAGAATGAGGCGCTGTTGGCGCAGCGGGCGCTGGGCAAGGGGCGGTTCGAGATCGTCGTGCCGTCGATCTCGGTGCTGGCCGAGCCGCCGGTCGCGGTGGTTTCGGGCAATGCCCAGAAGCACGGAACCGCAGCGATCGCAGAGGCTTACCTGCGATTCCTCTATACCCGCGAGGGCCAGGAGATCATCGCCCGGAACCATTATCGCCCGCGCGATCCCGAGGTCGCCCGCGCCCATGCCAAGGACTTTCCGAGCCTGAAACTCGCCTCAATCGACGGCGATTTCGGCGGTTGGCAGGCCGCACAGGCCCGTTTCTTTGCCGACGGGGGTATGTTCGACCGCATTTATACCGCGATTCGGCGCTGATCGTGAGAACATCGAATCCACCCGCCGATTCCCGGACCGCGCCGCGCCGCGCGCCGAGCAACGGGCGGCAGCGGCGGCAGCGACGGCGGCGGCGCAACACGATCCTGCCCGGCTTCGGACTGACGCTGGGGATCACGCTCGCCTGGCTGGCGGTCATCGTGCTGATCCCGCTGAGCGCGGTGTTCCTGCGCGCCGCCGGGCTCGGCTGGCACGGCTTTGCCGAAGTGGGGCTGTCGGCGCGCGCGATCGCCGCCTATCGGCTGAGCTTCGGCGCGTCGCTGCTCGCCGCCGCGGTCAACGCGGTGTTCGGGCTGGCGATCGCCTGGATGCTCGTCCGGTACGAGTTTCCCGGCAAGCGGATCGTCGACGCGCTGGTCGACCTGCCCTTTGCGCTGCCCACCGCGGTCGCCGGCATCGCGCTGACCGCGCTCTATGCCCCGACCGGCTGGATCGGCGGCGCGCTGACCGCCGCAGGCATCCGCGTCGCCTATACCCCCGCGGGCGTGACGATCGCGCTGATCTTCGTCGGGCTGCCCTTCGTCGTGCGGTCGGTCGAGCCGGTGCTCGCCGACCTGGGCCGCGACATCGAGGAGGCGGCCGCATCGCTGGGCGCGACGCCGTTCCAGACGTTCCGCCGCGTCATCCTGCCCGCGATCACCCCCGCGCTGCTCACCGGCTTCGCGCTCGCCTTTGCACGCGGCGTCGGCGAATATGGATCGGTGATCTTCATCGCGGGCAACATGCCCTATGTCTCGGAGATCGCGCCGCTGCTGATCGTCACCCAGCTCGAGCAATATGACTATGCCGGCGCGACCGCGATCGCGGTGGTGATGCTGCTCGCCTCGTTCGCGATCCTGTTGCAGATCAACCTGATCCAGGCCTGGACGCGCCGGTGGAGCGCGGCATGATCCACAGCCCCGCCCCCTGGCGCCGCGGCGCGCTGGCGACGACCGGAATCCTGTATCTCGCGCTGTTCGTCGTGCTGCCGCTGCTCGTCGTGTTCGTGCAGGCGGGTTCGGAAGGGATTGCCGGTTTCCTGCACGCGCTCGACGACCCCGACAGCTGGTCGGCGATCCGGCTGACATTGCTCGTCGCCGCGATCGCGGTGCCGCTGAACCTCGTCTTCGGCCTCGCCGCCGCCTGGGCGATCGCCAAGTTCCGCTTTCCGGGCAAGAGCCTGCTCATCACGCTGATCGACCTGCCCTTTTCGGTGTCGCCGGTGGTGTCGGGCCTGATCTTCGTGCTGCTGTTCGGCGCGCAGGGCTGGTTCGGCCCGTGGCTGGCGGCGCACGATGTCGAGATCATCTTTGCCGTCCCCGGCATCGTGCTGGCGACGGTGTTCATCACGCTGCCCTTCATCGCGCGCGAGCTGATCCCGCTGATGGCCGAACAGGGCAATGCCGAGGAGGAAGCCGCGCTGTCGCTGGGCGCGAGCGGCTGGCAGACCTTCTGGCACGTCACGCTGCCCAACATCCGCTGGGGGCTGCTGTACGGCGTGCTGCTGTGCAACGCCCGCGCGATGGGCGAGTTCGGCGCGGTTTCGGTGGTGTCGGGCCATATCCGCGGCAAGACCAACACCATGCCGTTGCAGGTCGAGATCCTGTACAACGAATATAATTTCGTCGCCGCATTCGCGGTGGCATCGTTGCTGGCGATGCTCGCGCTCGTCACGCTGTTGCTCAAAAGCGTCCTCGAATGGCGCTATGGCGTCCATGGGAGGAACGGGCATTGAGTATCGCGCTGGAGGGTGTCAGCAAAAGGTTCGGCGATTATCCGGCGATCCGCGACATCACGCTGATGGCGCGGCCGGGCGAGTTCCTGGCGCTGCTCGGCCCGTCGGGTTCGGGCAAGACGACGCTGCTCAGGATCATCGCCGGGCTGGAATTCCCCGACACGGGCACCGTCGCGTTCGAGGACCGCGACATCACCGCGCTGAGCGTCGCCGAACGCCGCGTCGGCTTCGTCTTTCAGCATTATGCGCTGTTCAAGCACATGAGCGTCGCCGACAATGTCGCGTTCGGCCTGTCGGTGCGGCCGCGCCGCACGCGCCCGCCGCGCGCCGAGATCGCGAAGCGCGTCGACGACCTGTTGCGGCTGGTCCAGCTCGACGGGCTGGGCCGCCGCTTTCCCGCGCAGCTTTCGGGCGGGCAGCGCCAGCGCGTCGCGCTGGCCCGCGCGCTGGCGGTCGAGCCGCGGCTGCTGCTGCTCGACGAGCCGTTCGGCGCACTCGACGCCAAGGTGCGCAAGGAGCTGCGCACCTGGCTGCGCGCACTGCACGACCGCATGGGGCTGACCTCGATCTTCGTCACGCACGACCAGGAAGAGGCGCTGGAACTGGCCGACCGGGTGGTGGTGATGAGCAACGGGCGGATCGAGCAGGTGGCGCCGCCGCGCACCGTCTATGAAGACCCGGCCAACGCCTTCGTCTTTGATTTCGTCGGCGAATCGAACCAGTTGCCGGTGACGGTCGAACAGGGCGCGATCCGCCGCGGGACGACGCCGATCGACGGTGTCGCCGCCCCCGGGCTGGAGGGCGCCGCACGCTATTATTTCCGGCCGCACGACGTCGCGCTGGTGACGGCGGACGCCCCCGGCGCCATCGCCGCGACGGTGCGCGCGGTGCGCCCGCGCGGCGGCCAGGTCCGCGTCGAGGCCGAGATCGCGGGCGAGGCGCGCCCGGTCGAATGCGAGTTCGACCGCAGCGTCGCCGTGGCGCCGGGCGAGACGATCCATCTGCGCCCGACGCGCGGCCACGCCTTTGCCGTCGACGCGGCCTGAACCGCGCCCGCTGCCCCGCGCCCCCTGCCCCCCGCAACAT
>JAFABD010000270.1 GCA_023426225.1 Pseudomonadota bacterium | reverse complement strand
GTCGTAATTGTCGCTCGACGGTTGCTCCCCGCAACAGCAAATGGTAGCCAGAATTCACCAACCGGCGCGGCCACCTATCGGCCATCATAATTGACGCCGACCGGACTCCGTAATCGTCGCGCTACAGCTTCCACACCGCGCCGAAGCGCCTTGGCCAGCGCTTCCGGATCGCCCCCTTCAAGAAAATGATTCAGCAGCGCATAGATGCGGGTCGGATTGCCTGACGCGAGCGCGCGCTTGGCATCACGCAACGGCGGCAGATAAACATGCCGGATCATCTCGTGGCAGCCCGGCTCCGGATTGCCCTGCTGGTGCCCGCCCCACAAAACCGGCCGCACCGGGAAACGGCGTGTGGTTTCATCATATTTGAGACCGAATACGCAGCCGGAAATCGCAGCATCCGTGGCGGCCGAGATCATCCGGCCTTGCTGCGCGGGGTTCAGCTCGGTGAATGTCGCGGTCAACTCGAACTTTCTGTCCGTGCTTCCAAAGCGGATATCCGTCGCCTCGCAGTAGAGCTCGCGTCGCCCGCCGAGCGGCGCGGTCAGGAGCCGTATCGCATCGATGGCGTTGCTCTTGCCGCCGTTGTTCTCTCCGACCAGGATCGTCAGATCCTTACAGAGCGAAATCTCTGCCTGACTGAATGAGCGAAAGTTATTTAAACCTAGATTTTTAAGATACATGCCCCCTCCCGCTCGGCGAAGAATACCGAGTGCCGCGAATCTTTATTCTATTTGAACTGAGGCGCTGTCGATCGCCAATGGCAATCCACGCGGGAAACCATCGCGGCCTCGGCAAACCTAACGATTTTTAAATGTGAGCTGGACCGCGGCCCTTCCGTTGGCCGGCGCGCGGTGTACTGATCGACCCCTAGCAATCGATCCGCACAATGATCTTCTGGAGTGATCGACACCGACCATGAACAACAAGCCACGCATACACCACTTCGTCCCGCAGTTCTGGATCAAGAAATTCATCAGCACCGATGGCAAACTCTGGGGTTACGAGTGGAACGACGACCGGATCAAGCAACGATCGTCCAAGGCGATGATGCAGGTCTTCGATCTGTATACGATCCAGCCCGGCGGCGTGGATGATACGAGCCTCGAAACGAACGAGCTTGGTGTGATCGATACGGCCGGCGCCAACGCCTTCGACCGTGTCCTGTCGGGCGATCACGGTGAACCCGCCAAGCTCGATCTTGCAACCTTCCTTGCGGCGCAGATCATGCGCGACCCTGGCACGCTCGCGTCCTACCGGCCACGCACGCAGGAATATGCCCTGGCGCTGCTTGGTGCTGTCGACGCGCAGGACTACGCATCCTTCGCCGCTGCGCTAGCCGCTCAGTTTCCGGGCGCAGATATCCGCGAGGACGAGTTCGACCATATCCGCGCCTTGTCCACGGCCGAGCGGGATATCGACAGCATCATTTCCGCGCTCGACGCCGCCGGCGGATTCCCGGAATTGCCGTTCACCGATCTCATCCGCGACCCAAAGGGCCGCGACATCGTCCGCAACGCGCTGCTCGGCCTGGACTGGCAGATCAGGACCGATGCGAATGCCGGCTTTATTCTGGGCGACGCCGCCGTTCTGTACGAGAAGTCGGATCTGGGATCAGGTCTGCGAACGCCGCTGTCCAAGACGACGGCACTCTACCTCAAGCCGTCCCAAACGCCACGGCAGGGTATCGCAAGCTCGATCGCCAAGCCGTTCGAGGTCGACGATCTAAACTATGAGAGCGCGGCGCGCGCGCGCCTTTGGCTGGTCGGCGAACATGCGCGAATTGACGAGGTCCGAACGCAGGTCACCGCACGAGGCCTCCCTTCGGTCTAGCCTCCGCGCTGCTTTTCCTGCGCTGGCGAGCGGCCCTCCGAAATGGCGCGTCGAGCATCGACCACCTTCTCACGCGCCCGAGCCAGGGAGAGCCCAGCGGGACCGTAGCGCCCCAGCGTCAACGTCTCCCGGCGGCCGTTCAGTCGGTAGTCCAGGCGGAAGACGATCGCGCCCGAGGGCTGGACCACGACATACATACCGTCACGGTCCACGATCTTGTATAATTTCTCTTTCGGTTTCAGGGCCTTAATGGCGGCGTCGGTCAACATCCACACCCTCCAGATTGGTCAAAATATGCCGGAGAGCGCCCAATTATACCGTCAGGCCAAAAACGGCCCTTCTGATTAGTATTTTCTCTGCGTTTACAGAGCATTACGTCAAAAAATATACCGTCAGAAGCTCTCTTAGCCCTGACGGTATATGCGATTTTCGGATGAGACAAGATGCGCCATACCGTCAGCCATACCGTCATTCCGGAGGCTAACCCAGCGATAGATGCCGAAGGATTCCGAGATATTTATTTATATATTTCAGCCACTTATGTCGCATCGTGGCGTATTTTTGGATACGCCCGGATGGGCAAAAATCATTCCCACTCGATCGTGCCGGGGGGCTTGCTCGTATAGTCATAGACCACGCGGTTGACGCCGCGGACCTCGTTGACGATGCGCGTCGCGACGCGGGCGAGGAAGTCGCCGGGGAAGTGGAACACCGCCGCGGTCATGCCGTCGGTCGAGGTCACTGCCCGCAGCGCCAGCACGCTGTCATAGGTGCGGCCGTCGCCCATCACGCCGACGGTGCGCACCGGCAGCAGCACGGCGAACGCCTGCCAGATCGCGTCATAGAGGCCCGCATTGCGGATTTCCTCGAGATAGATCGCGTCGGCCTTGCGGAGAATGTCGCAGCGTTCCTTGGTCACTTCGCCCGGGATGCGGATGGCGAGACCCGGTCCGGGGAACGGATGGCGGCCGACGAACGCCTCGGGCAGCCCCAGTTCGCGGCCGAGCGCGCGGACTTCGTCCTTGAACAGCTCGCGCAGCGGCTCGACGAGCTTCATGTTCATCCGCTCGGGCAGGCCGCCGACATTGTGGTGGCTCTTGATCGTCACCGAGGGGCCACCGGTGAAGCTGACGCTTTCGATCACGTCGGGATAGAGCGTGCCCTGCGCCAGGAAATCGGCGCCGCCGATCTTCTTCGCCTCTTCCTCGAACACGTCGATGAAGGTCTTGCCGATGAACTTGCGCTTCGCCTCCGGATCGGTGACGCCGGCGAGCCCGTCGAGGAACAGCTTTTCGGCGTTCACATGGACGAGCGGGATATTGTAGTGGCCGCGGAACAGGCTGACGACCTGGTCGGCCTCGCCCGAACGCATCAGCCCGTGGTCGACGAACACGCAGGTGAGCTGGTCGCCGATCGCCTCGTGGATCAGCACCGCCGCCACCGCCGAATCGACGCCGCCCGACAGCCCGCAGATCACCCGGCCCGACCCGACCTGGGCGCGGATCTCGTCGATCTTGGCCTGACGGAACTCGGCCATCGTCCAGTCGCCCGACAGGCCGCAGACATGGCAAACGAAATTGGCGAGCAGCCGCGCGCCGTCGGGGGTGTGGACGACCTCCGGATGGAACTGCATCGCATAATAGCGGCGCTCGTCATTGGCGATCACGGCGAAGGGCGCGCCGGGGCTGGCCGCGACCGCGCGGAAGCCCGGCGCCAGCGCCGTCACCTTGTCGCCATGGCTCATCCACACCTGATGGCTCTCGCCCGGGTTCCAGAGCCCGTCGAACAGCTCGCAGCGATCGGCGATCTCGATGAAGGCGCGACCGAATTCCCCCGAGTCGCCGCGCAGCACCTCGCCGCCGAGCTGCTGCATCATCGTCTGCTGGCCATAGCAGATGCCGAGCACCGGCACCCCGCTGTCGAAGATCGCCTGCGGCACGCGCGGGCTACCCTCGTCGAGCACTGAGGCAGGCGAGCCGGAGAGGATCACGCCCCTGGGGCTCATCCGGGCGAAGGCCTCGGCTGCCGTGGTGAAGGGCGCGATTTCGGAATAGACCCCCGCCTCGCGGACACGGCGCGCGATCAGCTGGGTCACCTGGCTGCCGAAATCGACGATCAGGATGGAGTCGGTGTGCTGGAGCGTCATGGCCGGCGAATAGGGAGCGCAGGCGACGCTGTCAAAGGGGCGACGAAGCCGAAACGGTCGCGCCCGCACCACCCCGGTCCGGCGGCCCCCGCCCGCCCCGGCCCCCGCGCCGGCGAAGCCCGGTAAAGTGAAGGGAGGTGCGCCAAATCATTTCACTTTGCCCCCGCCCGCACCGCCCGCACCGCCCGGTCGAGGCGCAAGGTGCGCAACGCTGCGCCGCCGACTTCCCCCGGCCGCGCCCCGAACCAAGCAAGCGAAATCCTATTTTGCAAGCACCCCGAGCAAGCACCCCGGGGCGGCCGCCCGGACCGTCACACAAGCGACGCAGAAACATAACAGAAACGTCTCGCCGCCCCGCTACCCGCATCCCCGCTTCGCAACTGCAACATGCACATAATCGAAGAGGGGACTATCATGACGGTTCGCAATCGCCTGCGCCTGACGCTGGCCACCACCGCGGGACTCGCCGCGCTGATCGCGGGTGCCCCCGCGCAGGCGCAGTCGGCCGATGACCGCGCCGATGCCGACGTCACGACCGACGCGGCAAAGACCGGCGGCGACATCGTCGTCACCGCCAAGACGACGCGATCGGCGACCGCGATCGCCCAGACCGAAATCCAGAAGATCCTGCCCGGCGTCTCGCCGCTGAAGGCGATCCAGACGCTGCCCGGCGTGCTGTACATCACCGCCGATCCGTGGGGGAACAACGAGCAGAACGCGCAGATCTTCATCCACGGCTTCAATTTCCAGCAGCTCGGCTACACGATGGACGGCGTGCCGCTGGGCGACCAGAATTACGGCAACTATAACGGCCTGTCGCCGCAGCGCGCGGTGATTTCGGAGAATGTCGGCCGCGTCGTCGTGACGACCGGCGCAGGCGACCTTGCCACCGCGTCGACGAGCAACCTGGGCGGCACGATCGAGACCTTCTCGGCCGACCCCGCCGCCGAGCGCGGCGTTCTGGTCAACCACACGCTCGGCTCCTATGGCACCGCGCGCAGCTATGTCCGGCTCGACAGCGGCAATTTCGGCGGCAGCAACGCGGGCTATCTGGCGGTCGCCCGCCAGCGCGCGCGCGCCTGGGACTTCAACGGCATCCAGGGCGGCTGGCAGGCCAATGCCAAGTTCGTCCATGACGACAAGGTCGGCAAGCTGACGCTGTTCTTCGACTATTCGGACAAGACCGAGCCGAACGAGGACGCGACCGTCTTCCGCATCCCCGCGACCAACGCGGTGCAGGCATATACCCCGTACACCAAGCCCTTCTTCTACGACGATCTGGCGGGCATGCGCGGCTATATGGACGCCTATGGCAACACGCCCGCGAGCGTCGGCAGCAATTACCGCAACTATTATTCGGACGCACAGCGCACCGACTATCTGGGCTATGCCCGTTACGACGCGCATCTGGGCGACGGCATCGAATGGTCGAACACCGCCTATCTGCACCACAATGACGGCGTCGGCGTCGTCGCGGGGCCGCTGGGCCAGTCGATCACGGTCGTCCAGGCCTATCTGGACCCCAATTATGCGACCAACTGCAAGTTCGGCAGCAACAGCAACGGCGCGTTCGCGGGAAGCTGCACCGCCAACACGCCCGCCCAGGCGCAGGCGCTGGGCGCGGCGCTCGTCGCGGCGACCGGCGGATCGGGGCTGCTGACGCGCACCACCGAATATCGCATCGACCGGCGCGGCATCATCTCGAACCTGTCGGTCGAGCTGGGCAACCATGCGATCGAGCTGGGCGGATGGTACGAATATAACAGCGCGACCCAGTGGCGCCGCTGGTACGGTTTCGACATCAAGAACCCCGACGCCAGCTCGCCCTATATCCGCCCGCAGAACCCGCTGTTCACCCAGTATCAGGGCGAGGCGCGGGTGAAGACGCTGCAGCTTCACATCCAGGACCGGTGGAAGCCGATGGCCGGCCTGACGATCGAGGCCGGTTTCAAGACGAGCGCGCAATGGGCGAACGCCTATTATGTCGTCCAGCCCAAGGCGGGTTCGCTGTCGGGCCTGACCGGCAACCTGCCGAGCGGGCGGATCAACACCGAACGCTGGTTCCTGCCCGCGATCGGCGCGACCTATCAGTTCACCGACGGCGAGCAGGTCTATGTCAACGCGCAGAAGAACCTGCACCAGTTCATGGCCTATACCGCGGGCGGGCTGTCGCCCTGGTTCACCGGCAGCCAGGCGGCGTTCGACGCCTTTGCCAAGCAGGGCAAGCCCGAGACGAGCTGGACCTATGAAGCGGGCCTGCGGTCGCGGCGCTCGCTGGGCGGCGGCATCGGGCTGGAAGCGCAGGTCAACTATTACCATGTCGTGTTCAGCGACCGGCTGCTGGGCGTGCCGAGCAACCCCGGCGGCATCGCGGGCGGCAGCATCGCCGGCGGCACGACGATCCTGACCAATGTCGGATCGGTCCACACCGACGGCGTCGACGCGGCGTTCACGCTGCGCTTCGGCCGCGCCTTCTCGCTGTACAACGCCACGTCGTACAACAGCTCGACCTATCAGAGCGACTATAGCTCGACCGCGAGCGGGATCGGTGCGGCGACGGGGAGCTGCATCGGCGGGCTGACCATCCAGTCGGGCGTGGTGCCGACGTGCGGCAAGCAGGTGCCGGGTTCGCCCAAATGGATGAACAAGACGGTCGCATCGCTTTCGGTCGGGCCGTTCGAGGCGCAACTGACCGGCGACTTCGTCGGCAAGCGCTTTGCCACCTATGTCAACGACACCAGCGTGGGGTCGTATTTCCTGACCTCGGCCCGGATCGCGGCGAAGCTGCCGTCGAACCTGGTGCCGCTGCGCAAGGCCGAGATCAGCCTGAACGTCACCAATCTGGGCGACATTTCGGGCTGGTCGACGGTGTCGGTGGGATCGGCGACCAACAGCTATTCGGCCTATCCGATCGCGCCGCGCCAGTGGTTCCTGACCTTCTCGGCCGGGTTCTGATCCGCGGCGGGCAAACTGCCGCGGCCGGTGCGGGGGCATGTGGTCCCCGCACCGGCCCGGCGGTGCCGCCCCGGCGGGCGGCCGAAGCAGGGGTGCCCCCGCCCCGGGTTATTCCTTGACCTTGAGCCCGGTCCACTTGGCCGCGAAGGCCCAGAGGTCCGAGGTTTCCTCGATGATCTTGTCGGTCGGCTTGCCGGCGCCGTGGCCCGCCCGCGTCTCGATGCGGATGAGGTGCGGGCGCGGACCGATATCGGCGGCCTGGAGCGCCGCGGTGTATTTGAAGCTGTGCCCCGGCACGACGCGGTCGTCGGTATCGGCGGTCGTCACCAGGATCGCCGGATAGGTCCGCCCGCCCTTGATGTTGTGATAGGGCGAATAGGCGTAGAGCCGCTTGAAATCGGCCTCCTTCGACGGATAGCCGTAGTCGTCGACCCAGTAGCGGCCCGCCGTGAAGCGGTCGAAGCGGGTCATGTCCATCACGCCGACCGCCGGGAGCGCCGCGGCGAACAGGTCGGGCCGCTGGTTGACGACCGCACCCATCAGCAGGCCGCCGTTCGACCCGCCCTGGATCGCGAGCTGATCCTTGCCGGTGATCCCCTGGGCGATCAGATATTCGCCCGCGGCGATGAAGTCGTCGAACACGTTCTGCTTGTTGGCGAGGCGGCCGCCGTCGTGCCACGCCTTGCCATATTCGCCGCCGCCGCGGATGTTGGCGAGGACGAACACGCCGCCCTGTTCGAGCCAGGCGAGCCGCGCCGCCGAGAAGCTGGGACCATAGGCGATGTTGAACCCGCCATAGCCCCAGAGCAGCGTCGGCGCGGGGCCGGTGGTGGTCGCCTTGCGCACGACGAACATCGGCACGCGGGTGCCGTCCTTCGACGCATAGAAGCGCTGTTCGACCTTGTAGTCGGCGGGGTTGAACAGCAGCTTGGGCTGCGCCCAGGGCGTCATCTTGCCGGTGGCGACATCGTAGCGATAGATCGCGGCCGGCGTGTTGAAGCTGGTGAACGAGACGAACGCCTCGGGATCGTCCTGCGACGCGCCCGAAAAGCCCGCCGACCCGATTCCGGGCAGCGGCACGACGCCGTCGGGGCGCCCGTCGAGCGTGAAGCGACGCAGTTCGGTGCGGGCGTCGACCAGATAGGAGGCGATCAGCCGCCCGCCGACGATCCCCGCGCCCTGAAGCGTCGCCTTGTCCTGCGCGACCAGCTCGACCGGCTGGGGCTGCGGCTGGGCGACGTCCATCGTCACGATGCGTTCGCGCGGCGCGTCCTTGTTGGTCGTCCAGTAGAAGCGCGTGCCGACATTGCCGACGAAGTTCCAGCTGTTGTCGAGCCCGGCGACGAGCGTGCGCGGCGTGCGGCGCGGATCGGTGAGGTCGATCAGCGTGATCTGGTAGCGATCGTCGGTGCCCTCGCTGGTGGTGATGACGAGCCAGCGGCCGTCCTCGGTCACATGGCCGTAATGGCTCCAGCGCGGATGATCGGGCGTCGCATAGACGAGCGTGTCGGCGCTTTCGGGGGTGCCGAGCTTGTGGAAATAGATGCGGTGGTTCTCGTTGAGCGCCTGGAAGCGCGCATCGGCGGGCGGATCGGGATAGCGCGCGTAGAAGAAGCCGCTGCCGTCCTTTGCCCAGCTCGCGCTGAGCGCGAACTTCATGCCGTGGACGCTGTCGCCGGTGTCCTTGCCGGTCGCGACGTCGAGCACGCGCGCGGTGCGCCAGTCGGTGCCGCCGTCCTGGATCGCATAGAGGATGAAGCGGCCGTCCTCGGACGGCGACCATTCGGAGAGCGCGGTCGCGCCGTCCTTCGACCAGCCATTGGGGTCGATGAGCACGCGCCCCTCGCCGTCGAGGCGATCGCGGACATAGAGCACCGACTGGTTCTGCAGCCCGCTGTTGCGCATGTAGAAATAGCGGCCGCCCTTCTTCACCGGCGGGCTGAAGCGTTCATAGTCGAAGAGCTGCTTGATCCGCGTGCGGAACGCCTCGCGCCCCGGCAGCGTGGCGAGATAGGCGTTGGTGACGCGGTTCTGGGCGGCGACCCAGTCGGCGACCTCCTTGTCGTTGCGCACGTCGTTTTCGAGCCAGCGATAGGGATCGGCCACGGCGATGCCGAAATGATCCTCCACCAGATCCTGGCGGCGCGTCGGGGGATAGGCGATCGGTGCGGTCATCATCGTCCCTGCGGGGTTTGCGGATGGTGGCGTGCCCTGCGCGGCGGCAGGACCGGCGAGCGACAGGCTGAGCAACAGGAGCATCGGGCGCATGGCGGAGCAACTCCAAGGCTGGGGAGGAAACCACCGGGCCGGAGAACCCGACCCGAAAAGGCGTCATGCCGGTGTCATACACCAGCGATTCAGCTAGTAAAGCGCAACAGGAACAACCGGTTTTTGAGGGCGCAGGCCGCCGCCGCGACGGCGCGGACCGCCCGGACGAGGGAGCAGGTCGAATGAAGAAGACGATTCTGGTGCTGGCCGCGCTGGCGGCGCTGCCCGCCTTTGCCGCCCCGGCAGCGGCGCAGACGCGCGACGAGCAGGCGCGCTGGGACGCGGCGCAGCGGCGGTTCGACGCCGAGACGCGGCTCTATCAGCGCGAGCGGAGCCTGTATTTCGCGGCGCAGGACCGCGACCGCCGCGAGGCCTATCGCCGCGCGCCGGTGGACGATTCGCGGTTCCGCACCGACTATGACGCGGCGCGCGACTATCGCGACGACCCGCGTTACGGCGAGCGCGTGCTGGGCAGCGACGACCAGGTCTATCGCGGCTCGGACGGGCGCTATTACTGCAAGCGCAGCGACGGGACGACCGGGCTGATCATCGGCGGCGCCGCGGGCGGCGTGCTGGGCAACGTGATCGACGGCGGCCGCCAGCGGACCGCGGGGACGCTGATCGGCGGTGCGCTGGGCGCGCTGCTCGGCCGCCAGATCGAGAAGCAGAACAGCGAGCTGCGCTGCCGCTGATCCCCCTTTCCGGCCCCGGCGGCCCCCCCCGCCGGGCCGGAGCGGGCAAAAGAAAAGGCCGCGATCCCCACGGGACCGCGGCCTTTCGCTTATCCGTCCGGAAACGCGCCGATCAGGCGGCGTCTTCCAGATCCTCGTCGGTGAGGACCGGGCCCGAATCCTGGCCCTTGGCGGTCACGTCACGGTCGACGAATTCGATGATCGCCATCGGCGAGGCGTCCGACTTGCGGATGCCGGCCTTGATGATGCGGGTGTAGCCGCCGTTGCGGGTCGCATAACGCTCCGCCAGCACGTCGAACAGCTTGGTGAGCTGCGCGTCGTCGAGGAGACGGGCATGCGCCAGACGGCGGTTCGAAAGGCCGCCCTTCTTGGCGAGCGTCACCAGCTTTTCGACGTAAGGACGCAGCTCCTTCGCCTTGGCGACGGTGGTGGTGATCTGCTCGTGCTTGATCAGCGCGGCCGCCATGTTGCGGAACAGGGCGATACGATGGGCCGAGGTGCGCTGAAGCTTACGACCGCCATAACGATGACGCATGTGACTTTCCTTCCGTTCGTCAGGGGGCCGTTTGACGGAACCCCAAGCCAGGCAGCACTTGGAGGCGGCTGCCCTTTGCCTGACCCCCCCCGAGCTCGCCTCGGGGAGGGGGACCACCGCCCGGGGCGGTGGTGGAGGGGCCGGCCGAAGGCCGGTGCAGCGTCTGGAGGAAGCCGGTCGCCGCGTTCCGCGGCGCCCCTCCACCATTCGCTGCGCGAATGGTCCCCCTCCCCCGGCGCTGCCGGGGGAGGAATGGACGATCAGCCCATGATTTCCTGTTCGAGCTTCTTGGCCATTTCCTCGATATTCTCGGGCGGCCAGCCCGGGATTTCCATGCCGAGGCGCAGGCCCATGCTGGAGAGGACTTCCTTGATCTCGTTGAGCGACTTGCGGCCGAAGTTCGGCGTGCGCAGCATCTCGGCCTCGGTCTTCTGGACCAGATCGCCGATATAGATGATGTTGTCGTTCTTGAGGCAGTTGGCCGAGCGGACCGACAGTTCGAGCTCGTCGACCTTCTTGAGCAGATAGCGGTTGATCTGGGCGGCGTCGCCCGATCCCGCATCCGCCGCGCCCGGCGCCGCCGCCGCGCCCGCAGGCGCCGCACGGGTGAGCGCGCTGTCGTCGAAATGGACGAACAGGGCGAGCTGGTCCTGAAGGATGCGCGCGGCATAGGCGAGCGCGTCTTCCGGAGCCACCGTGCCGTCGGTCTCGATCGTCAGCGTGAGCTTGTCGTAGTCGAGTTCCTGGCCGACGCGGGTGTTTTCGACCTTGTACGACACCTGGCGAACCGGGCTGAACAGCGCATCGACCGGGATGAGGCCGATCGGCGCGTCGGCCGGACGGTTCGACGTGGCCGGGACGTAACCCTTGCCGGTGTCCGCGGTCAGCTCCATGTTGAGCGTCGCGCCGTCGTCGAGATGGCAGATGATGAGATCGGGGTTCATCACCTCGATGTCACCCGAAACCGCGATGTCGCCCGCCTTGACGGCGGTCGGGCCGGTCGCGGAGAGCTGGAGGCGCTTCGGCCCCTCGCCCTGCATCTTCAGCGCGATCTGCTTCACGTTGAGGACGATGTCGGTCACGTCCTCACGAACGCCGGTGAGCGACGAGAATTCGTGGAGCACGTTCTCGATCTTGATCGAGGTCACCGCGGCGCCCTGGAGCGACGAGAGCAGCACGCGACGAAGCGCGTTGCCAAGCGTCAGACCGAAGCCACGCTCCAGCGGCTCCGCAACGAAGGTCGACTTGCGCTTGGGATCGCCGCCGGGCTTCTTCTCGAGGCCGTTGGGCTTCTTGAGTTCCTGCCAGTTCTTAGCGTTGACAGACACGGGCTTCCCCTGAGTTGGGCAGGACGGGGACTATCCTGCCAGAATTAGCAGACCCGGCCGGGCGCCGCTGCAGCGACGTCCCGACCGGGGCAGAAGGTACGATCAGACGCGACGACGCTTCGAGGGGCGCACGCCGTTGTGCGGGATCGGCGTCACGTCGCGGATCGAGGTGATCTGGAAGCCGACCGCCTGCAGCGCGCGAAGCGCCGACTCGCGGCCCGAACCCGGACCCTTGACCTCGACCTCGAGCGTGCGGACGCCGTGCTCGGCGGCCTTGCGGCCCGCGTCCTCGGCGGCGACCTGCGCCGCATACGGGGTCGACTTGCGCGAGCCCTTGAAGCCCATCATGCCGGCCGACGACCAGGAGATCGCGTTGCCCTGGGCATCGGTGATGGTGATCATGGTGTTGTTGAAGCTGGCGTTCACATGCGCGACGCCTGCGGTGATGTTCTTGCGTTCGCGCCGGCGGAGGCGCTGCGGTTCACGTGCCATCGTTTGAGACCCCTGCCCTTACTTCTTCTTACCGGCGATCGGCTTGGCCTTGCCCTTGCGGGTGCGCGCATTGGTGTGCGTGCGCTGGCCGCGGACGGGAAGGCCCTTGCGGTGGCGGAGGCCACGATAGCAGGCCAGGTCCATCAGGCGCTTGATGTTCATCGCGGTTTCGCGACGAAGATCGCCCTCGACGGTGTAGTTGGCGTCGATCGTCTCACGGATCTGCAGCACTTCCTGGTCGGAAAGGTCCTGCACACGACGCTCCGGCGAGATGCCGAGGCGGTCGATGATTTCCTGGGCCTTCGCGGCCCCGATGCCGTGAATGTACTGAAGCGCGATCAGAACGCGCTTGTTGGTCGGGATGTTAACACCCGCAATACGTGCCATGAAGTTTTTCTCCCAGCTCCACGAGGCGCCGCATGGCTAGCCAAGCGCCCCATCTCATCGCGTTGCTTCCGAAATGCAGCGGCACGGCTGCGCGCGGAAGCGCGGCCGGTGGAACTACCCTCTCGGAAGATGCGCGACATATTCAGCCTGGGACGCGCTGTCAAGCGGCGAACAGGGCAGGAGCCGAGCCTGATCGAATACACCATCGCGGCGGCGACGCCAAGCAGGGGGTTTGCGGGGGTGCGCGGGGGGGACGACGGATCGGGCGAGGCACGGGGGTTCCGCGCCGTGGGCGGCCGGGCCGTGGTGGGGGTTGGGGTTTCCGCGCCTTTGGCGCGGCCCCTCCACCGCCCGGCTTTGCCGGGTGGTCCCCCTCCCCTGCGTTGCAGGGGAGGATTGGGGAGAGGCGCGGGTCAGGCCTTGTGGTCGAGGATGCCGGCGATCGCCGCGGCGACCACGTTGATATCGGCCATGCCGTCGACGCGACGGACCAGGCCCTTTTCCTCGTAGAAGGGGAGAATCGGCGCGGTCTTGGCGCGATATTCGGCCATGCGCGTGCGCACCGTCTCGGCATTGTCGTCGGGGCGGCGCTTGAACTCGGTCGAGCCGCACACGTCGCAGACACCGTCGACCGCCGGACGCTTGTAGCGATCGTGATAGCCCTCGCCGCACTTGGCGCAGGTGAAGCGCCCGGTGATGCGATCGACCAGCGCCTCTTCGTCGACGACCAGCTCGATCACATAATCGAGCTTGCGGCCGCGCGCGTCGAGCAGGCCTTCGAGCGCCTGCGCCTGCGCCGCGGTGCGCGGGTAGCCGTCGAAGATCGCGCCCTTTGCCGTATCGGGCTGATCGAGTCGTTCCCCGATGATGCCCGACACGATCTCGTCGGAAACGAGTTCACCCGCCTCCATCACCGCCTTGGCCTTGAGGCCGATCGGCGTCCCGGCCTTCACGGCGGCACGCAGCATGTCCCCCGTCGAAAGCTGGACCATGCCACGCTCGGCTTCCAGGCGGCTCGCCTGGGTCCCCTTGCCAGCCCCCGGAGGGCCCAAAAGTATGATGTTCACGGAACTCCCCTAACTGAGGTACGCGGTCAGCGCTTCCGGCCCTTCAGCTTCGCCTTCTTGATGAGGTCGCCATACTGATGCGCCAGGAGATGCGACTGAATCTGCGTCACCGTATCCATGGTTACGTTCACCACGATCAGAAGGCTAGTCCCGCCCATCAGGAAAGGCACCCCCATCGCGGCCACGAGATACTCCGGCACGAGGCAGAGCAGCGTCAGATATGCCGCGCCGATGACCGTCAGGCGAGTTAGCACATAGTCGAAATAGACTTCGGTGTTCTTGCCGGGGCGGATGCCCGGGATGAACCCGCCATAGCGCTTGAGATTCTCCGCGGTCTCCTCGGGATTGAACACCAGCGCGGTGTAGAAGAACGAGAAGAAGATGATGCCCGCGGCATAGAGCGCCATGTAGATCGGCGAACCATGGTGCAGATAGGTGTTGAGCGCGATCACCACGTCGCCCCAGCGGCTCTGCCCCTGGGTGAGGTTGCCCGCGAACTGGGTGATGGTGAGCGGCAGCAGCAGCAGCGACGACGCGAAGATCGGAGGGATCACGCCGGCGGTGTTGAGCTTGAGCGGCAGGTGGCTGCGCTCGGCCTGGACGCCGCGCGCGGTCTGGCGCTTGGGATACTGGATCAGGATGCGGCGCTGGGCGCGCTCCATGAAGCAGATGAACAGCACGAGGATCGCGACGCCGACGATGATGCCGATCAGGCGCAGCGGGTCGATCGAGCCCGAGCGGCCGCTTTCGAACAGCTGGACCATCGTGGTGGGCAGGCGCGCGACGATGCCCGCCATGATGATGAGCGAGATGCCGTTGCCGATGCCGCGGCTGGTGATCTGTTCGCCCAGCCACATCAGGAACAGCGTGCCGCCGACCAGGCTGATGACCGCGCCGACGCGGAAGAGCAGGCCGGGTTCGATCACCGGCTGAAGCCCCTGCTGCGCGCCGAAGCTCTCGAGCCCGACGGCGATGAAATAGCCCTGGACCGCGGTGAGCGCGACGGTGCCGTAGCGCGTATACTGGTTGAGCCGCTTGCGGCCGCTTTCGCCTTCCTTCTTGATCGCCGCGAGCGTGGGCGAGAGCGAAGTGGCGAGCTGAACCACGATCGAGGCGGTGATGTAGGGCATCACGCCGAGCGCGACGATGCTCATGCGGTTGAGCGCGCCGCCGGTGAAGTTGTTGAAGAAGTCGAGCACGCCGCCCGAGGTCTGCTGCGCCAGCAGGTTGAGCTGCGTGGGATCGACGCCCGGGAGCGGCACGTAGCTGAGCAGGCGGAAGACGATGAGCGCGCCGAGCGTGAACCAGAGGCGCTTCTTGAGTTCGGTTGCCTGGCTGAACTTGGCCAGGCTCAAGCTGGAGGCGAGTTGGTCGGCTGCGGATGCCATGTGCGTGTTCGTCCCGGAATGCGGCGGGGCGGAATGGGTCCCCCTGCCCCTCGCCGCTCATATAGGGCTTTGGCGCGGCTTGTCTAAGCCCCTGCGACCAAAACCCGGTCGCTGCGTTTGCCGAAGGCCCGTTGCGGGGATTGGAGGGACACCGTGCGCCGGGTGCGGCACGAACCTTGGGCAAACGCAGGACAGGCAGCAGGGGCGGAAACGGGATTGCCCCGTCGCCGCCCCTGCCAAGCGAATCAGCCCTGCTGCGCCTTCTTGGCGGCGAGCGTCTTGCCCTTCTTGGCGGCAGCCTTGTCCGCCGCGGCGACGACCTCGATCACCTTGACCGAACCGCCCGCCTTTTCGACCGCCTCGACCGCCGACTTCGACGCGCCGGCGACGGTGAAGCTGAGCTTCGCCGACAGCGTGCCCTTGCCGAGCAGACGGACGCCGTCCTTGCCGCCACGGGCGAGGCCGACGGCCTTGAGCGCCGCATGGTCGATTTCGGTGCCGGTGAGCTTGCCCGAATCGATCGCCTTCTGGATCGCGCCCAGGTTCACCTCGGCATAGTCCTTGGCGAAGATGTTGTTGAAGCCGCGCTTCGGCAGCCGCATGTGGAGCGGCATCTGGCCGCCCTCGAACCCGTTGATCGAGACGCCTTCGCGGCTCTTCTGACCCTTGACGCCGCGGCCGCCGGTCTTGCCCTTGCCGGAGCCGATACCACGGCCCACGCGCATACGGCTGTGACGGGCACCCTGGTTGTCGTTGAGTTCGTTGAGCTTCATAATCTGCACTCGCTTTCGCTTTTTTCGCGCGTTGTAAGGAAGCGCGGGCTCATAGCGGTGCGGGGCGCGAATGTCGACTCCTGTTTGCGGACGATGCCCGCCGCGCCGCCCCGGCCGAAACGAAAAAGGGCGGTGGTTGCCCACCGCCCCTTTCCTTTTTCGCCTGGTTCAAGCGACCGAAGGCTCAGCCCTCGACCACTTCCACCATGTGCGCGATCTTGCGGATCATGCCGCGGACCTCGGGGGTATCCTCGAGCTCGCGGACCTTGTGCATCTTGTTGAGGCCAAGGCCGATCAGCGTGGCGCGCTGATCCTTGGTGCGGCGGATCGGCGAACCGGTCTGCTTGATCTTGATGGTAGCCATCGATCGTTACTCCGTGACGGCCGCAGCGTCCGCCTCGGCGGTCTGCGAACCACCGCGGCCGAGCAGGTCGGCGATCTTCTTGCCACGACGCTGCGCGACCGACTTCGGCGAAGTCTGCTCACCCAGCGCCTCGAAGGTGGCGCGGATCATGTTGTACGGGTTCGAGGTCCCGACCGACTTGGTCACGACGTCGGCGACGCCCAGGCTCTCGAACACCGCGCGCATCGGGCCGCCGGCGATGATGCCGGTACCCTGCGGGGCCGAGCGGACGTACACGCGACCGGCGCCGAAATGGCCCGTGCCGTCGTGGTGAAGCGTCCGGCCCTCGCGCAGCGGCACGCGGACCATCTTCTTCTTCGCCGAAGCGGTCGCCTTCGAGATGGCTTCCGGCACTTCGCGCGCCTTGCCATGACCGAAGCCGACGCGGCCCTTGCCGTCGCCCACGACGACCAGCGCCGCGAAACCGAAGCGCTTGCCGCCCTTCACCGTCTTCGACACGCGGTTGATGTGGACGAGCTTCTCGATGAGCTCCTCGCCACCTTCCTCGTTGTGGCGGCGGTCGTCGCGACGGCCGCGGCCGTCACGGCCCCGCCCCCCGCGATCACCACCACCACGGCCGCGACGGCCGCGATTGCCCTGCTCGTGGCCGGCAGCGTCGTGCGCCTCGACCGGCGCTTCGCTCGTGTTGATTTCGTCGGCCATTCTCAGAACTCCAATCCGCTTTCACGCGCGGCATCCGCCAGCGCCTTCACGCGACCATGGTAAAGGAAGCCGCCGCGATCGAAGACGACCTGCGTGATGCCGGCGGCCTTGGCGGCCTCCGCAACGCGCTTGCCGACTTCCTGCGCGGCCGCAATGGTCGCACCGGTCTGGCCACGCAGCGCCTTGTCCAGCGTCGAGGCGGCAGCGACCGTGTGGCCCGCCGCGTCGTCGATGATCTGCGCGTAGATGTGCTTGCCCGAACGATGGATCGACAGGCGGGGACGGCCACCCGCACGCGCACGAAGCGCGGTACGGTTGCGGCGACGACGCTTTTCGAAAAGCGAAAGACCCTTGGTGCTGATCACTTCTTCTTCCCTTCCTTGCGGAAGATGAATTCGCCATCGTACTTGATGCCCTTGCCCTTATAGGGCTCCGGCTTGCGCCAACGGCGGATTTCCGCGGCCACCTGGCCGACCTTCTGCTTGTCGATGCCCGAGATCTCGACCGTGGTCTGATCCGGCGTCTTGATCTCGATCCCTTCCGGGATTTCGAAGTTGACGTCGTGCGAATAGCCGAGCTGGAGCTTGAGCACCTTGCCCTGCGCCGCCGCACGATAGCCGACGCCGTTGATGAGCAGCTTCTTCGAGAAGCCCTCCGTCACGCCGGTGATCAGGTTGGCGACGAGCGTGCGCTGCATGCCCCAGAAGGCACGGGCGCGCTTGCTGTCGTTCGCCGGGGTCACCTTGATGGTGCCGTCGACGACCTCATAGCTGATGTCGTCGGCCATCGGCATGGTGAGGGTGCCCTTGGGCCCCTTCACCGAGATCTGGCCGCCCGCGATGTCGGCGGTGACGCCGGCGGGAACGGTGATCGGCTTCTTACCGGTGCGGCTCATCAGAACACCTCCGCCAGCACTTCGCCGCCGACATTCTGTTCGCGCGCTTCGGCGTCGGACAGAACGCCGCGAGGCGTCGAGACGATCGTGATGCCGAGGCCGTTGCGGACGCGCGGAAGCTCCTGCGAACCCGAATAGACGCGGCGGCCGGGCTTCGAGATGCGCGCCAGGTGCTTGATCGCCGGCTGGCCCTCGAAATACTTCAGCTCGATGCGGATGCCCGCAGCCGGGCCCATCTGCTCTTCGGAATAACCGCGGATATAGCCTTCGCGCTGAAGCACGTCGAGCACGCGGACACGCAGCTTCGACGCGGGCGTCAGGACGCTGTCCTTGCGCGCGCGCTGGCCGTTGCGGATGCGGGTGAGCATATCACCCAGGGGATCGGTCACTGCCATCTTGCGTGTCCTTTACCAGCTCGACTTCGTGACACCCGGGATCAGGCCCTTGTTGGCCAGATCGCGCAGCATGACACGTGCGAGACGGAACTTGCGGTAATAAGCGCGGGGACGACCCGTCAGCTCACACCGGTTGCGAATGCGGGTCGGGTTCCCGTTACGGGGAATCTCGGCCATCTTGAGGCGCGCGATAAGACGCTCGGTCTCATCGAGGCTCTCGTCGTTCGCAATCGCCTTCAGCTTCGCATACTTGCCGGCATACTTCTTCACCAGCTGCTTGCGACGCTCGTTCTTGTTGATCGAACTCAGTTTCGCCATGACTTAAGTTCTTCCTTCCTTACGCCGCCTGCTTCGCTTCGTCGTTCTTCGGGAACGGGAAGCCGAAGAGACGGAGGAGCTCGCGCGCCTCGTCGTCAGTCTTCGCAGTGGTGGTCACGATGATGTCCATGCCGCGCACCTTTTCGATGCGGTCATAGTTGATCTCGGGGAACACGAGCTGTTCCTTGAGGCCCATGGCGTAGTTGCCGCGGCCGTCGAACGACTTCGGATTGAGGCCGCGGAAGTCGCGGATGCGGGGCATCGCGATCGTCACCAGGCGATCCAGAAACTCGTACATGCGCTCGCGACGGAGCGTCACCTTGCAGCCGATCGGCATGCCTTCACGCAGCTTGAACTGCGCGATCGACTTCTTGGCGCGGGTGACGACCGGCTTCTGACCAGCGATCAGCTCCATTTCGCCCGCGGCCTGCTCGACCTTCTTCTTGTCCTGCGTGGCTTCGCCGACGCCCATGTTCAGCACGATCTTCTCGATGCGCGGAACTTCCATGACGTTCTTGTAGCCGAACTTCTCGGTCATCGCCTTGGCGATTTCCGCGTCGTACTTCGACTTCAGGCGGGGGATGTACTTATCAGCCATTGATGACCTCCCCGGTCTTGACGGCCACACGGACCTTCTTGCCGTCGCGCTCTTCGAAGCGAACGCGGGTGGGCTTGCCGTCCTTGGTCACGTGCGCGACCTTGGAGACATGCATCGGCGCTTCCGAACGCTCGAGACCACCCTGCGGGTTGGTCTGGGTCGGCTTCTTGTGCCGCACGGCGACATTGACGCCGGACACGACGACCTTGCCTTCCTTCGGCAGCGACTTGACGACCTCACCGGTCCGGCCCTTGTCCTTACCGGACAGGACGATGACCTGGTCGCCCTTCTTGATCTTGGCAGCAGCCATCACAGCACCTCAGGCGCGAGCGAAATGATCTTCATGAAGCCCTTCGAGCGGAGCTCGCGGACGACCGGGCCGAAGATACGGGTGCCGATCGGCTCCTCGTTCTTGTTGACCAGGACGGCGGCGTTGCCGTCGAAACGGATCACCGAGCCGTCGGTGCGGCGGATGTCCTTGGCGGTACGAACGATCACCGCGCGGTGAACGTCGCCCTTCTTCACGCGGCCGCGCGGCGCGGCTTCCTTGACGCTGACGACGATAACGTCGCCAACGCCGGCAAAGCGGCGCTTCGAGCCGCCCAGCACCTTGATGCACTGCACCCGCTTCGCGCCGCTGTTGTCAGCGACGTCGAGATTGGACTGCATCTGGATCATCGATCCGGTTCCTTCTCGTTTGGCCTGCCGGGACGAGCCCGGTGGTTCCAGTTTCTAATACGTCACCCCGGCCTCATCGGCCGGGGCACCAAAGCGGCGGCCTATGACCGCAACTGCAGTTCTCGGCAAGAGCCGAGATGACGATTTTTTAGCCCTTGTTCGGCGTCGCGTGGGTGTTCACCCGCTCGATCACCTTCCAGGTCTTCAGCTTCGAGATCGGCGCGGTCTCCTCGATCCGCACGGTCTCGCCCGCCTTGTACTCGTTCGCCTCGTCATGGGCGTGGTACTTCTTCGAGCGGCGGATGATCTTGCCATAGAGCGGGTGCTTCACCTTGCGCTCCACCAGCACCACCACCGTCTTGTCGGTCTTGTCGGAGACGATCTGCCCCGTCAGCACGCGCTTCGGCATGGTTCGTTTCCTTACTTCGCAGCCGAGCGCGAGCGCTCGTTCTGCAGCGTCTTGATACGGGCGATGTCGCGACGGACTTCACGCACACGGCTCGGCTTCTCGAGCTGGCTCGTGGCGGCCTGGAAGCGGAGGTTGAACGCCTCGCGCTTCAGGTTGACCAGCGCCTCGTTGAGCTGGTCGTCGGTCTGGGCCCGAAGGTCGGTTGCCTTGGTCATCTTACTCAACCCTCCAGGTGCGACGTGTCGCCGAGACGCGCCACGACCTTGGTCTTGATCGGCAGCTTCATCGCCGCACGCTCGAACGCTTCGGCCGCGAGCGGGCCGGGAACGCCGTCGAGCTCGAACAGGATGCGGCCCGGCTTGACGCGGGCGACCCAGAACTCGGGCGAACCCTTACCCGAACCCATTCGGACTTCGGCGGGCTTCGACGACACGGGCACATCCGGGAAGATGCGGATCCAGAGACGGCCCTGACGCTTGATGTGGCGGGTGATCGCGCGGCGGGCCGCTTCGATCTGACGCGCGGTGATACGTTCCGGCGCCATCGCCTTCAGCCCGTACGAGCCGAAGTTGAGGCTGGTGCCGCCCTTGGCGTCGCCGTGGATGCGGCCCTTGTGCGCCTTGCGGAACTTGGTGCGCTTCGGTTGCAGCATGGTTCTGTCCTAGCTCCTTAGCGGCGATCTTCGCGCGCCGGGCGCACGCCGGAGGTCTGCGCCTCCACCATCAGGCGATCCTGCGCCATGGGATCGTGGCCCATGATCTCGCCCTTGAAGATCCAGACCTTGACGCCGCACACGCCATAGGCGGTGTGGGCTTCGGCCTCGGCATAGTCGATGTTCGCGCGCAGCGTGTGCAGCGGAACGCGGCCCTCGCGATACCATTCGGTACGCGCGATCTCGGCGCCGCCGAGACGGCCGCCGCAGGTGATCCGGATACCTTCGGCACCCAGACGCAGCGCCGACTGCACCGCACGCTTCATCGCGCGACGGAAGGCGATACGACGCTCGAGCTGGTCGGCGACGCCCTGGGCGACGAGCTTGGCGTCGATCTCCGGCTTGCGGATCTCGACGATGTTCAGGCTCACGTCCGACGACGTCATCGACGACAGCTTCTTGCGAAGCTTCTCGATGTCGGCGCCCTTCTTGCCGATGATGACACCGGGGCGGGCCGCAAAGATCGACACGCGGCACAGCTTGGCCGGACGCTCGATCACCACCTTCGAGATCGCCGCCTGGGGCAGCGTCTTGAGGATGAACTTGCGGATCTTGAGGTCCTCCATGAGGAGCCGGCCATAGTCGGCGCCCTCGGCGAACCAGCGGCTGTCCCAGGTACGGTTGACCTGGAGGCGAAGGCCGATCGGGTTGCTCTTCTGACCCATTATGCTTCTTCCTGCTCGCGGACGACGATGCGCAGCCGGCTGAACGGCTTGATGATGCGGGTCGACTTGCCGCGGCCGCGGGTCGCGAAACGCTTCATCGTGATCGACTTGCCGACCGACGCCTCGGCGACGACGAGCGCGTCGACGTCGAGATTGTGGTTGTTCTCGGCGTTGGCGATGGCCGACGCCAGCACCTTGCGCGCATCGACCGCCATCGCCTTCTTCGAGAAGGCGAGGATGTTCATCGCGTCCGCCGCGCTCTTGCCGCGGATCAGGCCGGCG
The DNA here is from genome assembly GCA_023426225.1 of Pseudomonadota bacterium. Classification (GTDB taxonomy): domain Bacteria; phylum Pseudomonadota; class Alphaproteobacteria; order Sphingomonadales; family Sphingomonadaceae; genus Sphingomonas. The sequence continues at coordinate 13,107 of JAFABD010000270.1, read as the reverse complement.
ACGAGGTTGAGCTTCTGGGCCGAACCACGGATCGTGGTGCCGACCGCGAGCGCTTCCTTTTCGCCGACGCGGCGCGGAGCTGCCTGCTTACCCATTAGCGCTTACCCTTCTTGTCGGCGGCGTGACCGGGGAAGAAGCGCGTGGGGGCGAATTCGCCCAGCTTCATGCCCACCATGTCCTCGTTGACCGAGACCGGAACGAACTTGCGGCCGTTATAGACGTTGAACGTCAGACCCACGAACTGCGGCAGGATCGTCGAACGACGCGACCAGGTCTTGATCGGACCAGCGCGAGTGCCCTGTTCCTGCGCGGCTTCCGCCTTCTTCAGGAGGTGGAGGTCCACAAACGGACCCTTCCAAACCGAACGAGCCATCTCGCTTAGCCCTTCTTCTTCGCGTGACGCGAACGGATAATCATCTTGTCCGTCGCCTTGTTGTGGCGGGTGCGCGCACCCTTGGTCGGCTTGCCCCACGGGGTGACCGGATGACGGCCGCCCGAGGTGCGGCCTTCACCACCGCCGTGCGGGTGGTCGACCGGGTTCTTCGCGACGCCACGGGTGAGCGGACGCTTGCCGAGCCAGCGGTTGCGACCGGCCTTCGCCAGGTTCTGGTTGGCGTTGTCCGGGTTCGACACCGCACCCACCGTCGCCATGCAGGCGGCGTGGATGTAACGCTGTTCGCCCGAGTTCAGGCGGACGATCACCATGCCGCGGTCGCGGCCGACGATCTGCGCATAGGTGCCCGCCGAACGCGCGATCTGACCGCCCTTGCCCGGCTTCATCTCCAGGTTGTGGACGATGGTGCCGACCGGCATCTGGCCCAGTTCCATCGCGTTGCCCGGCTTCACGTCGGCCTTCTTGGCCGCGATCACCTTGTCGCCCGCCGCGAGGCGCTGCGGGGCGAGGATATAGGCCTGCTCGCCGTCCGGATAGCTGACCAGCGCGATGAACGCGGTGCGGTTCGGATCGTATTCGAGACGCTCGACCGTGCCCTCGACGTCAAACTTGCGACGCTTGAAGTCGATGATGCGGTAACGCTGCTTGTGGCCGCCGCCGATGCCGCGCGAGGTCACGTGGCCCTTGTTGTTGCGGCCGCCGGTCTTGCGCTTGCCTTCGGTCAGCGCCTTGACCGGGCTGCCCTTGTGCAGCGCCGCACGGTCGACGAGGATCAGCCCGCGGCGGGCCGGCGACGTCGGATTATAGTGCTTGAGTGCCATTGCCTCAGATTCCCGTCGTCACGTCGATCTGGTCGCCTTCGGCGAGCGTCACGATCGCTTTCTTGATGTCGGACCGGCGATACGCCTCGCCCTTCCAGCGCTTGGTCTTGCCCTTCTGGACAATCGTGTTGACGCCGGTGACCTTGACGTTGAACAGCGCCTCGACGGCCGCCTTGATCTCCGGCTTGGTCGCATCGTTCGCGACCTTGAACACGACCGCGTTCGCTTCGGAGACGAGCGTCGACTTCTCGGTGATGTGCGGCGCCAGGATCACGTCATAGTGACGGATCGCAGCCGCGTTCTGCTTCTTAGCCATTGAAGCGCGCCTCCAGCTTCTCGACGGCAGCGCGGGTGAGGACCAGCGTGTCGTGCTTCAGGATGTCATAGACATTGGCACCGACCGCCGGGAGAACGTCCACATGCGGCAGGTTGCGAGCGGCGAGCGCGAAGCCGGCTTCCACCGCCTCGCCATCGATCACGAGCGCCGAGCGGCCGAAACCGAGCTTCTCGAACTGGCCCTTGAGCGACTTGGTCTTCACCGTGCAGGCGAGATCCTCGATCACGATCAGCGACCCGGCCTTGGCATGGCTCGACAGCGCCATCTTGAGACCGAGCTGACGCACCTTCTTGTTCAGCGAGACTTCGAAGACGCGGGCACGCGCACCGTGCGCCTTACCACCGCCGATGAACACCGGTGCGCGGCGATCGCCGTGACGAGCGGTACCACCACCCTTCTGACGGCCCCACTTCTTGCCCGTACGCGCAACGTCCGAACGCTCGCGGGTCGCACGCGCAGGCGCGCGGCGATTTTCGAGCTGCCAGGTCACGACGCGATGCAGGATGTCAGCGCGGGGCTCCAGGCCGAAAATCTCGTCCTTGAGCTCGATGTCGCCCTTCTCGGCGGCGTCGAGGGTTTGAACCTTGACCTTCACGTTCAGCCCTCCTGGCCTTCGGTCGCTTCAACCGCGGCGACGTCCTGAGCGGGCGTGTTGGCGGGAGCATCGTTGTTGTTCTGCGCGGTCTTGACCGCGGCCGGGTACGGCGCGTCCGCCGGGCGGTTGACCTTGACCGCGTCCTTGACGATCAGCCAGCTGCCCTTGTGGCCGGGAACCGAGCCCTTGACGAAGATCAGGCCGCGCTCGGCATCGGTGCCGACCACTTCCAGATTCTGCTGCGTGCGGTTGCGGTCGCCCATGTGACCGGCCATCTTCTTGTTCTTGAAGACGCGGCCCGGATCCTGACGGTTACCCGTCGAACCGTGCGAGCGGTGCGAAACCGACACACCGTGCGTGGCGCGCAGACCGCCGAAGCCCCAACGCTTCATGGCACCCGCGAAACCCTTACCCTGGGTACGACCCGAGACATCGACCAGCTGGCCGGCGATGAAGTGGTCCGCCGAAATCTCGGCACCCACGTCGAGCAGCGCATCCTCGGCCACGCGGAACTCGCACAGCTGCGCCTTCGGCTCCACCTCGGCCTTGCCGAAGTGGCCGCGCTGCGGCTTGGCGACATTCTTGGCCTTGGCGCTGCCCGCGCCGATCTGCAGTGCGACATAACCGTCGCGGTCGGCGGTACGCTGCGCAACCACCTGGACCCCCTCCAGCGCCAGAACGGTCACCGGAACGTGCCGGCCGTCGTCCTGAAACAGGCGGGTCATACCCATCTTCTTAGCGATCACGCCAGTGCGCATGACCAGTTGCTCCTATACAGAGGCCCCCGAAGGAACGATTTCCCCGGGGGCGTGCCTCAGCCCGAAATTGTGATGCGAGCCCCCGTCCGGGCTGAATTCCCGCCCGAGGGCGGAAACGACGGGGGACGCAGACCCGGGCAAAGCCCGGCGGTATCCCTTTTCGTGGTGAGTGCGCCCGCGGCGCGCTCGGTTCCTTGCGCTGGACCAGGGATCGGTCCGGTCGAGGAACAACGCGACTCACCGTGACGGGAGCCGCGAATCTCGTGGAAGGCGGCGCTTTAGGCCAGCTTGATCTCGACGTCAACGCCAGCGGCGAGGTCGAGCTTCATCAGCGCGTCGACCGTCTGCGGGGTCGGCTGAACGATGTCGAGCATGCGCTTGTAGGTACGGACCTCGAACTGCTCGCGCGACTTCTTGTCGATGTGCGGGCCGCGGTTGACCGTGAACTTCTCGATCTTGGTCGGAAGCGGGATCGGACCACGGATGAGGGCACCGGTGCGGCGGGCGGTATCGGCGATGTCGCCGGTCGCCTGATCAAGCACTCGATGATCGAACGCCTTGAGGCGAATACGGATATTCTGCGTTTCCATGGTCCTACCGATGCGAAAGAGCGGGGCTGCGCACCCTGCTGCCATCCTGGCGAAAAACCGGACCCTGCCCTGCCCCCGACGGGGCGCGATGGATCCGGCGAACCGGGACAGCGGCTGAACGGCCGCCTCTTGCTGTGTTGAACTCAAAACCGAAGGGGGCGCCCTACAGGCACTCCCATAAAAAGGCAACCGCCCGACACCCATTTTTGGGTGCCGGGCGGCTGTTTTTTTCCGAACGTGCCGGCCGGGGCCGGCGGCGTTCTTACTTGTCGATGGCGCTGACGACGCCGGCGCCGACGGTGCGGCCGCCTTCGCGGATCGTGAAGCGCTGGCCGACGTCCATAGCGATCGGCGCGATCAGCTTGACGCCGAGGGCGATGTTGTCGCCCGGCATCACCATCTCGGTGCCCTCGGGCAGCTCGACGGTGCCGGTCACGTCGGTCGTACGGAAGTAGAACTGCGGACGATAGTTCGCGAAGAACGGCGTGTGACGGCCGCCCTCGTCCTTCGACAGGACGTACACTTCCGACTTGAACTCGGTGTGCGGCTTGATCGAGCCCGGCTTCGCCAGAACCTGACCACGCTCGACCTCATCACGGCCGACGCCGCGGAGCAGCGCACCGATGTTGTCGCCCGCCTGGCCCTGATCGAGCAGCTTGCGGAACATTTCGACGCCGGTGACGGTGGTCTTGCGGGTGTCGTGGATGCCGACGATCTCGACTTCCTCACCGACCTTGATGATGCCGGTTTCGACACGGCCGGTCACCACGGTGCCGCGACCCGAGATCGAGAACACGTCTTCGATCGGCATCATGAACGGCTTGTCGAGGGGACGATCCGGCTCGGGGATCGATTCGTCGCAAGCGGCCATGAGCGCCAGGATGGCTTCCTTGCCGAGCTTGTCGTCGGTGCCGTTGAGCGCGCAGGTCGCCGAACCGCGGATGATCGGAATGTTGTCACCGTCGAAGTCGCGCTTCGAGAGCTCTTCGCGGATTTCCATCTCGACCAGCTCGAGGATCTCGGGGTCGTCGACCAGGTCGCACTTGTTGAGGAACACGACCATGGTCGGCACGCCGACCTGACGGGCGAGCAGGATGTGCTCCTTGGTCTGCGGCATCGGACCGTCGGTCGCGGCCACCACCAGGATCGCGCCGTCCATCTGCGCCGCGCCGGTGATCATGTTCTTCACATAGTCGGCGTGACCCGGGCAGTCGACGTGCGCATAGTGGCGCTTCGCGGTCTCATACTCGACGTGCGCGGTCGAGATGGTGATGCCGCGCTCACGCTCTTCCGGCGCCTTGTCGATGTTTTCGAAGTCGACCTTCTCCGAGAGGCCTTCCTCAGCCAGCACCTTGGTGATCGCCGCGGTCAGCGACGTCTTGCCATGGTCGACGTGACCGATGGTGCCGATGTTGAGGTGCGGTTTGCTGCGATCGAACTTTGCCTTCGCCATTGTCTTCCTACCTTCTGATTCAGTTTCCCGTGCCGCCATGGGACTCGCGAGAACGCGGCCCCATAGCGGCTGTTTTCGGATTACGCCAGCTTTGCCTTCACTTCCTCGGCGACGTTGGCGGGCACCTCGTCATAGTGCGAGAACTGCATGGTGTACTGCGCACGGCCCTGGGTGAACGAGCGGAGCTGGTTCACATAGCCGAACATGTTCGCCAGCGGCACCAGCGCAGTCACCGCCTGAGCGTTGCCGCGGGTGTCGGTCCCCTGGATCTGGCCACGACGGCTGTTCATGTCGCCGATGACGTCGCCCAGATAATCTTCCGGGGTGACAACCTCGACCTTCATGATCGGCTCGAGCAGCTTGATGCCGGCCTTCTGGGCCACTTCACGCATCGCGCCGCGGGCGCAGATTTCGAACGCGAGTGCCGACGAGTCGACGTCGTGATACGCGCCGTCGATCAGGTGCACTTCGAAGTCGATGATCGGGAAGCCGATCAGCGAACCCGTCTCGGCGGTTTCGCGGAAGCCCTTCTCAACCGACGGGATGTATTCGCGCGGGATGTTGCCGCCCTTAATCTCGTCGAAGAACTGGAAGCCCGAGCCACGCTCGCCCGGCTTGACCTGAACCTTGACGCGACCGAACTGGCCCGAACCGCCCGACTGCTTCTTGTGGGTGTAATCGACCTCTACCGGCTTGGCGAGATATTCGCGATACGCCACCTGCGGCGCACCGACATTCGCCTCGACCTTGAACTCGCGCTTCATGCGGTCGACGAGAATCTCGAGGTGGAGTTCGCCCATCCCCTTGATGATCGTCTGGCCCGATTCGTGGTCGGTCGACACGCGGAACGAGGGGTCCTCGGCGGCCAGGCGGTTGAGCGCGATGCCCATCTTTTCCTGGTCGGCCTTGGTCTTCGGTTCCACCGACAGCTCGATCACGGGCTCGGGGAATTCCATGCGCTCGAGGATGATCGGCGCGGTCGGCGCGCACAGCGTGTCGCCCGTCGTCGTTTCCTTGAGGCCCGCGATGGCGACGATGTCGCCCGCATAGGCGACGTCGATGTCCTCACGGTTGTTCGCATGCATGAGCAGCATGCGGCCGATCTTTTCCTTCTTGTCCTTCACCGAGTTCAGGACGGTGCCCTTCTCGAGCGTGCCCGAGTAGATGCGCGCGAAGGTGAGCGAACCGACGAACGGGTCGTTCATGATCTTGAACGCGAGCGCCGAGAACGGCGCCTTGTCGTCGGCCGGACGCTCGTCCTGCGTCTCGCCGTCGAGCTTGACGCCCTGGACCGCCGGAATGTCGAGCGGGCTCGGCAGATAGTCGATGACCGCGTCGAGCAGCGGCTGGACGCCCTTGTTCTTGAACGCCGAACCGCACAGCACGGGGACGAACGAGAAGTTGAGCGTGCCCTTGCGGATCAGCTTCTTGAGCTCTTCCGCGGTCGGCTCGGTGCCTTCGAAGAACTTCTCCATCGCGGCGTCGTCCTGCTCGACGGCGGCCTCGATGAGCGCCAGGCGCGCAGCTTCGGCGGCTTCCTTGAGCTCTTCGGGGATGTCGCGATATTCGAACTTCGCGCCCAGCGACTCCTCGAGCCAGATGATCGCGCGGTTGTTCACCAGGTCGACCAGGCCCTTGAACTGGCTCTCGATGCCGATCGGGAGATAGAGGACCAGCGGACGCGCGCCCAGGCGGTCCTTGATCATCTCGACGCAGCGTTCGAAGTTCGCACCGGTGCGGTCAAGCTTGTTGACGAAGCACATGCGCGGCACGTTGTACTTCTCAGCCTGGCGCCACACGGTTTCCGACTGCGGCTCGACGCCGGCGACGCCGTCGAAGCACGCGACCGCACCGTCGAGCACGCGCAGCGAACGCTCGACTTCGATGGTGAAGTCGACGTGGCCGGGAGTGTCGATGATGTTGATCCGGTGCTCTTCGCCCTCACCGTCGTTGGCGCGCCAGAAGCAGGTGGTGGCAGCCGACGTGATCGTGATCCCGCGCTCCTGCTCCTGCTACATCCAGTCCATCGTGGCCGTGCCTTCGTGGACTTCGCCGATCTTGTAGGACTTGCCGGTGTAATAAAGGATACGCTCGGTCGTCGTCGTCTTGCCGGCGTCGATGTGCGCCATGATGCCGATATTGCGGTAGCGCTCGAGCGGATGGCTGCGGGCCATGATCGTTGGTTCCTTAGCGATGCGGGGAGCCGGTTTCCCGGGCTCCCCACGATATAGTTAAGATTTTTACCAGCGGTAGTGGCTGAAGGCGCGGTTCGCCTCGGCCATACGATGGGTGTCTTCGCGCTTCTTCACCGCGTTGCCGCGGTTGTTGGCGGCATCCATCAGCTCGCCCGACAGGCGGGCAGCCATGGTGTGCTCCGAACGGTTGCGCGCGGCCGAGATCAGCCAGCGGATCGCCAGCGCCTGCGCACGCTCCGGACGAACTTCGACCGGAACCTGGTAGGTCGCACCGCCGACGCGGCGGCTGCGGACCTCGATGCCCGGCTTCACGTTGTTGAGCGCGTCATGGAACACGCCGATCGGCTCGCGCTTCGCGCGCTGCTCGATCGTGGTGAGCGCACCATAGACGATGGCTTCGGCGACGGACTTCTTACCGTCCAGCATCACCGAGTTCATGAACTTCGACAGAACCTGATCGCCATAAACGGGATCAGGCAGGATTTCCCGCTTTTCGGGACGACGACGACGCGCCATTGCACTTTCCTTTACTCTTCAGCTGGTCCGGAACCTGTCCGGGGCTTACTTTAGCTTCGCTGGACGGGGGCTGGAGCACGCGCCGGATCACCCGCAGGCAACACGGCAAAAACGCCCGCCCCCGGCGGGATCACTTCGGACGCTTGGCGCCGTACTTCGAGCGGCTCTGCTTGCGGTCCTTGACACCCTGGGTATCGAGCACGCCGCGCAGGACGTGGTAGCGCACGCCGGGAAGGTCGCGCACACGGCCGCCGCGGATCAGGACCACCGAGTGCTCCTGAAGGTTGTGGCCCTCACCGGGGATGTAGCTGATGACTTCGCGGCTGTTGGTCAGACGGACCTTGGCCACCTTGCGAAGTGCCGAGTTCGGCTTCTTCGGAGTCGTCGTGTAGACACGGGTGCAGACGCCACGCTTCTGCGGGTTCTGCTCCATCGCAGGAACCTTGGACTTGACCTTCTGCAGTTCGCGGCCCTTGCGGACCAGCTGGTTGATCGTCGGCATGAAGCCCTTCACCTTTCAAACGGTTACTTTGCTGGAGCCCTGTACCAAGAGAACACGAAAAGGCCCCGGTGGCCTCAAGCCGCCCGGACCATTGCGTCTCCAGCAACGTTCAGCTCAATATATGCGCCACAAGGCTTTTCGGCCCATGAGGCCCCTCGCGGAACGCGCGGCCTATAGCGACGGCGCGGCAAGGGGTCAATGGGCTGGCGGCAGGGCCGGCCGGGGCGCGCCCTTCCCTACGCCCTTTTGCATGGTGCCGCGGCGCGGCGGTTCATGCTAGGCGGCGGCCGCCCGGACGCGCCATGGCGGCGCGAGGGGCAAGGGAGCGGCGCCGGGGGGCGCCGGTGAAGTGGGGATGTTCAACAGCAATCGCGGCGGACGCGATACCGCCGCCGTGGGCCAGAGTGCAAGCGGCGCGCGGGGAAGCGCCATGTTTTCAGTGCTGGGCAGCGACGTGTCGATCACCGGCAACATCCAGGCCGAATCGGAGCTTCACATCGACGGCCGTGTCGAGGGCGACGTGACGTGCGCCGCGCTGGCGCAGGGCGCGGGGAGCCGCATCAACGGCAGCGTCACCGCCGACACCGCGCGGATCGCCGGCACGATCGAAGGATCGGTGCGCGCCAAGACGCTGACCGTCGAGCGCACCGCGCGGATCGTCGGCGACGTCGAATATGAGGCGATCACGATCGAATCGGGCGGGCATGTCGACGGGCGGCTGAAGCGCGTCGGCGCCGCGGGCGAGAGTGCGGGCGCAGACGGCGGCAGCGCCTGACCGGCGGCGCGGGCTGAACCGGGTGCGGCTGAACGGCGGCGCCCGGCGTCAGGCGCGGTGGAGTTCCGCGACGAACGCGTCGAACGCGCCCGACAGCGCAACGGCGCCCTCGCGCAACTGCTCGGCCATCGTCCGCATCGCCGTCGCCCCTTCGGCGGTGGCGCGCGAGGCGCCGCCGATCGCCTCGACATCATGGCGGATCGCGGTTGCGGCCTGAAGCGTCTCGTCGACGTTGCGGGCGATGCGGCTGGTCGCCTCTTCCTGCTCGGCGACCGCACCGCGCACGCCGCCGGCGAGCCGGAGCATCGCGCCGATGACCGATTCGACCTCGGCATGCCCCAGCGCCACCGCGTCGATGCCGTGGCGGATGTCGGCGACGTGCGCCGCGATGCGCGCGGCGGCGGTGCCCGTCTGGGTCGAAAGCTGTTTCACCTCGTTCGCGACGACGGTGAACCCCCGCCCCGCCTCGCCCGCCCGCGCGGCCTCGATCGTCGCATTGAGCGCGAGGAGGTTCACCTGGCGCGCGATCTCGCTGATGAGCCCGATCACCGAATCGATCGACTGGGCAGCCCGGAGCAGTTCGCGGGTCCGCGCGCTGCCCTGGGCAACCAGATCGGATGCACGCGCCGCGGCCGAACGCGCCGCCTCGCTTTCGTCGAGGATCGCGCGAAGCGAATCGGCGAGCGCCCGCCCCTGCACGGCGATGTCGGCCATGTTGTCGCGCGTCTGCGACGCGGCCGACGCGACCGCGACCGCGCGGTCGCCCAGGTCGGCAGCACGATCGGCGCCCCCCTGGGCATCGGCCTGCAGCGCGGCGGCAAGCATGCCGAGCGCGCTCGACAGCGACGCCACCTCGGCCTCGAAGGCATCGCTGGCGCGCTCGATCCGGTCGGCGCGCGCCAGCCGCGCCTGGGCGGCCCGGCGCTCATGCTCGGCAGCCAGATGGACAAGGCGACGGTTGCCGATCACCGCATGAAGCCGGCCGCCGCGGGTGAGGATCATCCCCTCGCTCCCCGCCGCGGCGCGATAGGTGGCGATCAGCGCGGCGACATCGCCCGTCACCTCGGCCACCGGACAGGGACGGACATGGCGTTCGACTTCATGGCCGTAGCTGGGGTTGCGCAGCAGCGCATGACCGAACGGATTGAGCAGCAGCCGGCGCAGATCCTTTTCGAAGATCGCGCCGAGCGGACGGCGATCGGCGTCGACCACGGGCATCATCCGCAATTCGGTGTCGGCGTTGAACGCCTCGATCGCGCGGAACAGCGAATCGCCCGGGATCAACGCGGGCGGATCGAGTTCGGCCGGATCGAGCCAGTCCGCCGGACAGGCGGCAGGCGGGGTCGGCGGGACCGGTTCGGCGGCGGCTAGCTGGGCAGGTCGCATGATGCAGTGCGATAGGCCCGGAGGGTAAACGGCACCCTTACCGTTGATGACAGTGATACGACAGCTGCGCGGCCGCGGGATGACGATCTTCGCCATTGCGGCACCGGCGGCGCCCGCCTAGAGACGGCGGCGTGACGGGTGTCCCCCCAAAGGGGATGAAAAGGGAACTCGGTGGAAATCCGAGGCTGCCCCCGCAACTGTGAACGGCGAGCCGCTGCGCATCACGGGCCACTGGAGCCAGTCTCCGGGAAGGCCGCGCAGAAGCGATGACCCGCGAGCCAGGAGACCTGCCCGGTCACAGTCGATTCCTTCGCGCGGGCGGGGTGCACCGGGCGAACGGGGAGAGAAATCCCCGCGCGAGCGACACCAAACCTAGGGTCGACGCGCGGGCAGCGATGCCCCGGCGGCGGCCCCGATTCAGGGTGTCTGAAGCCTGTGTCCATACGCAACTACCTGTTCCTTGCCACCGCCGCGATGTTGCCCCTGCCGGGACATGCCGCCGCGCTTCCCGCCCCCGCCCCCACCCCCGCCAATGCCGACGATGCGACCGAGCGCGCCGATTCGGACACGATCGTCGTCGTCGCGAGCGGCGTGTCGCAGCCGGTCGACGAGACCGCGCGATCGGTGACGGTGATCGACCGTGCCGAGATCGAGCAGCGCCAGACGGTGGCGCTCTCCGACCTGCTGGCGACGACCGCGGGCGTTTCGGTAACGCGCAACGGCGGCCCCGGCTCGGTGACGAGCCTGCGCATCCGCGGCGCCGAGAGCGACCAGACGCTGGTGCTGATCGACGGCGTGCGCGTGAACGATCCCTCGCAGCCGGGCGGCGGCTTCGATTTCGGCAACCTGCTCACCAGTTCGATCGAGCGCGTCGAGGTGCTGCGCGGCGCCAATGCCGTCGCATGGGGCAGCCAGGCGATCGGCGGCGTCGTCAACGTCGTCACCCAGCAGCCGGTCAACGGTCTCGCCGCGCGCGCATCGGCCGAATATGGCAGCGCCAACCAGGTGAGCACCACCGGCGCGGTCGCGGCGGGCAACGACCGCGTGCAGGGCGCGGTGACCGCCGGCTATTTCCGCACCGACGGCATTTCGCAGGCCGCCGTCGGCACCGAAAAGGACGGCTATCGCCAGTTCGGTGCGACCGGGCGGCTGACCGTGAAGATCATCGACGGGCTCGAGGCCGACCTGCGCGCCTATTACGCGCATTCGAAGGTCGAACTCGACGGCTTCCCGGCGCCGAGCTACAGCTTTGCCGACACGGCCGAATATTCGACGATCCAGGAAGTCTATGGCTATGCCGGGCTCAATGCCGTGACCGGGCCGGTCAAGCACCGGGTGTCGTTCACGATCGCCGACGTCAACCGCGACAATTACGACCCGGCGACGGGCAGCGCGCCGCTCTATTCCTATCGCGGCCGCAGCGAACGCTATGCCTATCAGGGCGACGCGACGCTGGGGATGCTGCGCCTGGTCGCAGGGGCGGAGCACGAGACCAGCCGCTATTTCGACCAGAGCAAGCTGAGCAAGAGCCAGGACATCACCAGCTTTTACGGCGAGGCGATCCTGACCCCGGTCGAGGCGCTGACGCTGAGCGCGGGCGTGCGCAACGACGATCACAGCGGTTTCGGCAACCACTGGACGTGGAACGGCAACGCCGCGCTGCGCGTCGGCACGGGAACGGTGCTGCACGCAAGCTATGGCGACGGGTTCAAGGCGCCGACGCTGTACCAGCGGTTCAGCGACTACGGCCTGGCGACGCTGAAGCCCGAAACCGCCGAGAGCTTCGAGGCGGGCGTGCGCCAGACGCTGCCGGGCAACATCCGGGCCGGCGTGACCTGGTTCCAGCGCGACACCGAGAACCAGATCGACTTCGATCCGCGCACCTACAGATATTTCAACATCGCCAAGTCGCGCACGCGCGGCGTCGAGCTCGAACTGGAAGCCAATCCTGTCACCGCGCTGACGCTGCGTGCGAGCTATACGCACCTCAATGCGCAGAACCGTTCGAACGACGCCAATTTCGGCAAAGACCTGGCGCGGCGGCCGAACGACATCGGCAGCCTTTCGGCCGACTATCGCTTCGGCGAGGGCGGACCGAGCCTGGGCGCGACGCTGCTGATGGTCGGCGACAGCTTCGACAATGCCGCGAACAGCTACAAGCTCGACGGCTATACGCTCGTCGGCATCCGCGGCTCGGTGCCGCTGACACGCCAGGTCGAGCTGTTCGGCCGCGTCGATAACCTGTTCGACCGCGGCTATACCGTGGTTCGCGGGTACGGCACCCAGGGCCGCACCGCGTTCGGCGGCGTCCGGCTGCGGTTCAACTGATGCGTGCCGCCGCGCTCCTCTGCCTGATCGCAGCCGGATGCGCGGCGGCGCCGGCCCCGCGCGGCGGCGGAATCGTCTCGACGAACCCGTGCGCCGACGCGGTGCTGGTCGAACTGGTCGCGCCCGAGCGGATCGCCGCGATCAGCCACTATTCGCACGACCCGGCGGCGAGCTCGATCCCGCCCGCGGTCGCGGCACGGTTCCGCGCCAATCGCGGCACCGCCGAAGAAATCATCGCGATGCGCCCCGACCTGGTGATCGCGAGCCGTTTCACCCCGCCGGCGACGCGCGAGGCCTATGCCCGCGCCGGGCTGCGCACGCTGTATGTCGGCATGCCGGCCACGATCGCGGGGAGTATCGCCGATGTGCGCGAGATCGCGGCCGCCACGGGCGCGCAGGCACGCGGCGAGGCGATCGTCGCGCGAATCGAGGCGGCCGAGGCGCGTGCCCGCGCCGC
>JAFABD010000061.1 GCA_023426225.1 Pseudomonadota bacterium | reverse complement strand
CGCTTGTACCGCCTTTGCCGCGGCTTGGCACCGTCCACGGCGTCGGCGGCGGTACGCGGCGGTACGCGACGGTGTGCGGCAGGCCGTCCGGGAGGACCGCCGGGCCAGTGCCGGGCACGGGGACGGCGGGCGATGCGGCGCCCGCCTGCCCCCGTGCCCCGGCGGGGTCGGGTCAGGCGATCGTCTGGCCGGTCTTGGCCCAGTCGGCCAGGAAGCCCTCGATGCCCTTGTCGGTCAGCGGGTGCTTGACGAGCTGCTTGATGACGGCGGGCGGCGCGGTCATCACGTCGGCGCCGATGCGCGCGGCCTCATAGACATGGACCGGGTGGCGCACGCTCGCGACCAGGATCTCGGTGTCGAAGGCGTAATTGTCATAGATCTGGCGGATGTCGGCGATCAGCTGCATCCCGTCGAAGCCGATATCGTCGTGGCGGCCGACGAACGGCGAGATGAAGGTCGCGCCGGCCTTGGCGGCGAGCAGCGCCTGGTTCGCCGAAAAGCACAGCGTGACGTTGACCATCGTGCCGTCGCCGGTCAGCGCCTTGCACGCCTTCAGCCCCTCGATCGTCAGCGGCACCTTGACCGCGATGTTGTCGGCGATCTTGCGGACGATTTCGGCTTCCTTCATCATCGTCTCGAAATCGAGCGCGACGACCTCGGCCGAAACCGGGCCTTCGACGATCTCGGCGATTTCGGCGACGACTTCCAGGAAGTTGCGGCCCGCCTTGTGGATCAGCGAGGGGTTGGTGGTGACGCCGTCGAGAAGGCCGGCGTCGGCCAGCTCGCGAATCGCGGCGGTATCGGCAGTGTCAGCGAAGAACTTCATCGGTTTTCCCTAGGACTGTCAGGACCATAGTGCACGAGCATCAGCCGTGCCCGATCCGCCCGCAGGCGGCTCACCGACACCCGATAGGCCCCCGGGGCCAGCTTGTAACGCACGATCTTGCGGATCGTCGAACAGGCCGGCCCGCGCGCCTCGCCCGCCATCTTCAGCGCCCGCCCGCGCTCGGGGGCGACGTCGATCCAGCCGGGCTGGTCGATCGCGATGCCGAACAGCCCCGGCCGGCGGATGGTGACGCGCGTCGCCAGCGTCGCGCCGCTGCGGGGGATCAGCACCGACCGCCCGGTGTCGAGCGTCGTGCCGGTGCGCGTCCACCCCTTCAGCCGCGGCGGCAGCCTCGTGTCGAGCGCGGTGCATTGCGGCGCGGCGAGTGCCAGCGCGATCGTCATCGTCAACATCGCCAAATCCTCCCCCGGTCGGCCCGATGACAAGCTTATGCAGCGTGACGACGGGCGCCAAGTCAACGCGCGCCTGGGAACGGCATGATTTCGTCCCGCAACGGCGCGATTTCTGCACGCATCTTGCGCCCAACGACGCGAATTGCGCGCGGATTGCGCGATCGGTACGGCCATTGGGGCGGCGCCGGGCGGTTTTTCGGGCCGGCGCCGCGGCGGTTCGCGGGCGCCACCCGCCACCTTCCCATGCGCGCCGCAAAGGGCGATATGGGGCGCATGCCCGGCAACCGCGCGCGCGTCCTCGTCCTCAATTCCGCCCTCGGACCGCTCGATTACCGCGTGCCGCAGGGGATGCACGTCGAGCCCGGCTCGATCGTCATCGCCCCACTCGGCCCGCGCCAGCTCGCGGGCGTGGTGTGGGAGGCCGACCGGCTCGAAACCGAGCCCGTCGGCGACAATCGCCTGCGCAACCTGATCGCCGTCGTCGATGCCCCGCCGCTCCCCGGCGCGGTGCGCCGCCTCGTCGAATGGACCGCCGACTATTATCTCAGCCCGCCCGCGGCGGTGCTGCGGATGGCATTGTCCTCGTCCGCCGCGTTCGAGGCCGCACCGACGATCACCGAATATCGCGCGACGGGGCATGCCCCGCCGCGGATGACCGCGCAACGCGAACAGGCGCTCGAGCGGATCGGCGACCGTCAGGGGCTCGTGCGCGAGCTCGCGACGATCGCCGAGGTGTCCGAAGCGGTGATCCGCGGGCTCGTCAAGGCGGGCGCGATCGAGGCGGTGACCGTCGATACCGACAGCCCCTTTCCCCCGCCCGACCCCGCCTTTGCGCCGCCTGCGCTCAATCCCGAACAGGCAGCGGTCGCCGCGCGACTGCGTGAGGCGGTGGAAGCGGCTGACTTTCAACCCTTTCTTCTCGACGGCGTCACCGGGTCGGGCAAGACCGAGGTGTATTTCGAGGCCGTCGCCGCGGCGATCGAGGCCGGGCGGCAGACGCTGGTGCTGCTCCCCGAAATCGCGCTGACCGAGCCGTTCCTCACCCGCTTCACGCGTCGCTTCGGCTGCGAGCCGGTGCCGTGGCATTCGGGGCTGCGCACCTCGCAACGCCGCCGCGCATGGCGCGCGATCGCCCGCGGTGAGGCGCTGGTGACGGTCGGCGCGCGCTCGGCGCTGTTCCTGCCCTATCCGAATCTCGGGCTGATCGTCGTCGACGAGGCACATGAGACGAGCTTCAAGCAGGAGGACGGCGTCCATTACCACGCGCGCGACGTCGCGGTGATGCGCGCCAAGTTTCAGCAATGCCCGGTGGTGCTGGCGTCGGCTACACCAGCTATTGAAACGCGTTATCAGGTTTCGCTCGGCCGCTACAGCGAACTCAAGCTCCCCGGCCGCTACGGCGCCGCCGAACTGCCTGAAATCGAACCGATCGACCTCATCAAGGAGCCGCCCGAACGCGGCCGCTGGCTCGCACCGCGACTCGTTCTCGCGATCGACGCGGCGCTCGAGCGGGGCGAGCAATCGCTATTGTTTCTCAATAGACGCGGCTATGCCCCGCTGACGCTGTGCCGCCATTGCGGCCACCGCTTCCAATGCCCCAACTGCACCGCATGGATGGTCGAACATCGGCTGATCCGGCGGCTGACCTGCCATCATTGCGGCTACACGCTGCCGACGCCCGACGCCTGCCCCGAATGCGAGGAGAAGGACAGCCTCGTCGCCTGCGGCCCCGGCGTCGAGCGCATCGCCGACGAGGCGGCGCAGCTCTGGCCCCAGGCGCGCATCGCGATCGTCACCTCCGACACGCTCTGGTCGCCCGCCAAGGCCGCCGAGTTCGTCCAGCGGATGGAGCATGGCGCGATCGACATCGTCGTCGGCACCCAGCTCGTCACCAAGGGCTATCACTTCCCCAACCTTACCGTGGTGGGCGTGGTCGATGCCGATCTGGGCCTCGACGGCGGCGACCTCCGCGCGGCCGAGCGGACGTTCCAGCAGATCATGCAGGTCGCCGGGCGCGCCGGCCGCGGCGAAAAGCCGGGCCATGTCTTCATCCAGACGCACGCGCCCGACGCACCGGTGATGCAGGCGCTCGTCAGCGGCAATGCCGACGCCTTCTACGCCGCCGAAACCGAGGCGCGCCGCGATGCCGAGGCACCGCCCTTCGGCCGCTATGCCGCGATCATCGTCTCGTCGGAGCAGAAGCAGGCAGCGCAGGACGTGGCGACGATGATCGGCCGCGCCGCGCCGCAGGGGGAGGAAATGCACGTCTACGGCCCCGCGCCCGCGCCGCTGGCGATGCTGCGCGGACGCCACCGCTTCCGCCTGCTCGTCCATTCGCGCCGGGGCTTCGACATGCAGGCGGCGATCCGCGACTGGCTGGGCGCGCTCGAATGGGGCAGCAAGGTACGCGTCTCGGTCGATGTCGACCCATACAGCTTCCTTTAGCGCGGGGCCGCGGCGCACACTGCTTCGCGCTTGAACGCGGGCCGCTTTTGCCTGAAAGCAGCCGCGCAAATGGAGGCGCAGGTGGTGATGGTGCGGCAGTTGCTGATCGTGGTTGCGCTGATGTTCGCCTGGGCGGTTCCGGCGCGCGCCGACGATATTTCGGCCGCCGCCCGCGGCGTGGTGCGCGTGGTGACGATCGCCGTCGTCGACGACGAGGTCGTCGGCTTCGGCCATGGCAGCGGCTTTGCGGTCGCACCGAACCGCATCGTCACCAATGCACACGTCGTCGACCTCGCCGATCGCTATCCGGGCAACGTCGTGATCGGCGTCGTCCCGTCCGAGGGCGATCGTTCGGTCCAGGGCCGGCTGGTCGCGATCGACCGGCAGCGCGATCTGGCACTGATCGAGTTCAATGGCGTCCGGCTGCCGCCGCTTGCGCTGTTTTCGGGCATGCCGGGCGACGGCGACACGCTGATCGCGCTCGGCTATCCCGGCAATGTCGATCTGGCGACGGCGCGTTCGGCCGCCGATTTCATCACGCCGCAGTCGCCGGTGCGCTCGCAGGGCGGTTTTGCCGGCACGCGCGCGCTGGAAGGCGTCAGCGTGCTGCTCCACACCGCCAGCATCGCGCGCGGCAATTCGGGCGGCCCGCTGCTCGACCGCTGCGGGCGCGTGCTGGGCGTCAATTCGGCGATCACGCGCGGCGACGAGGGCGATTCGTCGTTCGCCTTCGCGATCGCCAACGGCGAGCTGGCCGCGTTCCTGAAGGCGGCGCGCCAGCCGTTCCACAGCGTCGACGTGCCCTGCACGACGATCGAGGAACAGCTTGCCGCCGAACGCAGCGCCGACGAACAGGCGCGGCTGCAGGCCGACGAAGCCGCCCGCGCCGCCGCCGCACGGGCCGACGCCCAGCGGCAGGAGGCGATCGCCCAGGCGCGTGCCCGCAACGAAGCGAGCCGCGAGAACTACATGGCGGTCGCCGCGCTGATGCTCGTGCTCGGCGGGGTCGCTGCCGGTGCGGCGGTGCTGCTCTATACGCGCGACCGGCAGCGCGAGGGCATGTGGGCCGCCGCGGGCGCGCTGATGCTGATCCTTGCCGCCGGCATCGTGTTCGTGAAGCGACCGGTGTTCGACGAAACCAAGATCGAGCCGCTGCCCACCACCGCGAAATCGGGTGGGGCGAACCTGCCCGCCGCAACGGGGACCGGACCGATGCTGTGTACGCTGGTCCCCGAACGCAGCCGCGTGACCGTCAGCCAGACCGACCCGGTGCGGCTCGACATCGGCAAGGACGGCTGCATCAACGGCCGCACCCAATATGCCGAGGCGGGCGCACGGTGGCAGCGCATCCTGGTGCCCGACCAGGAACAGACGGTGTCGGTACTCGATTACGATCCGTCGACGCGCACCTATACCAACACGCGCTTCCTGCTCGGCGCCGCGCAGATGAAGGAGGCGCGTGCGGTGCGCAGCGCAGTGCCGATCAAGAGCTGCTCGTCGGACCAGGCAGCGCGCGCTGCGCTTGCTAGCCAGCAGCAGACGCTGCGCGCGACGCTGCCCCAGATCTACAACGAAAAGCTCGTCTATCGCTGCCAGTCGGCCAGCGCGACCGAAGCGACGGGAAGCATCGACGCCGCGTCTGCGGGCGGACGCTGAGTCCCGCTCAGCCGTCGTCGTCGGCCGTTTCGGGCGCGCCCGATCCGCGATCGAGCCCTTCGCGGCGGCGTAGCGTCACCTTGCGGTCGATGCCCCAGGCATAGCCCGCCATGCTGCCGTCACCGCGCTGCGCACGGTGACACGGAATGACGATGCCCACCGGGTTGGCGCCGCATGCCGTCCCCACCGCCCGCACCGCGCGCGGGCGGCCGATCGCCGCCGCCAGTTCCGAATAGCTGCGCGATTCGCCCGCCGGAATCGCGCGCAGCGCCGCCCACACCGCCTCCTGGAACGCCGTACCGCGCACATCGAGCGGCAGGTCGCGGTCGCGCGTGGCGCCGGGCCGCTCGACCTGCGCCACGACCGCCTCGGCGAGCGTGCGCAGCGCGTCGTCGCCCGGCTCGATCGTCGCTCCGGGAAAGCGCTCGCCCAACGCCGCCTCGTCCTCATCGAACGACACGCGACACAGCCCGCGTGCCGTTGCCGCGACGAGCAGCGGCCCCAGGCTGGTCGGCACGCGCACCCAACGAATCGTCTCGCCTGCGCCGCCCTGCCGCCAGGCGCGGGGCGCCATCCCCAGCCGCTCGCCCGCCATGGCGTAGAAGCGGCTGGGCGCCGCATAGCCGGCGGCATAAATGGCGTCGGTGACGCGGGACTCGTCGGCCAGCGCCGCAGCGGCCCGGCGGGCGCGGACGCCGCGGGCATAGACGGCGGGACTTACCCCCGTCGCGCGCTTGAACAGCCGCTGGAAATGATGCGGGGCATAGCCGACTGCGGCGGCGAGATCGGCAAGTGCCGGCGGTGTTTCGGCAGCCTCGATCGCCGCGATCGCCTCCGCAACGGCGACCCGGTCGCGCGCCTCGGCATCGGGGCGACAACGCAGGCACGGGCGAAACCCCGCAGCGACGGCCGCATCACCATCGCGGAACAGCCGAACGCGCGATCGCGCCGGGCGCCGCGCCGGGCAACTCGGGCGACAATAGATGCCCGTGCTCGTTACCGCGACGACGAAGCGGCCGTCGGCATTGCGGTCACGCGCGAGGAAGGCAGCCCAGGCGACGTCAGCCTCGACGCCCTCCAGTTCGGGGGCGGGGTCGGCGTTCGGACGGGCGGCGGTTCGGTGCGGCATGCGGGCACCATAGCGGGAGCGGCAATGGCGGACATCCCGCGGCTTGCGTTCAAAAGCGCAGGGCGAACGTCAGTAACGGCGGTGCGAGGCCCACCAGTCGCGCAAACGCTGCCAGAGCCCCTGAACGGGCGACGCGGCGGGGGATGACCGGAGGTCGCCTTCGCCTTGATCGGCGGCAGGGCCTGGCTCCTCGCCGCCGAACCGGCGACGCAATTCGGCCTCCAGATCGGCGACGACAGCGTCGCGCCCCTTGAATGCCCGCGCCATTTGCGACTGCGGCAGCGGCACAAGGAACTCGCAGCCATGGCGCTCGCCGTCGCGCCACACGACGCGCGCCTCGCGAAGGCCGGCGCCGGAAAGGCCGACCGCGACGAGCGTACTTGCCGGAAATTCGACGTCGGAGAGGAACAGGAAGCCCGTCCGCGAATAGTTTTCGACGCGCACGTCGACAGGGCGACCGTCGAGACCCCGGACGGTGGAGGCGGTGTCGACGGTGAAGCGCACCGCGCCGCGCTCGTCCACTTCGCCCAGGACCTCGAGCCTTGCGATCAGCACGCCTCGACCTTCCCTGCCCATTTCCAAGCGGTTATGCCGAAAAGGGTTAACAAATCCCTACTTTCGCCCCTTTCGTTTCACACCGAAACGGTGCCGTTGCGGCGATCGGCATCGCCGAAAACGCGCAGATACCGGGCGATTTCCGCTGGTTCGCCGGTTGATTTGGCCCGATTGTCGGACAGCTTTACCGCCGGCCGGCCGTTCGCGGCGACGACCTTGGCGACCAGCGAGATCGGTTCGAGCGCCGCATCGCCTTCGGGGTCGCAGCCGCGGAAATCGTTGGTAAGGTTGGTGCCCCAGCCGAAACTCATCCGCACCCGGCCGTGAAAGTGGCGGTAGGTCGCCTCGATCGAATCGATATCCATGCCGTCGGAGAAGATCAGCAGCTTGCTGCGCGGGTCGCGGCCGCGCGCCTGCCACCAGTCGATGATCTGCTCGCCCCCCTCGATCGGCGGCGCGCTGTCGGGGCGAAAGCCGGTCCAGTCGGCGACCCAGTCGGGCGCGTCGCGCAGAAAGGCGGTGGTGCCGAAGGCGTCGGGGAGCGCGATCAGCAGATTGCCGTCATAATGGCGCTGCCAGTCGTCGAGCACGCGATAAGGCGCCTGGCGCAGCGCCGCATCGTCGGGCGCAAGCGCGGCGAGCACCATCGGCAGTTCGTGCGCGTTGGTGCCGATCGCCTCGAGATCGCCCTCCATCGCCAGCAGCACGTTCGAGGTGCCGATGAAGCGCTTCCCCAGCCCCTCCTTCAACGCCTCGACGCACCAGCGCTGCCACAGGAACCCGTGCCGCCGCCGCGTGCCGAAGTCGGAAATCACCAGATCGGGCAGATCGCGCAGCCGCTCGACCTTGTCCCACAGCTTGGCCTTGGCGCGCGCATAGAGCACGTCGAGCGCGAACCGGCCGCGATTGCGCAGCGCCGAGCGCGCGCGCAGTTCGTTGACGATCGCGAGCGCCGGGATCTCCCACATCGTCGTATGCGTCCACGGCCCGTCGAAATGCAGCTCGAACTGGCCGTCAACGACGCGCAGATCATATTCGGGCAGCTGGAAATCGGCGAGCCATTCGATGAAGTCGGGCGCAAACATCCGCGACTTGCCATAAAAGCTGTTGCCGGCCAGCCAGATCAGCTCCTTCTTGGCGAACCGCAGCGACCGCGCATGGTCGAGCTGCGCGCGCAGCTCGCGTTCGTCGATCACGTCGGCGAGCCGGACCCCGGCCGAACGATTGATGAGCGCAAAGGTCGCCCGCACCTCCGGATAGAGGTGGCGGATCATCTGGAGCATCAGCAGCTTGTAGAAATCGGTGTCGAGCAGGCTGCGCACGATCGGATCGAGCCGCCAGTTATGGTTGTAGGTGCGGGTGGCGATGTCGGTCACGGCCATGCGGGCATCGGGCTCCTGTGCGGGACGGTGCGGGCGGCGGGATGCCCCGTCCGCAACCGGGTTCACGCGCCGCCGCCTAACAGCCGCGCGCCGCGGACCCCAGCCCCAAAACGCCGCCCGATTGACTTTGCGCCCCCCGGCGCGCATATTGCATCGCAGCGAGGCATCGTGCAGCGTGATCGGGCGGTTTCCGCCCCGGCTCTGCCTCGGTTGATTTCCACGGCTTCCCTAGTCACGCGGGTCGTCAATTTCTGACCCCGCCTCCGCACCCCGATTCCGGGGTTCGCTGGCCGTTATTCTGTAAGGGCTTTCATGCAATTTTCCGAACTCGGTCTCTCTGAGACCGTTCTCGCCGCGCTTGCCGCCAAGGGCTATAGCGAGGCGACGCCGATCCAGGCGCAGTCGATTCCGGCGCTGCTGGAAGGGCGCGACCTGCTGGGCATCGCCCAGACCGGCACCGGCAAGACCGCCGCGTTCATGCTGCCGTCGATCGAACGGCTGGTGAAGTCGGGCCGCCGCGCCCAGCCGCGCGGTTGCCGCATGCTGGTGCTCGCCCCGACGCGCGAGCTCGCCGCGCAGATCGCCGACAATGCCAAGCATTACGCCAGCGGCACCGGCCTGCGGATCGCCACGGTGTTCGGCGGCACCTCGGTCCACAAGAACAAGACCGACCTGGCGCGCGGCGTCGACATCCTCGTTGCCACGCCGGGCCGCCTCGTCGACCTCATCGACCAGTGCTATGCGATCCTGCTGGGCATCGAGATCCTGGTGCTCGACGAGGCCGACCAGATGCTCGACCTGGGCTTCATCCATGCGCTGCGCCGCATCGTGAAGGAACTGCCGAGCAAGCGCCAGTCGCTGTTCTTCTCGGCAACGATGCCCAAGTCGATCCGCGAGCTGGCCAGCCAGTTCATCCACAATCCGGTGGAAGTGAAGGTGACCCCGGTCGCCACCACGGCGGAGCGCGTCGAGCAGTTCGTCACCTTCGTCAACCAGGCCGAAAAGCAGGCGCTGCTGACGATGAA
The DNA here is from genome assembly GCA_023426225.1 of Pseudomonadota bacterium. Lineage (GTDB taxonomy): Bacteria > Pseudomonadota > Alphaproteobacteria > Sphingomonadales > Sphingomonadaceae > Sphingomonas. Next base: position 537 of record JAFABD010000061.1, on the reverse strand, counting down.
GCTGCGTTCGCTGGAAATCGACCGCGCGCTGGTCTTTACCCGCACCAAGCACGGTGCCGACCGCGTCGTGCGGCTGCTGGCGGGCAACGGCATCGCGTCGAACGCGATCCACGGCAACAAGAGCCAGCCGCAGCGCGAGCGGGCGCTCGGCGAGTTCCGTTCGGGCAAGGTCAAGATCCTGGTGGCGACCGACATCGCCGCGCGCGGCATCGACGTGTCGGGCGTGAGCCATGTGTTCAATTTCGAACTGCCGAACGTGCCCGAGCAATATGTCCACCGCATCGGCCGCACCGCGCGCGCCGGCAATGACGGGATGGCGCTGAGCTTCTGTGCGGACGACGAGCGGCCCTATCTGCGCGACATCGAAAAGCTGACGCGCCAGAAGCTGACCGTCGAGCCGCTGCCCGAAGGGTTCATGGCGGAAGCCGAAAAGGTCAAGAACAGCCGCGTTGCGGTGCCGATGAGCCGCGGCGAGCAGGCCGGCCGCCAGGGCCGCGACATGCAGCGCCAGCAGGGGCGTCGCGGCGACGGCAAGCC
>JAFABD010000226.1 GCA_023426225.1 Pseudomonadota bacterium | reverse complement strand
GCCTGGGCGCGGGCGACATCACCAAATGGGCGGCGGGGCTGGCCCCCGCGATCGCGGCGCTGCGTGGAGACGAGGCGGCATGAGCGACTGGATGTCGACGATGGTCGCGATGCAGCGCGACCTCATCAAGGCGCAGACGGCGCAGTTCGACGCGGCGCAGAAGCTGATCGACGGCGGCCGCCAGTGGACGCGGATGCAGGAGGCCGGCCAGAAGGCGGTCGAGGCGAACCTGGCCGCGTGGAAGCAATGGGTCGGCCTGTGGGGATGGAAATGATCGCCGCGGCGCCGGCGCGGGGGAAGCGATGAGCACGCTGCCGCCCGTGCGCGGCAAGCTGACTCCGCACGCCCCGCTGGCCCCGCTCGTCTGGTTCAAGAGCGGCGGCGCGGCCGAATGGCTGTTCGAGCCCGCCGACGCCGAGGATCTGGCCGATTTCCTGAAGGCGCTCGACCCGGCGACGCCGGTGATGGGGCTGGGGCTGGGATCGAACATGATCGTCCGCGACGGCGGCGTCGCGGGCGTGGTGGTGCGGCTGGGCAAGGCCTTTGCCGCGGTCGAGACGCTCGACCCGGTGACGCTGCGTTGCGGCGGCGGCGCGTCGGGCATCCTGGTTTCGTCGAAGGCGCGCGACGCCGGGATCGGCGGGATCGAGTTCCTGCGTTCGATCCCCGGCACGGTGGGCGGGTTCGTGCGGATGAACGGCGGCGCCTATGGCCGCGAGACGTGCGACATCCTGGTCGAATGCGAGGTCGTGCTGCGTTCGGGCGAGCGCCGGACGCTGACCAATGCCGAGCTGGGCTATACCTATCGCCACAGCAGCCTGCCCGAGGGCGCGATCGTGGTGAGCGCGACCTTTCGGGGCTTTCCGAAGGAACCCGCCGCGGTGCAGGCGGAGATGGACCGCATCGCCGCCGCGCGCGAGGAGTCGCAGCCGCTGCGGTCGAAAACGGGCGGATCGACCTTCAAGAACCCCGAGGGGCACAAGGCCTGGGCGCTGATCGATGCGGCCGGATGCCGCGGGTTGCGGCAGGGTGATGCGCAGGTGAGCGAAAAGCACTGCAATTTCCTGCTCAACCTTGGCAATGCGACGTCGGGCGAGATCGAGGGACTGGGCGAGGAAGTCCGGGCGCGGGTGAAGGCGCAGTCGGGCATCGAACTGGAATGGGAGATTCAGCGCGTGGGAGTGGCGAAGTGAGCGGAGAGACCGACATCCTGTCCGGGAAGGCAAGGATCGGCGCGCGCGGTTCGCTCCACATCGCGGTGCTGATGGGCGGCTGGTCGTCCGAACGCGAGGTTTCGCTGAGCTCGGGCGCGGGGATCGCCGATGCGCTGGAAAGCCTGGGCCATCGCGTGTCGCGGATCGACATGGACCGCGACGTCGCGGTGCGGCTGAGCGAACTGCGCCCCGACCTGGTGTTCAACGCCCTGCACGGCGCGCCGGGCGAGGACGGCACCGTGCAGGGGATGCTCGACCTGATGGGCATCCGCTATACCCATTCGGGCATGGTCACTTCGGTGATCGCGATCGACAAGCAGCTCACCAAGCAGGCGCTGGTGCCGCACGGCGTGCCGATGCCGGGCGGGCGCATGGTGTCGTCGGACGAGCTGTTCCGCCACGATCCGCTGCCGCGCCCCTATGTGCTGAAGCCGGTGAACGAAGGCTCGTCGGTGGGGGTCGCGATCGTCACCGCCGAGGGCAATTACGGCAACCCGATCAACCCCGACGCGCGCGGGCCGTGGCAGGATTTCGACACGCTGCTCGCCGAGCCGTTCATCCGCGGACGCGAGCTGACGACGGCGGTGCTGGGCGACCAGGCGCTGGGCGTCACCGAGCTGAAGCCCAAGAGCGGCTTTTACGATTATGACGCCAAATATACCGACGGGCTGACCGAGCACGTCTTTCCGGCGCAGATCCCCGAGGACGTCGCCGAGGCATGCAAGCGGATCGCGCTGACCGCGCACCGGCTGCTCGGTTGCAAGGGCGCGTCGCGCGCCGATTTCCGCTGGGACGACGAGCGCGGCGTCGAGGGGCTGTTCCTGCTGGAGGTCAACACCCAGCCGGGCATGACGCCGCTGAGCCTGGTGCCCGAACAGGCGCGCCACCTGGGCATCAGCTATGCCGAGCTGGTGCAGCGGATCGTCGACGAGGCGATGGCGGGAGCCGCCGCTTGAGCCGTCGCCCCGTCCAGCGCACCGCGACCCGACGCGGCGCCAAGCCCAAGCCGCGCAAGCAGCAGCGCCGGCCGAACCGGCCCGGCCTGCTCGACCATGCGGTCGCCGCGCTGCCGGTGAGCGAGGCGACGCTCCAGCGGATCACAGCCTGGGCGATCGTGGGCGTGCTGGGCGTGGCGGTGACGGGCGCGGCGGTGCTGGCCGGGGTGCCCGCGATGATCGGCACCGCGGTGGCGGGCGCGATCGGCGAGGCAGGGTTGAAGGTCGACGAGATCCAGATCGACGGGCTGAAGCACATGGACCGGATGACGGTGCTGTCGCAGGCGCTCGACCAGGATTCGCGCGCGATGCCGCTGGTCGACCTGGCGGGCGTGCGCGCGCGGCTGCTGCGCTATCCGTGGATCAAGGACGCGCGCGTGTCGCGGCGGCTGCCCAACACGTTGCGCATCTTCATCGTCGAGCGCGAGCCCGCCGCAGTGTGGCAGAACCAGGGGCGGCTGACGCTGGTCGATGCGAGCGGCGTCGCGCTGGAGCCGGTGTCGCCCGACGCGATGCCCGACCTGCCGCTGGTGATCGGCGAGGGGGCGAACGGCCAGGTCGCCGCGCGCGACCGGCTGATCGAGGAAGCGCCCGCGCTGAAGCCGCTGATCAAGGCGGCGACGTGGGTGGGCAATCGCCGCTGGGATCTGGTATTCAACACCGGCGAGCGGTTGCAACTGCCCGAGGGCGAGCGCGAGGCGGCGCTGGCGATCCGCAAGTTCGCGGCGCTGGAGGGCGAGCAGCGGCTGCTCAACCGCGGTATCGTGCGGTTCGACATGCGCGTGCCGGGCAATATGG
>JAFABD010000091.1 GCA_023426225.1 Pseudomonadota bacterium | reverse complement strand
GTTGCGCGCGGTCGCGGAGGTGGCGCCGGCCCCCGAAGCGCCTGCCGTGCCCGAGGCGCCCGCCATTCCGGCCGCGCTCGACGTGCGGCTGGCGGCGATCGAGCGTCAGCTTGGCGAGCAGGACGAGGCGCTGCGCCGCGTGCTGACGCTGCTCGTCGACTGGGTGGAAAATGGCGACACGGCGCGCCGCCCCGATATTTCCGCGCTGCGCGGCAACGCGGCCTGACCGTGGCCATCGTCAACGCGCTTTCCGTTGACGTCGAAGACTGGTTCCAGGTGGGCGCGTTCGAGACGACGATCGACCGCGCCGACTGGGATTCGCTCGAGCTTCGCGTCGAGGCCAATACCGACCGGATCCTGGCGCTGTTCGCGGCGGCGGGGGTGTCGGCGACGTTCTTCACGCTGGGCTGGATCGCCGAGCGCTGCCCGCAACTGATCGCGCGGATCGCGGCGGCGGGGCATGAGGTGGCGAGCCATGGCTGGGAACATGGGCGGGTGTTTCGCATGACTCCCGCCGCGTTCCGTGCCGACCTGGCGCGCGCGCGGGCGGCGATCGAGGCGGCGTCGGGGCAGCCGGTGCGCGGCTATCGCGCGCCGAGCTTTTCGATCGATGCGCGGACGCCCTGGGCGCACGAGGTGCTGACCGAGGAAGGCTATGCCTATTCGTCGAGCGTCGCGCCGCTCCACCACGACCATTATGGCTGGCCGGAAGCGCCCAGACACGCGTTCCGGCCGGTCGCGGGCGCGGCGCTGATCGAGCTGCCGATCACGCTGGCGTCATTTCTGGGGCGGCAAGTGCCGACGGGCGGGGGATTTTTCCGGTTGTTGCCGTCGTTCGTGACCGACCGGGCGATCGACCTTGCCAATGCGGGCGGCGCGCCGGCGGTGTTCTTTTTCCATCCGTGGGAGGTCGATCCGGGCCAGCCGCGGGTGCACCGGGCACCGTTGCGGTCGCGGCTGCGGCACTATGCGCGGCTGGGCGCGATGGAGCGCAAGCTGGCGCGGCTGGTGCGCCGGCATCGCTGGGGCACGGCAGAAAGCGCGGTTTCCGTAGCGGCGGAGGCGCTGGCGTGACGCGGCTGACGGTGCGGACGGCGGCGCTGGACGATGCGGCGGAGGCCGGTCGGTTGCGGGCGTGGGTGGCCGAGGCGGGGGGGAGCCCGTTCCACCTGCCCGAATGGAGCCGCGCGGTGGCGCGGGGATGCGGCCAGCGCAGCCATTACCTGGTCGCCGAGGCGGCCGACGGGGCGATCGCGGGCGTGTTGCCGATGACCGAGATCCGTTCGCCGATCTTCGGAAAAGCGCTGGTTTCCGTGGGGTTTGCGGTCGACGGCGGCGCCCTGGGCAGCCCCGGGGCGACGCGGATGCTGACCGACGCGGCGCTGACGCTGGCCGAGGCGCGGGGGTGCCCGACGGTCGAGCTGCGCGGCGGCGCGCTGCCCGAGGCGCCCGGCTGGATCGTCGACGAGACGACCTATCTGGGCTTCAATCGCGTGCTGGAAGCCGACGATGCGGCGCAACTTGCGGCGATTCCGCGCAAACAGCGCGCCGAAATCCGCCGTTCGCAGGCACAGGACGTCGTTGTCGAGACCGGCGTGGCGCGGCACCAGATCCTGGAACATCACGCCGTCTATGCCGAGTCGGTCCGCAACCTGGGCACCCCGGTCTTTCCGCGCGCGCTGTTCGAAAACGTCGTCGCAGCCTTTGGCGACGGCGCCGACATCCTGATCGTGCGCCACCGGGGAGCGGCCGTGGCGAGCGTGCTGAGTCTTTACTGGCAGGGCACGGTGTTTCCCTATTGGGGCGGCGGCACCGCGGCGGCGCGGGGGCTGCGCGCCAACGACGCGATGTATTTCGCGCTGATGCGCCACGCGCGCGAGCGCGGCTGCACGCGGTTCGACTTCGGCCGGTCGAAGGCCGGGACCGGCGCGGCGGCGTTCAAGAAGAACTGGGGGTTCACGCCCACGCCGCTGCGCTATGCCAAGCGCACCACCGACGGGCGACCGCCGCGCAGCGTCAATCCGAACGACCCGCGCTACAGCCTGCAGGTGCGCGCATGGAAGCACATGCCGCTGTGGCTGGCCAACCGGCTGGGGCCATTGATCGCGCGCGGGCTGGGCTGATGGGCGACCTGTTGTTCCTGGCGCACCGCGCGCCCTTTCCCCCCGACCGCGGCGACAAGATCCGCGGTTTCCACCTGCTGCGCCACCTGGCGCGGCGGCGGCGCGTCCACCTGATCGCCTTTGCCGACGATCCGCGCGACCTGAAGGCGCGCGACGGGCTGGCGGCGATGGTCAGCAGCCAGACGATCCTGTGGCGCGGCAAGTCGCGCGCGCGCGCGGCGATCGAGGCGCTGGCGACGCGCCGGCCGATCTCGCTGACCGCGTTCGACGACCGGCGGATGCGCGATGCGGTCGAGACCGCGCTGAACAGCCACGCGATCGACACGATCTTCGTCTTTTCGGGGCAGATGGCGCAGTATCTGCCGCCCGCGCCGCGCCAGCGCGTCATCATGGACTTTGTCGACATGGATTCGGCCAAGTTCGAAGCCTATGCCCGCGACGGGCGCGGCCCGATGGCGTGGCTGATGCGGCGCGAGGCGCACCTGCTGATGCGCCACGAACGCGCGGTCGCGGCGCGCGCCGATGCCAGCCTGTTCGTCAGCCGCGCCGAGGCCGAGATGTTCGTCAGCCGCACCGGCGCCGACCGCGTCGAGGCGGTCGAGAACGGCATCGACACCGACTTTTTCGACCCCGCCGCCGCGTTCCGTCGGATCGAGACGACGGGGCGGCTGATCGTGTTCACCGGCCAGATGGACTATCGCCCCAATATCGACGCGGTGCGCTGGTTCGCCCAGTCGGTGCTGCCGCACCTGCGGCTGGCCGATCCCCAGGTGCGGTTCGCGATCGTCGGGCGCAGTCCCACCGACGCGGTGCGCGCGCTGGGCCGGATCGACGGCGTGACGGTGACGGGCGAGGTCGACGACGTGCGCGGCTGGTTGGCGGCGGCGGCGGTGGTCGTCGCGCCGCTGAAGCTCGCGCGCGGCGTCCAGAACAAGGTGCTGGAGGCGATGGCGATGGCGCGGCCCGTCGTCGCATCGCCCGCCGCGGCCGAAGGGATCGACCATCAGGGCACGCTGGCGGTCGCAGGCGACGTCGCCGAACAGGCCGCGACGATCGGGCGGCTGCTCGCCGACCCCGAGGCGGCGCGGCTGCTGGG
>JAFABD010000087.1 GCA_023426225.1 Pseudomonadota bacterium | reverse complement strand
CTGCCTGCACCGCGCTGACGCTGTGCGAGCCGCAGACGACGCGGCTTTCGCCATAGCTGCGCGCGCGGGCGAGGATCGGCCCGGCGCGGCCGGGAAGCAGTTGCGCGAGCACAAGCCCTTCGAGCCAGCCATTGGCGGCATGGCCCGAGGGATAGTCGCCATTGGCGGCAAGATGCGCGGTGCGCGGCTCGCAGATCGGCGCGTCGCCGCCGAGATAGGGGCGGCGCACCGCGTAATGCGCCTTGACCGGGCCGACGAGGTCGCCGGTGCCGATGCGGTCGAGCAGCCGGGCCAGCGCCGGCGTGCGATGCGCATCGAGCTGCACGCCGATTGCGCAGGCGAAGCGATCGAGCGGGGCGTTGGTGACGTCGTCGGTCGCGATCCGCCAGCGTGCGCTCCCCGCGAGCGCACGCGTCGCGGCGAACACCGACTGATCCGCGCGCGCCGCCGCGCTGCCCGGGGCGGGCGGCGGCGGCAGGATCGCTATCGCGTCGGGGAGACTGGTGCGCGGCAGATAGGGGCCGTCATCGTTGCCCGCCGGCGCCGCAGCCGTGACGGCGACGACGAGCGGCAGCGCGAGCAGCGGTGCGACGCGGCGGCGCAGGGTAAGCCGCCAGGTCATGCCGTCAGCCGCATGCGGCCGATCGCCGGATCGGTGCGCCCCGCGCGGCCGGTTTCCACCTTGCCGGCGAACCGGCGGAGAAAGGCCGAATCGCCTTCCACGGTGATGCTGAGGTCGTACCAATGGTCGCTGCGGTCGACCCGCCACAGGTCGCGCACCGTCTTGCCCGGAGCCACGGACACGCGGCGGCGGCGGTCGCCGAGCGTCGGATAATCGGGGTCGAGCGCGACCAGGAAGGTTTGGGGCATCGTCCCGTGGTTGTGCAGGGCAATCTCCACCGCGTCCAGATCGGGCCGCGCCAGCGCCTGCGCCTCGCACGCCGGGGCGTCGGCGGCGAAACCGCCGGCCAGCCGGCACCAGAGCCCGTTGGGGCCGCGCAACGTCAGGTCATAGGCGTCGAGCGGCCCGGCGTCGTGCCATTGCTCGCTCGCCAGTTGCGCACCGGCGCCGACCGTATAGTGCCACGGGCCCAGGCTGCCGCGATTGTCGTGCACCGCGATCACGACGCCGGTGGTGCCCCCGTTCGTCATCGTGACGCGCAGGCGCCCGGCCGTGGTGATTTCGGACGCGACGGCAACCCGATAGGGCAGAGGCCGGTGCGGGCGCTGCCCCGGCATCTGGCGCGTCGGCACCTGAACCGCGGGAACGGCATTTTCGGTGCCGGCGAGCGATGTCGCGACGCGTTCGCGGAAATCGTCGGTCGCGGGCAGCTTGAGCGCGCGCGTATCGGCGTCGGGATTCGCGAAGTCGAACGCCGACGACAGGTCGCCGCACACGCTGCGCCGCCACGCGCTGATATTGGGCTCGCGCACGCCGAAGCGCTTTTCGAGGAAGCGCAGCACCGAGGTGTGATCGAACAGTTCCGAGCAAACGAAGCCCCCGCGGCTCCAGGGCGAGACGATGATCGCGGGAACGCGGATGCCGAGGCCGATCGGGTGCGTGCCCGCGGCGAGCGGATCGTCGGCGGGGTAGGTCTTTGCCTCGCCGTCGACGGGAACCGTGCTCATGCCCCGGTCGCGGTCGAGCGGCGGCACCGGCGGCGGGACGTGATCGAAAAAGCCGCCGGCCTCGTCATAGTTGAGGATGAACACCGTCCTCGCGAACACCTCCGGATGATCGACCAGCGCCTCGATCAGTCGCGCCGTGATGTGTTCGCCCTTCGAGGGCTCTGCGGTGGGGTGTTCGGAAAGGTCGGCGGCGGTGACGATCCACGAGACCTGGGGCAGTGTGCCGCCGGCCACGTCGCGGCGGAATGCCTCGACCAGCTGCTCGCCGTCCGAGCGCGTGCGGTCGGCGCCGCTTCGATGCTCGCTCACCCAGGCGCGGCCACGGCGATAGAGCGACGAATCGCGCGCGCAGGGGCGGAAGGGCGGGAACACCGACAGCAGATTGTCGCCGAAATTGTCGTATTCCTGATAGACCTTCCAGTCGATCCCGGCGGCTTCGAGCCGTTCGGCATAGGTCGTCCAGCGATAGGCGTCGGGGCGAAGCGGCTGGTCGGTCGCCATGTCGGCGCTGGGCGTTTCATCCTCGCCGTAATTGTGCATCTGCGGCTCGCCGCCGACCGCGCCGCCGCCGTTGCACCCGGTGAACAGGTGCAGCCGGTTGGGATAGGTCTGCGTCATCGTCGAGCAGTGATAGGCGTCGCAGATCGTGAAGGCGTCGGCGAGCGCATAGTAGAAGGGGAGGTCGCCGGGGCCGTAATGGAGCATCCGGTGGTGCAGCTCGCCGCTGTGTCCCCAGCGATCGAAACGGCCGCGGTTGAAGATGTGCGTGTTCTCGCGGTGCGACTGGTCGGCGCCGTCGACCTTGAAGGCGCGGGTGGTCCTTGAGTCGCCGTGATAGGGCAGGACATGGCCGTCGGGATGCTGCGGCGAAGGCTGTGCCCAGACGTTGCGCCCGCCGGCCAAGCGGAGCGGGCGAGGGTCGCCAAAGCCGCGTACACCGTTGAGAACGCCGAAATAATGATCGAACGACCGGTTTTCCTGCATGTGGATGACGACATGCTCGACATCGGCGATCGAGCCGGTGCGGCGGTGCGCGGGAATCGCCAGCGCGCGGTCGATCAGGCCCGTGAGCAGCGTCGTGCCGGCGGCGGTGGCGGACAGGTTCAGAAAATCTCGCCTTGTCGATCCGATCATGGGTTCCCCTCCAACGTCCGACACGCTAGGCGTGCCGCAATCGAGGCTGGTCTAGTCCAGTTTGACGACGGATTCGAGACAGCGACGACGCGCGCCGATGATGGATCGGCGCGGTCGCCGGCAAGGCAGGGGTGGCGGACGAATGCAAGCGGATATGGTCGAGGCGATCTTCACCCTGTTCGAGCGATTCGGCGATGCGCATTATGGCGAGCACGCGTCGCAGCGGGCGCATGCGCTGCAGTGCGCCGAGCTGGCGCGGCAGGCGGGATGCGGCCCCGAAATGATCGCCGCGGCGCTGCTCCACGATGTCGGGCAGTTCATGGATGATGCTGGAAACGCGGCAGAATATCGCGGAATCGACGGGCGGCACGAGGTGAGCGGCGCGGCGTTCCTGGCGCGCGCCTTTCCCCCCGAAGTGACCGAGCCGGTGCGGCTGCACGTCGACGCCAAACGCTATCTGTGCGCCGCCGAACCGGGCTATCAGGAGGCGCTGAGCGGGGCGTCGGCGCTGAGCCTGAAGCTGCAGGGCGGGCCGATGAACCCCGCCGAAATGCTGGCGTTCGAGCAGGGGCCGTTCTTTGCCGACGCGGTGCTGCTGCGCCGATTCGACGACCAGGGCAAGCGCCCCGACTGGGTGGTGCCGGGGCTGGACAGCTATCGCACGCTGCTCGGGTCGCTGATCCGCGCCGAAGCCTGAACCCCGCCCAACGGCGGGACGGAGCCCACAAAAACCGCGCCGGACACCGCAGTCCGGCGCGGTTTTTTGTCGTTCGGAGGACGAAAGCCGCAGTTCGGCGCAAAAAATCGCCGATGCGAATCCATGTAGGATTTGCATTGCGAAAAATCATGGAAACGCGGCTTTCGACTGTCACGCGGGCGTAATTTCAAACTGGTTTATACCAGTTGCGTCGCCGAGCGGCGGCGTTTGCGTGAGCCAAGTTCGAAACAGGTCGATCCACCGGGAGCGTCGGGCGACGCGCGCGGCCATCCCCG
>JAFABD010000039.1 GCA_023426225.1 Pseudomonadota bacterium | reverse complement strand
GGCCTGGACGGCGCGGGTTGCGCCTTGGGCTGCGGCTGCGGCTGCGGCTGGGGCTTCGGCTGGGGCTTCGGCTGGGGCTGGGGTGGCGGCGGCGTGGCCGGGCGCGCGGCGTCGACCGCCGGATCGGGCGCGGCATCGGGCTCGATCGGCGCCTCTTCGGTCGACTTCTTGGCGGCGGGCGCCTCATGGCTGGGCACCGGCGCCTGGCTTTGCAGGTCGACCGAATCGGCGAGCGTCACCTCGATCGGCTCGGGCTTGACCACGAGCGGCGGCGCGTTCTCGCGCGTGCCCATCGAGAGCAGCAGCGCGAGCCCGGCATGCGCCACGACCGCAACCGCCAACCCCGCCGCTTCGGACCGCGAAATCGCCATGGCTTACTGCGCGGTCGCGTTGGTGAGCAGCGACACGCGGTTGAGCCCGGCATGGTTGAGCTCACCCATCACGCGCATCACCTTGCCATAGCCGAGCCCCTGATCGGCGCGCAGATAGATCTGCGGCGGCTGGCCGTCGGGCTGCTTGCGGTCGGCCAGCGCGGCGAGCGCGCCGGGAAGCGCATCGTCGGCGATCGGCGCGTCGTCGAGGAACACCTGGCCGCGCGGATCGATCGAGATCTGCACCGGCTTCTGTTCCTGTTCGAGCGGCTTGGCGCGGCTGTCGGGCAGGTTGATCGGCACGCCCGCGGTGAGCAGCGGCGCGGTGACCATGAAGATGATGAGCAGCACCAGCATCACGTCGACGAGCGGCGTGACGTTGATTTCGGCCATCGGCGCCCGCCGGCCGCGGCCGCGCTGCGAAGGCAGGTTCATCGCCATCGGCTCAGCCCTCCATCTCCAGCCGGCGGCTGAGCGTGGCGTGGAAGCCGTCGGCGAAGCGGTTGAGCCGCTGTTCGACGCGGTTGATGCCGTGGCTGAAGCGGTTGTACGCGATCACCGCCGGGATGGCGGCGAACAGGCCGATCGCGGTGGCGAACAGCGCCTCCGCAATCCCCGGCGCGACGACCGCGAGCGACGAATTCTGTTGCTGCGCGATGCCGGTGAAGGCGCGCATGATCCCCCACACGGTGCCGAACAGCCCGACAAAGGGCGCGACCGAGCCGACCGTGGCGAGGAAGTTGAGCCGATCGGCGAGGCGATCGATTTCCTGCGCGACGGTGGCGCCCATCGCGGTGGCGAGGCGTTCGCGCGTGCCCTCGCGGTCGATCACCTTGCCCGCGGTCGAGCGGCGCCATTCGGTGACGCCCGCCGAAAAGACGCGCGCGATCGGCAGGTCGCGCGTGGCGGCGCGGCGATGGAAGGCGTCGATATCCTCGGCCTCGCGATATTCGGTCTCGAACGCGTCGATCCCCTTGCGCACGCGCACCAGGCGGACGCTGAAGCTGAGGATGATCGCCCAGGTCCACAGGCTGGCGAGCAGCAGCCCGATCATCACCCCGCGGCCCAGCCAGTCGGCGTGGAGAAACAGCGCAATGGGCGACAGCGTCGCGGGATCGGTGGTCATCACATCCATGTCGAGTTCAGTTTCCCTTCCACACCAGCGGTTCGAACGCGGCGATCCACGCCGCAGGCTGCCGCCGCGGCCGGCCCGAGGGCGCGACGAACACCACCTCGATCCCGGCTTCGGCCACTATGGTTTCGCCCCGCATGACTCGTTGCTGAATATCCACCGCCGCGGGACGCAGCCGGGTAACGCGGCTGACGATGACGAGTTCGTCGCCCAGCCGCGCCGGCGCGCGATACTGAAGCGACAGCCCGCGCACGGCATAGGCGCCCTCGCCCGCTTCGTGCGCGGCGCGCTGGTCGATCCCGGCGGCGAGCACCATGTCCGACCGCGCGCGTTCGAGGAAGCGCAGGTAATTGGCGTGATAAACCACGCCGGTAAGATCGGTGTCCTCGAAATAGACACGCACCGCGAAGTGATGCTCGGGGCCTTCGAAACGGCCCAGCGGCGCAAGGGCGGCAGGGGAATGCATCCCCCGGCTCCTAGCCCAGCATCGCGGCGGAAGGAACCCGATTAAGCCTTTGGCAACCACGGCGCGCGGCCGGGGCGCGGGATGCCCGCCCGGTCGAAACGCCCGGTCGGCCTGCCTAGTCGAACAGCCCGTCCTGCCCGCCCGCAGGCGGATTGAGGCCGAGATGCTTCCACCCCGCCGCGTTGAGGCAGCGGCCGCGCGCGGTGCGGGCGATCATGCCGATCTGGATCAGATAGGGCTCGATCACCTCCTCGATCGTGTCGCGCGCCTCGGACAGGCCGGCGGCGAGCGTTTCCACCCCCACCGGACCGCCGCGATAGATGTCGGCGATCATCGTCAGATAGCGCCGGTCCATCGTGTCGAGCCCGAGCGCGTCGACCTCGAGCCGGTTGAGCGCGGCGTCGGCGGCGCGCGCATCGACCGTCGCCGCCCCCGCGACATCGGCAAAGTCGCGCACGCGGCGCAGCAGCCGCCCGGCGATGCGCGGGGTGCCGCGCGACCGGCGCGCGATCTCCTCAGCCCCGTCGGGCGCGATCGCGAGGCCGAGCAGCCCGGCGGCGCGCGTGACGACGCGCACCAGCTCGTCCACGGTGTAGAATTGCAGCCGCACCGGGATGCCGAACCGGTCGCGCAGCGGCGTGGTGAGCAGCCCCTGGCGCGTCGTCGCGCCGACGAGCGTGAAGCGCGGCAGGTCGATCCGCACGCTGCGCGCCGACGGCCCCTCGCCGATCATCAGATCGAGCGCGCGATCCTCCATCGCGGGATAGAGCACCTCCTCGACCGCGGGGTTGAGGCGGTGGATCTCGTCGATGAACAGGACGTCGCCGTCCTCGAGATTGGTGAGCAGCGCGGCGAGATCGCCCGACTTGGCGATCACCGGCCCCGAGGTGGCGCGGAAGCCGACGCCCATCTCGCGCGCGACGATCTGCGCCAGCGTCGTCTTGCCGAGCCCGGGCGGGCCGAAGAACAGCACATGGTCGAGCGCGTCGCCGCGTGCGCGCGCCGCGTCGATGAACACGCGCAGATTCTCGCGCGCCGCGCGCTGGCCGACGAAATCGTCGAGCGCCTTGGGGCGAAGCGCGGCGTCGACATCCTCGGGACGGCGGCCGGCGGAGATCAGACGGTCAGAATCGGGCATGGCGGGTCTTCAGTCGAGGGCGGGCGGCGCTCATTTCGCGGCCTTGCGCAGCGCGAGGCGGACGAGCG
>JAFABD010000024.1 GCA_023426225.1 Pseudomonadota bacterium | reverse complement strand
CCGCCGACCCGCGCGGCGCGGCGCCCGCCGGGGGCGCGGCGGACAGCCCCGCACCGAACAGCAAGCCGAGCAGCGCCCCGGCCGCGAGGCGCAAACGCCGACGACGGGGCAGGACGGCGGAAGCACGACGACGGCAGGATCGGGGCATGACGGCTCCGGTCGGGAGAGACAGGATGCCCGCAGCGTGCGCGATCGGCAGGGCGGCGGCAAGGGGGGCAGCACAGGCTTCCCCGAGCGATACATCTGACTCAGCGTCGGCATGACGCCGATACGACCTGACCGACTTCGAGTGGTGCGTGATCGAGCCGCTGCTGCCGAACAAGCCCAGAGGCGTGCCGCGCCTCGACGACCGCCGCGTGCTGAACGGCATCTTCTGGATACTGCGATCCGGTGCGCCATGGCACGACCTGCCCGAGCGCTACGGGCCACGCCCCACCTACTACAACCGCTTTGTGCGTTGGCCGGAAAGCGGGCGTGTGGGACCGGCTGATGGAATCCATCACCGCCGCGCACGACGGCGGCATCCAGATGATCGACAGCACCTCCGTTCGCCCCCACCAGCACACCGCGACGGTAGAAATGAGCGATTATATACTTTGCAAACACGTTCTGAATGTGCAACAAAATGCACATGAGGAGGCGAGGCAATGTCGGTTCTTTCCAAGCCCTATTTTCACGACGAGGAAGCGGCCTTCGCTTATCTCGAAAGCGTGATCTGGGCGGATGGGCCGGTTTGCCCGCACTGCGGCGGTATTGATCGCATCACGAAGGTCAAGGCGAACCCTGAGAAGCGTGTCCGCCTCGGCCTTCACCGCTGTGGCCAGTGCAAGCTTCAGTTCACCGTCAAGGTGGGCACGGTGTTCGAACACGCCCGTATGCCGCTCTACAAGATGCTTCAGGCCGTGTACCTGATGACGAGCAGCAAGAACGGCATTTCGGCGCACCAGCTTCACCGGGTACTAGAGGTAACGTACAAGACGGCGTGGTTCCTGGCTCACCGCATCCGCGAAGCGATGCGCTCCGGGGAGCTTGCACCGTTCGGTGGCAACGGCGGCATTGTCGAGGCGATGAACCCTTCATCGGCAAGCTGAAGGGCGTGAAAAAGAAGCGCGCCTTCCACCACAAGATGAAGGTTCTGGCGCTGGTTGACCGCGAGAGCGGCAAGGCCCGCACGATGGTTGTCGATGACGTGAAGGCGGAAACGCTTCTGCCGATCGTGCTAGAAAACGTGGCTCGCGAAGCCCGCATCATGACGGACGAGCATAGCGGCTACCGTCACTTGAAGCTGCACTTCGCGGGCCACGGCACTACCAGCCACGGCAAGGGCGAGTATGTGAACCTTGAGGATCGCACGATCCACAGCAACACGGTTGAAGGCTATTTCAGCATCTTCAAGCGCGGCATGAAGGGCGTGTACCAGCACTGCGGCGAGAAGCACCTTCACCGCTATCTGGCCGAATTTGAATTCCGGTATAACAACCGCGAAAAGCTTGGCTGTAACGACCGCGATCGGGCCGGAAACGCGCTGCGCGGGATTGCCGGCAAGCGACTGACCTACCGCCCCTTGTCGGCGGACTGAAAACATGGGACAGCTTGAGCGTTGACGAATGCAAAAACGCTGGAGTCTGCGCCAGATTCACGCTATGTTCCGGTGAGGAAAACGCGTCATGGCTAGAGGAATCCACTATTACGTAGACGTGCCTCGCGGGCAGCGCCGCTTTCGCGAGTTGATCGTCTATATCGCAGATAAATGCCAAGATGATCCAAACTTCGGCGCGACAAAGCTCAACAAGATTCTCTATCACTCCGATTTTCGGGCGTTTGAGCGCTTTGGAATGCCGCTCACTGGTATGCGGTATTTCAAGCTTCCGGCGGGACCAGCTCCGAAGGCGCTGGTCCCAGTCGTTCGCGAGTTGGAAGAGGAAGGGGCTGTCCGGAACGCCCCTCCTCAAAACGAGCAGTTTGCCCAGCGCCGCCTAATAGCGAAGCGCAAAGCGTATATGGATGATTTCACTCGGGACGAGATTGAGCTCGTTGATGAAGTGATTCATGAGCTATGGAATAAAACAGCGACTGCCGTTAGCAACGAATCGCATGGCGTTGCGTGGCGTGCGCGTAATCTCAGGGATGAAATACCGTATGAGGCGGTATTTCTAGCCGACACTCCTGCCACCCCGGATGATATATCTGACATGAAGGACCTCAATGAGCGTTATGGCTGGGGTCTTCGGGTCTAACGGCTACGATATTCGCGAGGAAGACTCGTATGAAGAGGCCGTGCTTATGTGCGGCGGGCACGAGTCTATTGACGACGCGTTGGCCGTGGTTGATGAAGCGCTGAATCGAAATCCAAGCGGGTTTCAAAAGCTGAACGGCGACTCTGATATACACTTTGCCAAGACAAAGCTGCGAATTGCAAAAGGCTCTGTTGTACCCGCTCTCACGCTATTTTTTACCATAAATGAAGAGCATCGGGTAGTTACCAAGCTCCATGTCAAACTCTCAAGTCCGGAGAGCATGGCATTTAGCGACGATCCATGGGATTTAGATGACCCGCCCTTCTGAAGATTTCAAGAGCCAACTCGACAAGTTCAAAGAAGCCGCACGCGAAATAGGCGCGGACGAGGACGAAGCCCGCTGGGAAGCGCGATTGCGAGAAATAGCGGCACAGAAGCCCAAAGAAGAAAAGCCCGCCGATTGAGCGGGCTTTTTCGTATCAGGAGCGAGTTATATGAGAGTTGAGCCAATCCGCGCAGCTTTGGTCCTTGACCCTGCGAAAATCACCCTTGCCTGTGATTTCAAGCACCACGATCCCGTCGTCATCGTCAATAGCGCCGACGTTCAAAAGGGCGCTTATGACCCCCGATGGGGTAAGACCTGTCTCGATGACCCAGAAGCTATAAAGCGGCGTGCACCAATCGAATGCCGTCCGTAGGGCGGTGCCGACACGCTCCCAAGCCTCGGGACTGTACTCTTTCCGCAGATCATAGCTGACAGCGTACCAAGGCATGCATCCCTCCCGTTTTGGCGATTGGGGGAGGTTGACTCGGTTCGACCCCAGAGTCGAGCGTGTTTGCAAACTATATAATCGCAAAAAAGGGGTGCGGATCACTGTCTCGGTCGATCACGGGGCGGGCTCACGGCCATGATGCCGGTGCCCGGCGTGGCTATGCCATCGGTTCTACCGCCGGCGCGATGTCGGCGAGGCAAGGGGCGGCGGTGGTGAAGCGGGGTTCGTCGCCGGGTTTGCCGCGCGCCATCCAGTCGCGCTTGTCGCGCAGATAGGCGAGCAGCGAGGCGAGATCGGCGGCCTTTTGTTCGAGGCGGGCGAGCTGGGTGTCGATGATCGCGATCTCGCGTTCGGGCGCGAGGCCGTCGGCGAGCAGTTCGCGCGCGATTTCGGCGACCTCGCGCAGCGGCATGCCGAGCGACTGGGCGAAGCGGATCATCCATGCGGTCGAGACGTCGCGTTCGCTGAAGATCTGATACGGATTGCGCCCGCCGCGCGCGCCCGATTGCGGCGCGAGCAGCCCCTTGCGCACATAGAAGCGCACCGTGTCGTGGCTGAGCCCCGTCCGCCGCGCGAATTCGCCGATCAGCATGTGCATTCCCCCTTTTGGCCCGCGCGGGCGGCGCCGTTGCGCGTTGCCCGTTGTCCGTTGCCCGTTGGTCGTTGCCCGTTGGTCGGGTCCGCCGGTCCGGTCCCGGCGGCCCCGTCGATAGTGCCTTGACCATGGACCATGGTCCACTCTTATGGAGCCGGCTCCCCTGATGGATGTGGAGCAATGACGATGATCGACGATCCGGCCCCCGGCGCCCCCGCAGCGGGCGCCCCGCCGACGGCCTTTGTGACGGGCGCGACGGGATTGCTGGGCGGCAACCTGGTGCGCGCGCTGATTGCCGAGGGATGGCGGGTGCGCGCGCTGGCGCGATCGCCCGACAAGGCGCGGCGGCAGATCACCGACCCGGCGGTGGAAATCGTCGCGGGCGACATGCGCGACGTGCGCGGCTTTGCCGCCGCGCTGACGGGGGTGGACACGGTGTTCCACACCGCCGCCTATTTCCGCGATTCGTACAAGGGCGGACGCCACTGGCCGATGCTGGAGGCCGTCAATGTCGCGGGGACGCGCGACCTGCTCGACGCGGCATATCGCGCGGGGGTGCGGCGGCTGGTGCACACCAGTTCGGTCGCGGTGCTGCACGGGCCGCGCGGCGCGGTGATCGACGAGACGATGCTGCGCGCCGAAAGCGACGCCGACGATTATTACCGCAGCAAGATCCTGGCCGATCGCGCGGTGCTTGCCTTTCTGGACGCGCATCCCGATTTCTGGGCGGCGATGGTGCTGCCCGGATGGATGCACGGCCCGGGCGACGGCGGCCCGACTTCGGCCGGGCAGACGGTGATCGACGTCGCGCTGGCGCGGCTGCCGGGCGTGCCGCCGGGGTCGTTTTCGGTCGTCGATGCGCGCGACGTGGCGCAGGCGATGATCCTGGCGGCGGCGAAGGGCCGGCGCGGCGAACGCTATCTGGCGGCGGGGCGGCACATGACGATGGCCGAGCTGGTGCCGATGATCGCCGCGGCGACCGGCGCGACGCCGCCGCGCCGCGCGATGCCGTTGTGGCTGATGCACCTGATCGCGGCGGGATATGAGGGCTATGCCCGCGCGACGGGGCGGCCGGTGCTGCTGAGCTGGGCGATGGCGCGCACCGTGGCGCGCGAGGACGACCGATCGCGCTATGCCTCGGCCAAGAGCGCGCGCGAGCTGGGGCTTGCCTTTCGCCCCGTCACCGAGACGCTGCGCGACGCGGCGGCATGGTTCCGCGCGGCGGGGATGCTGCCCGGATAGCGCGCGGCCGGGTCAGCGCGCCGGCGGCCGGGCGCCGATATGCGCCTCGCCCCGCGTGGCGGCGAAGCATTGCTGGCGATGGCGTTCGCGGTAGCGCGCGCGCTGGGCATCGGTGCGCTCGGCATGGCAGGCGGGGCACGACACCCCCTCCTCGTAGAGCGGCGAGCGGCGATCGGCGGCGCTGACCGGGCGGCGACAGGCGTGGCACAGCGCGAAGCTGCCCGGGGCGAGGCCGTGGCCGACGGTGACGCGCTGATCGAACACGAAGCATTCGCCCTGCCACAGGCTTTGTTCGGGGGGCACGGTTTCGAGATATTTGAGGATGCCGCCCTTGAGGTGACAGACCTCGTCGACGCCCTCGGCCTTGAGGAAGGCGGTCGACTTTTCGCAGCGGATGCCGCCGGTGCAGAACATCGCGACGCGGCGCGGACGGTCGCCGGTGCCGAGCAGCTCGTCGCGATGCGCGCGGAACCAGGCGGGGAATTCGCGGAAGCTGTGCGTGTGCGGATCGACCGCGCCGCGGAAGGTGCCGGCGGCGACCTCGTAATCGTTGCGCGTGTCGATGACGACGGTGTCGGGATCGGCGATCAGCGCGTTCCATTCGGCGGGGGCGACATAGGTTCCGACGATCGCGCGCGGATCGACATCGGGCTCGCCCATGGTGACGATCTCGCGCTTGAGCCGCACCTTCATGCGGTGGAAGGGCAGGTCGGGCGCGCGCGAATATTTGACGTCGAGCGTCGCGCAGCCGGGCAGGCCGCGCAGATGGTCGAGCACCGCGGCGATCGCGTCGTCGCTGCCCGCGATCGTGCCGTTGACGCCTTCGCGGGCGAGGAGGAGCGTGCCGCGCACGCCCTGCGCGACGCACAGCCGCGCGAGCGGGCCGCGCAGGGCCGCAGGATCGTCGAACCGGGTAAACTGGTAGAGCGCCGCCACACAGACCGGCAGCGCGGGCACATGCTGCGCAAGATCGTTCATCGGCGGCGCTGTAGCGCGTTTCGCGCGCGATGGCGATGTCCGCGCGGCCCGCGCGGCGGCGCACCCTGTCCCGCAGGCGGCGCGGGGGCAAGCAGAGCTATCTTGTCGTCCCCCGCCCCGCCGGGTAACGCGGGCGATCATGCAGTATCACAGCACCCGCGGCGCCGCGCCCAGGCTGGGCTTTCGGGACGTCACCCTTACCGGGCTTGCCAGCGACGGCGGCCTTTACGTTCCCGAGAGCTGGCCGCGGCTGAGCGGCGAGGCGATCGCGGCGATGGCGGGGCTCGATTATGTCGAGACCGCGGTGCGCGTGATGCAGCCCTTTGTCGCGGGCGACCTGGACGCGGACGAACTGCGCACGCTGTGCCGCGAGGCCTATGGCCGGTTCGCGCATGCCGCGGTGACGCCGCTGGTCCAGATCGACGCGCAGCACTGGCTGCTCGAGCTGTTCCACGGGCCGACGCTGGCGTTCAAGGACGTGGCGTTGCAGTTGCTGGGGCTGTTGTTCGAGAAGTTCCTGCGCGGCACCGACCAGCAGCTGACGATCGTCGGCGCGACGTCGGGCGACACCGGCAGCGCGGCGATCGACGCAGTGGCGGGGCGCGAGGGCATCGACATCTTCATGCTGCACCCCAAGGGCCGCGTGTCGGACGTGCAGCGCCGCCAGATGACGACGGTGCTGGCACCCAACGTCTATAACATCGCGATCGAGGGCAGCTTCGACGACGCGCAGGCGCTGGTGAAGGCGATGTTCAACGACCCCGGCTTTTCGGGGCGGTTCCAGCTGAGCGCGGTCAATTCGATCAACTGGGCGCGGCTGATGGCGCAGGTGGTGTACTATTTCTACGCCGCCGTCCGGCTGGGCGCGCCCGAGCGGCCGGTCGCCTTTTCGGTGCCGACGGGCAATTTCGGCGACGTGTTCGCGGGCTATGTGGCGGCGCAGATGGGGCTGCCGGTGGCGAAGCTGATCGTCGCGACCAACGTCAACGACATCCTCCACCGCGCGCTGTCGGCGGGCGATTATTCGGCGGGCACCGTCACCCCCACCGCCGCGCCGTCGATGGACATCCAGGTCAGCTCGAACTTCGAGCGACTGCTGGCCGACCTGGCCGGCGCGCCGATCGCCGAGCAGATGCGGGGTTTCGAGACGACGCGGGCGATGCAACTGACCAACGCGCAGCGCGACGGCGCCGCCGCGCTGTTCACCAGCGACGCGATCGACGCCGACACGATGAACGAGGCGATGCGCCGCGCCCATGCCGAGAGCGGGCAGGTGATCGACCCGCACACCGCAATCGGGCTGGCCGCCGCGCGCCGCGCGGGGATCGACCCGGCGACGCCGGTGGTGACGCTGGCGACCGCGCACGCCGCCAAGTTCGCCGATGCCGTCGAGCACGCGACGGGCGTGCGCCCCGTGCTGCCGCGCCGCGTCGGCGACCTGTTCGAGCGGCAGGAGCGCTATGACGTGCTGCCCGCGACCTTCGAGGCGGTGACCGGCTATATCGCCGAGCGCGCCCGCGCCCGGGCATGAAGCTCGTCACCCTCACCGGCGAGCCGTGGCGCGACTATGGGCTGGTCGATTCGGGCCATGGCCGCAAGCTCGAGCGTTATGGTGCGTATCGCTTCATCCGCCCCGAGCCGCAGGCGATGTGGGCGCCCGCGACCGCCGAATGGGACGCGCATGCCGAGTTCGTTCCCGGATCGGACGAGGACGGCGGCGGCCGCTGGCAATATCTGAAGCCGGTGCCGCGCGAGGGCTGGCCGCTCGCATGGCGCGAGGTCCGCTTCACCGCGCAGACGACGCCGTTCCGCCACCTGGGTTTTTTCCCCGACATGGCGCCGGTATGGGACTGGATGCGCGGCCGGATCGACGGGATGGACAGCCCTGAGTGCATGAACCTGTTCGGCTATACCGGCGTCGGGTCGCTGGCGCTGGCGGCGGCGGGCGCGAAGGTGACGCATGTCGACGCCTCCAAGAAATCGGTGATGGAGGGCAAGGCCAACGCCCAGCTTTCGGGCATGGCCGACAAGCCGATCCGCTGGATGATCGACGACGCGATGAAATTCACCGCGCGCGAGGTACGCCGCGGCCGCCGTTATGACGGCATCATCCTCGATCCCCCGAAATGGGGCCGCGGGCCGAACGGCGAGGTGTGGAAGCTGGAAGAGGGCCTGCCCGGCCTGATCGAGGACGTGGCCAGGCTGCTCGATGCGAACTCGCGCTTCCTGTTCCTGACGGTCTATGCGGTGCGGATGTCGGCGCTGGCGATCGGCGAGCTGGTCCGCCAGGCGATGGCCGACAAGGGCGGCACCGTCGAGGCGGGCGAGCTGACCGTGCGCGAGGAAGCGCGCGGGCTGGAACTGCCGACCGCGATCTTTGCGCGGTGGAGCCGGTGAGCGCGCCGCTGTTCGCCTTTCTGGCGACGGCGATCGCCGACACCGCCGAGGGGCGCCGGCCGGGCGGGCGGCACGCGATGCTGGTGTTCGTCACCGCCCCCGATTTCGAGGCCGCGCAGCGCAGCGCGGCGGGCGTCGCGATCGGCGCGGGCTGGATGCTGGTGCGGCTGGAAAAGGGGATGGCCGTCCCCGCCGGGCGCGTCGGTGACGACCCGGTGATCGCCGACGCCGCCGCGACCGCACGCGCCGAGGGATCGGCGCTGGTCGTCTATGGCGACGAGTTGCCGCCCGAGGCCTGATCCGCCGGGGTGCCGTGCGCGGCGCTCAACGCAGCGCAGCGCGGTCCAGCGCAGCGCAGCGCAGCTCAGCTCAGCTCCGCCCCATCCGCACCGCCGCCCCCGCGACGAACGGGCACCCCGCGACGAGCAGCAGGCTGACCGCGCCGAGCAGCTTGATCGCGCCCGGCTGATCGCCGCCCGCCCCGGCGCCGAAGATGAGCAGCGGCACCGCGAAGGGCAGCATGACGAGCCCGCCGAGCGCGCCCGCGCCGCGCAACCC
>JAFABD010000021.1 GCA_023426225.1 Pseudomonadota bacterium | reverse complement strand
CTCGACGCGCTGCTCCGGCCGATGCTGCGGCTGGGGCGGCGGCTCCAGGCGGTGCTCGACGAGGCGCCCGACTGGATGGACGGGCCGGCGCGGGCGCGGATCGAGGGCGCGATCGCGTCGCTGGCCTGGCGCGCCGAGACGGTGGCGGCCTGGCTGGCGCTGATCGCGCGGATCGGCGGGCCGGCCGATCCCGAATATGTCGACTGGCTGGCGGTCGATCGCGTCGAGGGGCGCGAATATGATGTGGGGCTGCACCGCCACTGGCTCGACCCGTCGCGGCCGTTTGCGCGCACCGTGCTCGAACCCGCGCAGGGCGTGCTCATCACCTCGGCGACGCTGCGTGCCGGCGGCGACTGGGCGGTGGCCGAGGCGCGTTCGGGCGCGGTCCACCTGCCGCACGCGCCGATCCGGTTCGAGGCGGCGAGCCCGTTCGATTATGCCGGCCAGGCCGAGGTGCTGATCGTCACCGACGTCAAGCGCGGCGACGTGGCGGCGCTGGCCAACGCCTATGCCCAGCTGATCGTCGCGGCGGGGGGCGGCACGCTGGGGCTGTTCACCGCGATCCGGCGGCTGCGCGCGGTGCATGCGCGCATCGCCGACCGGCTGGCGCGCGAGGGGTTGCCGCTGCTCGCCCAGCATGTCGACCCGATCGACACGGGCACGCTGGTCGATATTTTTCGCGACGATCCGCGCACGTCGCTGATCGGCACCGACGCGCTGCGCGACGGCGTCGACGTGCCGGGCGACTCGCTGCGGCTGGTGGTGATGGAGGGCGTGCCGTGGCCCAAGCCGAGCGTGCTCCACGCCGCGCGGCGGCTGGCCAACGGCGGCAGCGCCTATGACGACCGGATCGTGCGCGCGCGGCTGGCGCAGGCGTTCGGGCGGCTGATCCGCCGCGCCGACGACCATGGCACGTTCGTGCTGCTGTCGGCGGCGATGCCGTCGCGGCTGCTCGGCGCGTTTCCGGCGGGGACGCCGGTGCGGCGCGTCCCGCTCGACGAGGCGGTGGCGCGCGTGCGGCTTTCCTTGGCGGCCCGGTTGCGGCATGAGGCACCCGCAACCGCGACGACCGGGGACGCATGAAGACGCTCACGCTGCTGCGCCACGCCAAATCGGGCTGGGACGATCCCGTAGCCCGCGATTTCGACCGCCCGCTCAACCCCAAGGGGCAGCGCGCCGCGGCGATGATGGGGCTGCACCTGCGCGACCTGGGGCTGCGCTTTGCGTGCGTGCTCGCCTCGCCCGCGCTGCGCGTCGTCGAGACGATCGACCATCTGGCGGCGGGCTATGGCCGCGCGATCGAGCCGGTGTGGGACAAGCGGCTCTACCTCGCTTCGGCGGGAACGATCCTGGAGGTGGTGCAGGAGCGCGCCGGAGCGGCGGACGAGGTGCTCGTCGTCGGGCACAATCCGGGGCTGGAGGAACTGGTGCTCGACCTGGTGCCGCCGGGCGGGACGCTGCGCGACCGGGTGGAGGCCAAATATCCGACCGCGACGCTGGCGCAGATCCGCTTCGACGTCGCCGACTGGGACGCGGTGCGCGACGGCACGGGCGACCTGGTCCGGTTCATCCGCCCGCGCGACCTCGATCCCAGCCTGGGCCCCGACGCCGCCTGAGCGCGGGCGGGGTCAGCGATCGTCGTCGTCGGCGAGCGCGGCGGCGAGATCGTCGCGGATGGTTTCGAGCGCCCGGGTCCGGTTGCGACCCGACCGGGCGCTGCGTTCGGATTCGAGCAGCTTCTGGACGCCGCGGATCGTATAGCCCTCGTTCGCGAGCAGATGGTGGATGCGATGGACCAGCGCGACGTCGTCGGCGCGGTAATAGCGCCGGTTGCCGGCCCGCGTGAGCGGGCGCAGTTGCGGAAAGCGCGTCTCCCAATAGCGCAGGATATGCTGCGGCCGGCCGATCTGTTCGGCCAGTTCTCCGATGGTGAGCAACGCGCCGGCGGATTTGACCGAGCCGGGCACCGGGGACTGCCTCAGCCGGCAGCGACGATGCGGTCGCGCATCATCTGACTGGCGCGGAAGGTCAGCACGCGGCGCGGCGCGATCGGCACCTCGATCCCCGTCTTGGGGTTGCGCCCGACGCGCTCGCCCTTGTCGCGGAGGATGAAGCTGCCGAAACCGGAGATCTTCACATTCTCGCCGCGGGCGAGAGCCTCGCACATGTGCTGGAGGATCTGTTCGACCAGCCTGGCGGCATCGGCTCGCGAAAGCCCCACCTCGCGGTGGAGCGATTCAGCGAGTTCCGCGCGGGTCAGCGTGGCTGCGCTCGACATTAGACCAGGCCCTTAAGAAATTGAGTTGACCGGCTAACCTTAGCAAATTGTACCGCAATCGCAATTGGCGCAGATACAATCCGGAAACATACGGAGGATGGGCCGCCCGCGGTCCGAAAAGATCAGAAACGGACGACCGCCGCACCCCAGGTAAAGCCGCCGCCCATCGCCTCGAGCACAAGCAGGTCGCCGCGGCGGATCCGCCCGTCGCGCACCGCGGTATCGAGCGCGAGCGGGACCGAGGCGGCCGAGGTGTTGGCATGCTGATCGACGGTGACGATCACCTGTTCGGGCGCCAGTCCCAGCTTGCGCGCGGTCGCGTCGAGGATGCGGGCATTCGCCTGGTGCGGCACCACCCAGTTGACGTCGGCCGAGGCGAGCCCCGCCGCCGCCAGCGCCTCTTCCATCACCGACGCCAGGTTGACGACGGCGTGGCGGAACACCTCGCGCCCCTTCATGCGGAGCTTGCCGACGGTGCCCGTGGTCGACGGCCCGCCGTCGACATAGAGCAGCTCGTTGTGGCGGCCGTCGGCATGGAGCCGCGTGGCGAGGATGCCCGGCCCGTTCGCCGGATCGCTTTCCTCGGCCGCGAGCACGATCGCGCCGGCGCCGTCGCCGAACAGCACGCAGGTGCCGCGATCCTCCCAGTCGAGAATCCGGCTGAAGGTTTCGGCGCCGATCACCAGGGCACGGCGATGCGCGCCCGCGCGAATCATCGAGTCGGCGACCTGGAGCGCATAGAGGAAGCCCGAGCACACCGCCGCGACGTCGAACGCGACGCAGTCGTCGATGCCCAGCGCGGCCTGGACGCGAGTCGCGGTGGCCGGAAAGGTCTGATCGGGAGTCGCGGTCGCGAGCACGATCAGGTCGATCTCGCCCGGCTGCAGCCCGGCCGAGTCGAGCGCGGCGCGCGCCGCGGCGGTCGCGAGCGTGCCCGTCGTCTCGTCGGGGCCGGCGATGTGGCGAAAACGAATCCCCGTCCGCTCGACGATCCATTCGTCGGTCGTGTCGACCGTCTGCGAAAGCTCGTCGTTCGAAACCCGGCGCTGCGGAAGCGCTGCGCCCGTACCCTTGATGACCGACCGAATCGTCACGCCGCCCTTGCCTCGAAATTACCCAGGTCTTCGGCGATCCGCCGGTTGAGATCGTCGCGCAGCGTCTTTGCCGCGAAACCGATCGCGGTGTCGACGCCGACGGCATTGGCGCCGCCATGGCTTTTCACGACGATGCCGTTGAGCCCCAGGAAGATGGCGCCATTATGGTTGTTGGGATCGAGATGATGCCGCAGCAGCTCGGTCGCGGGGCGCGAGATCAGGAAACCGACCTTCGACCGCAGCGAACTGCTGAACGCGCGCCGCAACAGGTTGGCGACGAACTTGGCCGTCCCCTCCGCCGTCTTGAGCGCGATATTGCCCGAGAAGCCGTCGCACACGATCACGTCGACATCGCCCTGCGACAGGCGATTGCCCTCGATGAACCCGCGGAAGTCGAGCCGAAGATGCGCCGCCTCGCGCAGCGCCGCCGACGCCTCGCGGATGCTTTCGGTGCCCTTCATCTCCTCGGTCCCGATGTTGAGCAGCGCGACGCGCGGCGTCTCGAGATCGAGCGCGATCCGGGCATAGGCGGCGCCCATCACCGCGAACTGGATGAGGTTGCGGGCATCGACCTCGGTATTGGCGCCGAGATCGAGCATCACGCTGTCGTTGGTGCCGAGCGTCGGCATCAGCGCGGCGAGCGCCGGCCGATCGATTCCCGGCATCGTGCGCAGCGCGAGCTTGGCCATCGCCATCAGCGCGCCGGTGTTGCCCGCCGACACGGCCGCGCCGGCGCGCCCCTGCTTCACCAGATCGATGGCGATTCCCATCGACGTGGTGCGGGCACGGCGAAGCGCCTGGCTGGGCTTTTCATCGGCGTGAACGACATCGGCCGCGTGGACGATCTCCGACGCGGCGGTGAGTTCGGGATGCTGGCGCAGCTCGTCGCGAATGCGCGATTCGTCGCCGACGAGGAGGAATTCCATCCCCTCGTAGCGACGACGCGCAAGCGCAGCGCCAGCCAGCATCACCGCCACCCCCTCGTCGCCGCCCATCGCATCGACGGCGATTCGCGAGGTCATGGTCATGCGGGCAGGCCCTTTGGTCTCGGACGTGGGATCAGGCCTCGACCGACGTGATCTCGCGGCCGTTATAATGGCCGCACGCCGTGCACAGGTGATGCGGACGCTTCAGCTCACCGCAGTTCGGGCATTCCTGGAACGCCTCGACCTTGAGCGCATCGTGCGCCCGACGCATGCCACGCCGCGACGGCGAGGTCTTTCTCTTCGGAACGGCCATTTAGGCACCTTTATCAGCAAGCACTTGAATAGGGTCGCGATACGCCCGCATACCGGTTCGGGCAAGCGACGGCGGGGCCGGCCGCTCGCCGGACCAGCGGACAGGTCACGAAGCGAGCCCGCGCGTATAGCGGATTCGTGCCGCGTTGCAAGCATAAGCCGGAGGTGGCAGGGAGCGACCTTCCCCGGGGGAGATCAAACCACATGTTCTTTCTGCCTGTTGCCCTGACGATGGCGGGCGCATTGGCGCTCGTCAATTTCTGGCTCGCGCTGCGAGTCGTCCAGCTGCGAATCCGCGAAAAGGTGATGAACGGCGACGGCGGCAACGCGCGAGTCGCCGCGCGGATGCGCGCGCACGCGAACTTCATCGAATATGCGCCGCTGACGCTGGCGCTGCTCGCGCTGATCGAACTCGCCAAGGGGACGCAGTTCTGGCTGTGGGTCGCGGCGGCATTGTTCGTGATCGGCCGCGTGCTGCACGGAATCGGCATGGACGGATGGCGCCCCGGCCGCGCGGGCGGGATCCTCATCACCTGGGCGGTGATGCTGGGGCTGGCCGGCTATGCCACCTATCTCGGCTATTCGGGGCTCAACCCGCTGCGCTGAACGGGCGGACGGTCGCGTCGCGCCGGCCGCTTGCCGGCGCGCGACCCGTCAGGCGGCGCCGGCGAGCACCGAATCGGCGACGAAGGGGTTGGTCCGGCGCTCGTGCCCGAAATTGCTCGCCGGGCCGTGGCCGGGGACGAACACGGTCGCGTCGCCGAGCGGCCACAGCCGCCCGGTGATCGAATCGATCAGATCCTGATGGTTGCCCAGCGGGAAATCGGTGCGGCCGATCGATCCCTGGAACAGCACGTCGCCGACGATCGCGAGCGCCGAGGGCGCGTGATGGAAAACGACATGCCCGGGCGTGTGGCCGGGGCAGTGATAGACGTCGAGCGTGAGGTCGCCGACGGTCACGGTATCGCCGTTGACCAGCCAGCGATCGGGCTCGAACGGCGCGCCGCGGATGCCGTAGCGCATCCCGTCGTCGGCGAGCCGCGCGATCCAGAAGCGGTCGGCCTCGTGCGGGCCTTCGATCGGCACGCCGAGCGTGCGGGCCAGTTCGCCCGCCTGGCCGCAATGATCGATATGGCCGTGGGTGACGAGAATCTTTTCGACCGTCACGCCGTTCGCGGTGACGGCGGCCTGGAGCCGGTCGAGATCGCCGCCGGGATCGACCAGCGCGCCGCGCATCGTGGCGGTGCACCAGAGCAGCGTGCAGTTCTGCTGCAACGGCGTCACCGGGACGATCGTGGCGCGCAACGGCGCCTGCTGGGCAGGGTTCGGCATGGACGACGAGATAGGCGGCGGCGCCATCCGGGGCAACATGGGCCTTGCCGTCGGCGCGCGGGGCCTGCATTTCGGGACGACCATGCGCTTGCCCGATCCCCCGTTCGTGCTGCTCGACGACGCGCGCGCCGGCCATGCCGGTGCGCGGCTCTATGCCGATCCGGTCGAAATCGTCACGGCGCGCGACGCGGCGGCGGTGGCGACGGCGCTCGACCGGGTGCGCGCGGGCGTCCGCGACGGCCTGCATGCCGCGGGCTTCTGTGCCTATGACCTGCATGCCGAAGCGCGCGACGCGGCGGGGGCGGCGGGGGCGGCTGAGGCCGCGGTGCCTCGGCTGTGGTT
>JAFABD010000175.1 GCA_023426225.1 Pseudomonadota bacterium | reverse complement strand
GCGCTGCTCCATCCCGAACTGCCGCTGCGCAAGGGCTATGCCTGGGTCGAGGGGCGCTCGAACGGCCAGCTGGTCGCCACCGCGGCAGAGGCGCGGGCGGCGCAGGCCTTGCGGCTGCGGTTCATCGACGACACGGTCGACGTGCGGGTTGAGCGCGCGGGCGGCAAGACCTATCCTGCCCCCGGTCCCGAGCAGCCGAGCCTGTTGTGACCGCGATGATCCAGGGAAATTCTGTCGAATGCTGATGTCGAATGCCGGGCGCGCGGCGCGCCTGCACTATCTGGCCAATGGGTTCCGCGTGCTGTCGCCGGGCGACCATGTCGTCTGCGCGGCGACGGGCGAATCGATCCCGCTCGATCAGCTTCGCTACTGGAGCGTCGCGCGGCAGGAGCCCTATGCCTCTCCCCAGGTCGCGGCAAAGGTGCTCGCCGGGCGATGAGATCGGGCTTGGGTGCGGGGCTCGCGATCGCGGCGGCGGTTTGCGCCGCCGTACCGGCGGCCGCGCGGGCGGGGCAGGCGAGCGGGGCGTCGGTGCGGGCCGCCGCCGGCGTCGATCGTTTCCAGCTTGCCGGGCAGCTGATCCAGGGCGGGCTTGTCATCGGCACGGTTCCGGCGGGAACGACGCTGCTCACGCTCGACGGCGCGCCGGTGCGGATCGCGCCCGATCGCCGGTTCCTGATCGCGTTCGACCGCGATGCCCGGCCCGACGCGTTGCTCGTTGCGCGGCTGGGCGACGGGCGCGAGCTGCGCCAGCCGCTGACGATCGCCCCGCGCGCCTGGGACATTTCGCGGCTCGACCGATTGCCCAAATATCCCGTCCCGCGTCCCGAGTTCGAAAAGGCGCGGCCGGGCGAACTGGCGCAGATCGTTGCGGCGCGCGCGATGGACGGCGGCGCAGAGGGGTGGCGCCAGTCCTTTCTGTGGCCGGCGACGGGCCGGATCTCGACGCTGTTCGGGTCGCAGCGGATCTATGCGGGCGAACCCGGCGCCTATCATTCGGGGATCGACATCGCGCGGCCGGCGGGAACGCCGGTGCTCGCGCCTGCCGACGGCGTCGTTGTGCTGGCGACGCCGGTGCCCTTCACGCTCGAGGGGCGGCTGCTCATCATCGATCATGGCATGGGGCTCAACAGCGCGTTCATGCACCTGTCGCGGATCGACGTCGCGACCGGCGCGCGCGTCCGCCGCGGCCAGCCGATCGGCGCCGTCGGGATGAGTGGCCGTGCGACCGGCCCGCACCTTCATTGGGGGCTGATGTGGCATGGGGCGCGGATCGATCCGCTGCTCGTCGCCGGGCCGATGCCCGCGGCGGAATGACGAACACACCCTGTCTACGGGTTCGCCCCTGCCTTAGCGCTCCGGCAAATTGACTACACTTAAAGCCGCTCCCGGTTGGTTTCGTTCAGAGCTCTGTGTCTCGACGGACACAGTGTTTCATAGAATCGTGTCATACCGACACGGCTAGCTTTACACGCTACCCTTCGAGGGTGAATATTTCCATATCGTTTCTGCAGATGTCTGAGAATCGATATCGTAGGCGCTCCGCGTTTCTGGAGCGCGCAACCGCTGGGTGGGGAAATATGAAGTCCATACAGAACATGCTCCGGGGGGGCTCGGCTCTGTCCGCGCTCGCGATCATCGGTGCCGGCGCGTTTGCCGCGGCGCCGGCGATGGCGCAGGACCAGGCGGCCGCTTCGGCCAATGCCGACATCGTCGTCACCGGCTCGCGCATCGCGCCCGGACCTGACCTCGAACAGCCCGACGACGATCGTTTCGTCGGAACTGATCGCCCAGTCGGGCCGCAAGAACATCGAGGACGTGCTCAACCAGCTGCCGCAGGTGGCGCCGGGCCTCAACTCGAACGTCAACAACGGCGGTGACGGTACCGCGACCGTCGACCTGCGCGGCCTCGGGCCGTCGCGCACGCTGGTGCTGATCAACGGCCGCCGGCTGGTGCCGTCGACCAACACGGGTCGCACCGACCTCAACAACATCCCGTCGCACCTGATCGAGCGTGTCGACGTGGTGACCGGCGGCGCCTCGGCCGTTTACGGTTCGGACGCGCTCGCGGGTGTCGTCAACTTCATCCTCAAGCGCAATTTCGAGGGTGTCGAACTCGGCGGCCAGTATGGCGTGACCGAGCGCGGCGACAGCGACGCCTATGACATCTACGGCATCTTCGGCGCCAACACCGCCGACGGCCGCGGCAACGTGACCGTCCATGCCGACTATTTCCAGCGCCAGGGGTCGTTCCAGTCGGAGCGCGGCTGGTCGAAGATCGACCTTCGGAATGGTAGCTCCACAGGCATTGCCGGTCGCTTCGACAACAGTCCGCTCAACGCGTTCCCCACCGGCGCCAATTACGCGTTCGGCACAAACGGGATTCCGCGTCCGTTTGTGAACAAGCTACCAGAGCTCAACAACGGCGTGGGTGACCGTTACAACTTTGCGCCGGTCAACTATCTGCAGACCCCGCAGAAGAAGTTCGAGCTCAACCTGCTCGGCCATTACGACCTCGGCGGCAACAACGAGATCTATACCGAGGGTCTCTACATCAACAACCGCGTGACGCTGCAGCTGGCGCCGACGCCTGCGACCAACATCGCGGTCGACCCGCTCAGCCCGGCGCTCACCCCCGAGGCGCGCGCGCTGCTCGCGACGCGTCCGAACCCGACCGCGCCGGTGATCTTCCGCCGCCGCATGGCCGACGTCGGCCCGCGTATCCAGGATCTGGAGTTCAACACCTACCAGATCACGCTGGGCGCGCGCGGCGACATCGCACCGGGCTGGAACTACGACTTCTACTACAGTTATGGTCGTACCGATCAGACCTCGTCGCTGACCAACGACATTTCGAAGATGCGCTTCATCGCCGGCCTCAATGGCTGTCCGGTGGGCAGCCCGACCGGCTGCATCTCGCTCGGCAACGCTTTTGGCGGCACGCTCACCTCGGCGCAGGCGGACTATATCCGCATCGGCTCGTCGGTCGACAATTTCAGCTTCGACCGCACCAACGTCGTCGGCGCGATCTCGGGCAAGATCGTCGACCTGCCCGCGGGTCCGCTGGGCGTGTCGATCGGCGGCGAATATCGCCGCGATTCGTCGAGCTTCAAGCCGTCGGAATCGTCGCGTCTGGGTGACCTGGGCGGCTTCAACGCGCAGTCGGCGATCTCGGGCAACTTCAACGTCAAGGAAGTCTTCGGCGAGCTGAACGTGCCGGTGCTCAAGGATGCGCCGTTCGCGCACTATCTGGGCCTTGAGGCTGGCGCGCGCTATTCGGACTACAGCACCGTCGGCGGCCAGTGGACCTACAAGATCGGCGGTGAATACGCACCGATCTCGGGGCTGCGCTTCCGCAGCATGTACCAGCGCGCGACGCGGGCGCCGAGCGTGTTCGAGCTCTATCAGGCCGGTGACCAGAACTTCCCCCAGGTGGATGACCCCTGCGCTAAAACGTTGTCGGATAACAGCACGCAGACGATCTCTGCAAAGACAGCTGCAATCTGTCGCGTTCAGTTCAATGGCCTAGATGTGATTGCGAACCCGATCACGCAATCGAACAGCCAGATCGAGGCACGCAATGTGGGTAATCCGAAGCTGGGGGCTGAGAAATCGGAAACCTTCACTGTCGGCGCAGTTTTGACGCCGAAGCTTGTGCCTGGGTTAAATCTGTCGGTTGATTACTATTCGATAAAGCTTGATAATTATATTGATCGTATTGCAGGTGGATCGGCCGCACTGGTCGGTGCCTGCTTTGCAAGTGGGGTGGCTACAGCTGCCGAATACAGTGCAAATGCCTATTGCCGCTATGTGGCACGAAATGCGTCGGGTGAACTTTTCATCACTGTCCCGCTTGTAAATGCAGGAAGCTTAAAGACCCGTGGTATCGATTTTGCTGGAAGTTATAGCTTCAGCCTGTTTGGTCCGGAAAACAAGTTTTCGGTGAATGCGAACGTAACACGTTTGCTTGCCTACGACTTTGACGGAACCCGCTATGAGGGGCTCAGCACCGCCGATCGCGGAACGCTGCCCAAATGGCGTTCCAATGTTCGCCTTGCGTACACGCGCGGCGATCTTAGCGCTTCGCTCAATTGGCAGAGGATTGGCGAAGTGGTCGACTATCGCGGTTCGTACGGTATCGTTAAATCTCAGAACTTTTTTGATCTGAATGCGAAGTATGGCATCGGTAAGTTGACGCTATTCGTGGGAATCATCAATCTCTTTGATAAAACCCCTCCAGCTTTAAAAAATGGCGTAACGAACTCCAATACCGACAATTCTATGTATGACAGCTTGGGGCGGAGGTTATTCACGGGGGCTTCATTTAAATTCTGATAGGATTCAGAACATAAAAGAAATTATATGGCGCGAGGCATTGCTTCGCGCCATTTTTTTGGAGTGCCTCGTCGCCGCGGCACCGGCTGCGTGGTCGCGGGGCGGGGATGGAAAGTGACGTAACAGATGGCCACGCATGATGACTATTGCGGCGGAACGGCAACCGCGCAGCTGATTGTTACGTCTCAGGCGCCGACAGGGTGCGGGATGACGATAATTTATGTCTGATAAATGTCTTTTAATGTCTGCAATGTGTCATTTGTTCTGCTAGTGTTCTATATTGGTAATATTACAGAAAACAACAGTTGCGGCTTTGATACACTCTCCTAAAACCGGCCTTCGGTTCGGCGCGCCGAGCTTTACTCGTGCCTTGTCAGCGTCGCATTCATCGCCCGCCACGCGCGTCGGCGTGAAGTTCTGACGTGCGCAACAATCGGCGCGTCGCGCCGGGACAAAAAGAGGGATCCATTTGATGCACACAGCGAAGATCGCACGATTGCTTCGTGCCGGTACCGCGCTTACGGCGCTGGTGGCTGGTTCTGCGATTGCGGTGCCAGCATTCGCGCAGAATGCTGCAGGTGCCGGCGGCGAAACGACCATTGCCCCCGCGGATGCCGTTCAGACGCCGACTTCGGACAATGGTACGGACATCGTCGTCACCGGCACGCTGATCCGTAATCCGAATCTGACTTCGTCCAGCCCGGTCAACGTGGTTGGTCAGGAAGAATTGGCGCTGCGCCAGAGTAACGTGGCTGAAGAAGTGCTGCGCTCGCTGCCCGGTGTCGTGCCGAGCATCGGTTCGTCGGTGAATAACGGCAACGGCGGTTCGTCGTTTGTCGATCTTCGAGGCCTGGGCCCGCAGCGCAACCTGGTTTTGCTGAATGGCTCGCGGCTTGTTCCCGCCGACTTCAACGGCCAGGTCAATCTCAATATCATTCCATTGGCGCTCGTCGAGCGTGTCGATGTGCTGACCGGCGGCGCGACGACCACCTATGGTGCTGACGCTGTGTCGGGTGTGGTGAACTTCATTACGCGCAAGGATTTCAAAGGACTTGAACTCAACGCGTCCGAGCAGATCACCGAGCGCGGTGATGGCAATGTATTCCGCATAGACATGACTACGGGGGCGAGCCTCGCAGATGGCCGCGGCAACGTGACGCTGAGCGTCGGTTACCAGAAGGCAAACCCGGTTTATCAGGGCGATCGTTCTCAGTCGGTCCAGCAGGTCGACTCGGTCACAGGTGAATTTAGCGGTTCGGGCACTACCGTGCCGATCCGCCTCAACCTCGGAGACGGCAACGGCAGCCTCCAATATGACCCGACAACGGGCGCGCTGCGCCCGACGTTTGCGCTGTTCAACTTCAACCCATTCAACGTCTTCCAGACGCCGTTTGAGCGTTACAGCCTCTACAGCACCGGCCGTTTCGAGGTGGCGGATGGTATTGAGGCCTATGCGGAAGGCCTCTTCTCAAAGACCAAGGTTTCCACGATCATTGCGCCTTCGGGGACGTTTGGGCTTTCGTATCAGATCCCGTACAACAATCCTTATCTGCCTGCCGCTGTCCGCAACGCGGCGTGTGCCGCCAACGGCCTTGACGCTGCGGCCTGCGCTGCGGCCGCTTCGTCGACTGCGGTGCCAGTGATCGGTCAGAACACTTTCGGTGCGACGCTTTCGCGGCGTTTTGTCGAGGGTGGCTCGCGCATCTCCGAATATACTACTCAGCTGTTTCAGATCCGCACAGGCTTCCGCGGTGATTTGAGCGATCATCTTAGCTTTGATATCTCTGGTAGCTATGGTGAGAGCGAGAATACCTCACGTAGCACTGGGCAGGGGCTGTTCTCGCGGGTTCAGGCGGCGCTGCTGGCAAATAACACTGCAACCTGCGCCAATGGTGATTCGGCTTGCGTTCCGATCAATCTTTTTGGGCCGCAGGGATCGATCACGGCCAAGCAGTTCGCCTATCTCAATATTCCGACGACTTCGGCAACAAAGACCTCGTTGGCGACTGCGCGCGGCGTCGTGTCGGGTGACTTCGGGTTCTCCAGCCCTGGCGCGAAGGATGCGATCGGCTTCGCCATCGGTGGAGAATATCGTCGCTATGTCGCCGAAAGCAGCTCGGATCTTTCCAGTCAGACACCCGACGAAGTGCTGGGCGCGGGCGCTGCCAATCCGGATTCGCGTGGCACTTACAACGTGAGGGAGGCATTTGGAGAAATTATTGCTCCGCTTGTTCAAGACAAGCCTTTCTTCCACAGCCTGACGCTTGAGTTGGGCGCGCGCTATTCGGATTACTCAATCGCCGGCACTAACTGGACATGGAAAGCGGGCGGCAACTGGGAGCCGACGAATTGGCTGAAAATTCGTGGCAACTACCAGAAGGCCGCGCGTGCGCCCAATATCGGCGAACTGTTTAGCCCGCAGGTGACCGGCCTCGACAACTTTGCAACCGATCCTTGTCAGGGTGCAGCCCCGGCGGCGAATGCCAAGTTGCGGGCGATCTGTATTGCGCAGGGTGCGCCGGCCTCGTCGATCGGCAGCATTGAAGCCGAGCCTTCGGCGCAGCCGAACAACCGTACGGGTGGCAACCTGAACTTGGGCGTCGAAAAGGCTACTACCTGGACCGCTGGCGTTGTGCTGACGCCCGACGCCGTGCCCGGCCTGACTATCTCTGCCGATTACTACAACATCCGGGTGCGTGACGCGATCAGTCAGCCGTCGTTCGGCGATGCGCTGAACGCCTGCTTCCTTGAGGCAAACAATCCGGGCCTCGATCCGAACAACCCGGCCTGCACGGCGATCCGGCGTAACCCCGCCACTGGTGGCTTGTTCGGTACTGCCGCTGCCTATGTTCCGCTGCCCTACTCGAACTCGGGCCGCATCTGGACCGATGGCGTGGACCTGACGATCAACTATCGTCACGATCTGCGGTTCGCCAAGCTGGATCTCAATTTCTCGGGTAACTGGACCAATTCGTCGCGCTTCCAAGCGACGCCGGTATCGGTGATTCGGGAGTGCATCGGCTACTACTCCAACAGCTGCGGCAGCCCCGGTGCGGGAATTAACTTCCGTGGTTCGATTCAGCCCAAGTGGAGCTTCAACCAGCGCACGACGCTCAGCTTCGATCGTATCGATCTCTCGCTGCTATGGCGTTACATCGATAAGATGGACTACGAACCGCTTGCAGTTCAGGAACTCCTGAACGACAATAATCCGGATACCGACCCGCCTGCGGAACGGTTCCGTCACATCAAGGCGGCGCACTATTTCGATTTGGCCACCCGCTTTGCGGCAACTGATAATTTCGATTTGACGCTGACTGTGACGAACCTCTTGGATCGCAAGCCGCCGCTCGTGGGTAACACGATCGGTTCGACGTCTTTCAACAGCGGCAATACCTATCCGTCGACTTACGACGCGCTTGGCCGCCGTTATGCGGTCGGCGTGAAGCTCAAGTTCTGATCGAGAGCTTCAACGATCGATTATACGAGGGCGGGCAGCGATGTCCGCCCTCGTTGATTTTCAGAAAAAGGCCCGGATCAAAGATCCGGGCCGTGCCTATTTGGTACATTTCAAATATAATTTCACGAACTGCAAGAAGTGTCCTGCGAGTGATTCGATTTCGCGACCGTCGACGTGTCCTTGAAGTCAGCCAACCGGGCGCTGTGAATTGATTGGCGTCCGATCGCGCATGCGATCCAACTCGGTATTGTCCCGGCGTTCCAGCATGCGCCATTCCGCTTCGGTGTGGCAAACACGCTTCTTGCGAACAAAAGATCCCGTTTCTTCGATGCGAACGCAACGGACCTTGGATGCCGGATCAGTCGCTGCCGGGGATGTGGCGGCTTGAATAAGAGCAAATGCTGCAAGGCCGATCATCGTTGATCTCCAATGACAAAAAGGGAGGCTGTCACAATAGGTGAACCTGATCAACGGGTTCGATTCGAACCGTGCGGCCATTCCGGATTATACCGTTGGCAGACAGGGGCTGGCTTTGCCATGGCCCCTGCCCGCCCGGGCCGCCGCGTCTATTCGACGGTCAGTACCAGCGCGCCGTCGCCTTCGCCGACCTTGACGGTCGCGCCGTCCTTGACCTCGCCGCGCAGGATCATCTCGGCGAGCGGATCCTGCAGATAGCGCTGCACCGCGCGCTTCAGCGGGCGGGCGCCATAGACGGGGTCATAACCCACCCGGCCCAGCCAAGCCCGGGCCGCGTCGGTCAGCTCGATGTGGATCTTGCGATCCTTGAGCAGCTTGTCGACGCGCGCGACCTGGATGTCGACGATCGGCGCCATATGCTCGGCGCCCAGCCGGTGGAACAGGATGATCTCGTCCAGCCGGTTGAGGAACTCGGGGCGGAAATGCGCCCGGACGACTTCCATCACCTGCGGCTCGACTTCCTCCACCTTCTGCCCGTCGGCCAGGTTGGTCAGATACTGGCTGCCCAGGTTCGACGTCAGGATCACGATCGTGTTCGAGAAATCGACCGTGCGGCCCTGGCCGTCGGTCAAGCGGCCGTCGTCGAGCACCTGAAGGAGCACGTTGAACACGTCGTTGTGCGCCTTCTCGACCTCGTCGAACAGCACGACCTGATAGGGGCGCCGCCGCACCGCCTCGGTCAGCACGCCGCCTTCCTCATAGCCGACATAGCCGGGAGGGGCGCCGATCAGCCGCGCGACCGCGTGCTTCTCCATGAACTCGCTCATGTCGATGCGCACCATCGCGTTGGGGTCGTCGAACAGGAAGTCGGCGAGCGCCTTGGTCAGCTCGGTCTTGCCGACGCCGGTCGGGCCAAGGAACAGGAAGCTGCCCATCGGCCGGTTCGGGTCGGCCAGCCCGGTACGGGAGCGGCGCACCGCCTCGGCGACGGCGGTGACCGCG
>JAFABD010000167.1 GCA_023426225.1 Pseudomonadota bacterium | reverse complement strand
ACGCCGACGCTGAAGCTTCGCGAAGATCCCGATGCCGAATTCAAGCGCGAGGCGAGCACGCTCGCCCGCGAGCTCAAGGCCGCGCTGCGCCGCCGCGACCCGCGCGGGCGCGACGAGCACGACATGCGTTCGGCCGAATCGGCGCTGGGCAGCGTCGATCAGGCGGTGGGCGCGCTGCCGCTTGCCGCGATGACGGTGGCGGCACCGGGCGGCGGCACGGGCGCCTGAGCGCCGGCCGCCGGGCCGTTCCACACGACGGTGCAGGACGCGCGCCCGGCGAACCGGGCGACGCGTGACCGATCGGTCAGAGCTGGCCGAAGCACCAGCGCAGGACCGACTTCTGCGCGTGGAGGCGGTTTTCCGCCTCGGGCCAGATCAGCGACTGCGGGCCGTCGATCACCGCATCGGTCACTTCCTCGCCGCGATGCGCGGGGAGGCAGTGGAGGAAGCGGGCATCGGGCTTGGCGGCGGCCATCAGCGCCTCGTCGACCTGGAAGGGCATCATCGCCTTGAGCTTGGTCTCGGCATGCGCCTGGCCCATCGAGATCCAGGTATCGGTGACGACGATGTCGGCGCCCTCGACCGCCTCGCGCGCGGTGCCGACGACGCGGGCACGGCCACGCCCACGGGCCAGATCGGCGTCGCTCGGCTGATAGCCCTGCGGGCAGGCGGCGACGACGTCGAAGCCCATCAGCCCGCCGGCCTCCATGATCGAGGCGAGCACGTTGTTGCCGTCGCCGAGCCACGCGACCTTGAGCCCCGGCAGCGCCTTGCCGTTTTCGAGGATGGTGAGCAGGTCGGCCATGATCTGGCACGGGTGCGAGGCGTCGGTGAGGCCGTTGATGACCGGCACGGAGGCGTATTTCGCCATGTCGAGCACCTTCTGGTGATCGTCGGTGCGGATCATGATCGCGTCGACATAGCCCGAGAGCACGCGCGCGGTATCGGCGATGCTCTCGCCGCGACCGAGCTGCATCGAGCCGGCATCCATCACGATGCTGGTGCCGCCGAGCTGGCGGATCGCCATATCGAACGAGACGCGGGTGCGCGTGCTGTTCTTTTCGAAGATCATCGCCAGCACGTGCCCGGCGAGCGGGGCGTCGGCGTCGGGCTTGCCCTTGGGCCAGCCGGCGCGGGCGGCCTTGCGCGCCATCGCGTCGTTGAGCATCGCCGCGATCGCGTGCGAGCCGGCATCGGAAAGGTCGATAAAGTGGCGGGTCATAACATCCTCCCCGGCACGGGGAGGGGGACTGCGGCGCGGAGCGTCGGGGTGGGCGGAAATCTCCACCAGCGACGCCCTTTGCGGAGAGCCCCCCTCCACCATGCTGCGCATGGTCCCCCTCCCCGACCCGGGGAGGATCAGGTCAGTCTCAGGCGGCAGCCAGGCTGCGCGCGCCGGCGCCCAGCTTGTCGAGCGCCTCGGCGATATGGCTTTCGTCGATCACCAGCGGCGGCAGCACGCGGATGACATTGTCGCCCGCCGCCACGGTGAGCAGGCCATGGTGATCGCGCAGGTGCGCGACGAAGCCGCGCGCCTCGACCGCGGGCTTGAGCTTGATGCCGAGCATCAGCCCGAGGCCGCGAATCTCCTCGAACACATGGTCGTAATTGGGGATGAGCTGTTCGAGCCCGGCGCGGAGCCGCTCGCCCATCGCCTTCACATGAGCGAAGAAGCCCGGTTCGAGCATCACGTCGAGCACCGCCTGGCCCGCCGCCATCGCAAGCGGGTTGCCGCCATAGGTGGAGCCGTGCGTGCCGAACACCATGCCCTTGGCCGCTTCCTCGGTGGCGAGGCACGCGCCGAGCGGGAAGCCGCCGCCGATGCCCTTGGCCGAGGTGAGGATGTCGGGCGTGACGCCATATTGCTCATAGGCGAAGAAGGTGCCCGTCCGGCCGTAGCCGCACTGGACCTCGTCGAGGATGAGCAGCAGGCCGTGTTCGTCCGCGGCCTTGCGCAGCCCCTGGATGAACTCGGGACGCGCCGCCTGGAGGCCGCCTTCGCCCTGGACCGTTTCGACCATGAAGCCCGCGGTCTCGTCGTCGATCAGCGCGAGTGCGGCGTCGAGATCGTTGAACGGGGCATAGGCGAAACCGGGCACCAGCGGCTCGAAACCTTCGCGCATCTTGGGCTGGTTGGTCGCCGAGATCGCGCCCATCGTGCGCCCGTGGAACGCGTTGTGGAAGGTGATGAGCTTGTGCCGCCGGGGGTTGCCGTTGGCATAGTGATAGCGGCGCGCGGTCTTGATCGCGCACTCGATCGCCTCGGTGCCCGAATTGGTGAAGAACAGCGTGTCGGCAAAGCAATTGTCGATGATGCGCTGCGCCAGCGCCTCACCCTGCGGCGAACCGTAGAGGTTGGAGACGTGCATCAGCGTCGCGGCCTGGTCGGCGATCGCCTTGACCAGGTGCGGGTGGCCGTGGCCGAGCGCGTTGACGGCGATGCCCGCAGCGAAATCGAGATATTTTTCCCCTCGTTCGCCAAAGAGATAGCAGCCCTCGCCTCGCACCGGCCGCACGCCGCACCGCGGATAGACGGGCATGAGCGGGGTGATGGCCATCGAAACTACCTCCTGATTGTGAAGCGAAAGGGTGGATCAACTCCAGAAACGCAAAAGGGCGACCGATGCCGGCCGCCCGTGGCGATGTTTAGGGGCGCGGCGGCCCCTGCGTCAATATCGCTTTGCGGGAAGCGCGGGCGGCATCAGCTCCG
Organism: Pseudomonadota bacterium; assembly: GCA_023426225.1. GTDB lineage: Bacteria > Pseudomonadota > Alphaproteobacteria > Sphingomonadales > Sphingomonadaceae > Sphingomonas. Next base: position 1,143 of record JAFABD010000167.1, on the reverse strand, counting down.
CGTCTTCCAGCCGCGCGCGAGCAGCGTGTAGCAGGCGATGCCGAGGACGAGGTTGAGCGCCAGGATCACCCCCGTGCCGAGCGCGATCGACGAATCGGCAACGCCGATGAAGCCGTAGCGGAAGCCCGAGATGATGTAGAAGAACGGGTTGAGATGGCTGATCGCGCGGAACAGCGGCGACAGATGATCGACCGAATAGAAGGTGCCCGACAGCAGCGACAACGGCGCGACGACGAAGTTGGTGACGGCCGCAGCGTGGTCGAACTTTTCCGCCCAGATCGACGTCATCACGCCGAGCAGCGACAACAACAGCGCGCCGAGGAAGCCGAACCACAGCACTGCCCAGAAATGCTGGGGCGTGACATGCACCCCCGGCCAGAGCAGCATCGCGCCCCACACCGTCGCGCCGACGCAGAAAGCGCGGGTGACGGCGCCGCCGCACAGCCCCGCGAGCAGCTCACCCGTCGACAGCGGCGGCATCAGATAGTCGACGATCGTCCCCTGGATCTTGCCCACCAGCAGCGAGAAGCTGGAATTGGCGAACGCGTTCTGGAGCATCCCCATCACGATCAGGCCCGGCGCGATGAAGTCGGCGAAGGGCACGGCGCGCCCGTCGAGCTGGACGGTGCGCCCCGCACCGCCCATCGCGACCGTGAAAATGACCAGATAGAGCAGCGTCGTGACCGCCGGCGCCCAGATCGTCTGGAGCTGCACCTTGAAGAAACGGCGCACCTCCTTCACATAGAGGCTTCGCAGGCCTCCCCAGTTGACGCTTCGGATCACCGGAACGCCCGGTTCCGCAAAGGGCATCGGGGGCTGGCTGTGGCCGGTTTGGGGCTGGCTGGTCATGGCGCGTTCGCGTAATCGCTGCCGCCGCCGCCCGCAAGCGCCGACTCGATTGAACAAGGAAGACCATGAGCTGGACCGAAGAGCGCATCGAGACGCTGAAGAAGATGTGGGATAGCGGGATGACCGCAACCCAGATCGCCGAGGAGCTGGGCGGGGTCTCGCGCAATGCCGTGATCGGCAAGGCGCATCGCCTGGGCCTCGCGTCGCGTCCGTCGCCGGTGAAGGCCAGCGAGGCCAAGGCCGCAGCCGCCGCCCCGGCGGCACCCGCGCCGGCCAAGCCCGCCGCCCCCGCCC
>JAFABD010000121.1 GCA_023426225.1 Pseudomonadota bacterium | reverse complement strand
TCGAATGGGGCGCGCGCGCCAGCGGGATGCGGCTGGAAGGCGGCGTGTTCGGGCTCGCCGCGCTGCTCCAGCGCATCGCGATGGGACTGGCGACGGGGCTGTTCGGGCTGGTGCTGAGCGCGATCGGCTGGCACGGCCACGGCGCGCAGGAGCCCGCGACGATCGCCGCGCTGGCGCTGGCGGTCGCGCTGGTGCCGCTGACCGGGATCGCGGCGTCGGTCGCGCTGATGTTCGCCAACCCGCTGCGCCGCTGAGCGCCGCGCCGCTGAGTGCTGCGCCGTTTGCTGCGCGCGCTGATGCCCGCACCCGCCCCGCCGCCAGGGGGGGCGGCGACGGGGCGGGGGACCGTGGGTCAGGCGGCGGCCAGATCGAAGCTGCCGTGCAGCCCGTCGGCTTCCGCTGAGGGAGCGACCCACAGGTCGAAGCGGCCCGGTTCGGCCGTCCAGCGATTGTCGCGACCGACGAAGCGCAGATCGTCGCGGCGCAGCGTGAAGCGCACCGTCGTCGCCTCGCCCGGCTTGAGCGCGACCTTGCGGAACGCCTTCAGCTCGCGCACCGGCCGCGTGATGCTGGCGGCGCGATCGCGGATATAGAGCTGAACCACCTCCTCGGCCGCGCGCGGCCCGGTGTTGCGCACCGTCGCCTCGACGGTGAGCGTGCCGTCCCAGGCGAGCGTCGGTTCGTGGCGCAGATCGGCATAGTCGATCCGGCTGTAGGTCAGCCCGTGCCCGAACGGATAGAGCGCCGAATTGGGGATGCCGCGATAATGCGTCTTGTATTCGGCGAGCGGCCCGTCGGGATTGGGGCGCCCGGTCTGCTTGTGGCTGTAATAATAGGGCACCTGGCCCGCCGCGCGCGGGAAGCTGATCGGCAGGCGGCCCGACGGGCTGTGCGCGCCGTAGAGGATGTCGGCGAGCGCGGTGCCCGTTTCGGTGCCGAGGAACCAGCTGACGAGGATCGCCGGCGCCTGCGCGACCGCCCCCGCCAGCGCGAGCGCGCGGCCGTTCTTGAGCACGACGACGATCGGCTTGCCCGTCGCCGCCACCGCCTCGGCCAGCGCCATCTGCGGCGCGGGAACGACGATGTCGGTGACCGACTGCGCCTCGCCCGACATGCGCGCGCCCTCACCGATCGCGAGCACGACGACGTCGGCGGCGCGCGCGGCAGCGACCGCCGCCTCGATCCCGCCCGCGAGCGGCTGTTCGATCCCCGAACCCGCCGTCACGGTGATGAGCGACGGATTGGCCGCCGCGGCGCGCATCCCCGTGGCGAGATCGACCGCCTGGGCATCATCGCCATAGACGCACCACGGCCCGACCAGATCGTGCTGGCCCGCCGCGAACGGGCCGATCAGCGCGACCTTGCGATCGCGCCCGAGCGGCAGCAGATCGCCTTCGTTGCGCAGCAGCACGACCGAGCGTCGCGCCGCCTCGCGCGCGACCTCGCGGTGCGCCCGCGACAGCACCACCGTCTTTTCGCGGCGCGGGTCGATGCGGCGGAACGGATCGTCGAACAGCCCCAGCAGCGCCTTGACCGCGAGCACGCGGCGCACCGCCTGATCGAGCCGCGCCATCGGCACGTCGCCCGCCTGAACCAGATCGGGCAGATATTTCATGTAGAGCCCGCTTTGCATCGACATGTCGACGCCCGCGAGCATCGCCAGCCGCGTCGCGTCGCGCGCGTCGCGGGCAAAGCCGTGCGCGATCATCTCTTCGTCGCCGGTATAGTCGGAGACGACGATGCCGCCGAAGCCCCATTCGCGCCGCAGCACGTCGTCGAGCAGCCAGCGATTGCCCGTCGCGGGCACGCCCGACAATTCGTTGAACGACGCCATCGCCGACAGCGCGCCCGCGTCGAACGCCGCCTGGAACGGCGGGAAGTAGATTTCGCGCAGCGTGCGTTCGGACACATCGACGCTGTTATAGTCGAGCCCCGCCTCGGCCGCGCCATAGGCGGCGAAATGCTTGGCACAGGCCATCACCGCGTCGCGATCGGTCAGCCGCGCGCCCTGGAAGCCATGGACGCGCGCAATCGCGAACAGCCGGTTGAGCAGCACGTCCTCGCCGCCGCCTTCGACGCCGCGACCCCAGCGCGCGTCACGCGCGACGTCGACCATCGGCGAGAAGGTCCAGTCGATGCCCGCCGCCGCCGCCTCGGTCGCGGCGACGCGCGCGGTGCGTTCGGCGACTTCGGGTTCCCAGCTCGCGACCTCGCCCAGCGGCACCGGGAACACGGTGCGGTGGCCGTGGATGATGTCCGCCGCGAAGATCAGCGGAATCCTGAGCCGCGATTCGCGCATCGCGACCGTCTGCATCCGCTTTGCCATTTCGGCGCCGTTGCCGTTGAACACGCCGGTGAGGTGGCCGCGGCGCACCTGGTCGAGCTGTTCGTCGAAGGTCGCGCCCGCAGTCGGCGGGTTGAGCGCGGTCGCCGCGGCACCGCCCCAGGCGGCGGCGTTGAGCGTGAGCTGACCCGCCTTTTCCTCGACCGTCATCCGCGCGAGCAGCGCATCGACAAAGGCGGGCACGGGCGCGTCCGCCGCCGCCCCGATCAGCGCCCGCGCCGGGCTCGCCGCCCAGGCGGTGACGGCGGCCGCCCCCATCAGGGCCGCGCGCCGCGAGATCCGTAGCTGTTCCATCAAATCGTCTCCCTCTCCCTGATTCGCGGCGGATAGCGCCACCGCGCTGAAAGGCCCGCGCATTTTTTGCTTGGGCTGTTTCATGTAACCGGTTACATAGCATGCAGCACGGGCCGGAGTGCAACCGGTTTCATGCACCCCGGGTGCAGCACCCCGTTCCGAAAGACATCGCAGCCGCAGCGCAGACGACATGCGCGGGGCAGGGAGATTGGAAGGCATGGCGCAAGCCACGATTCGAGATGTCGCCCGCGAGGCGCAGGTATCGGTCGCATCGGTGTCGCGCGCGCTGAACGGTGCGGACAATGTGCTTCCCGAAACGCGCGAGCGCGTGCTCGCCGCCGCCGCCCGGCTCGGCTATGTCCCGCACGCCGGCGCGCGCAGCCTGAGCATGGCGCGCGCGCACGCGATCGGCGTGGTGCTGCCCGACCTGCACGGCGAGTTCTTTTCCGAAATCGTGCGCGGCATGGATACCGAGGCGCGCGCGCGCAAGTTCCTGTTGCTTTTGTCGAACATGCATGCCGACCTGGCGCAGGCGGGCGACGCGCTGCGTTCGATGCGCGGCCGCGTCGACGGGCTGGTGGTGATGGCGCCGCACCTCGACGCCGCGGCGCTGATGGCGAACATGCCGCCCAACGTGCCTGCGGTGCTCGTCAACTGTCGCGCCGATCGCGGCACGCCCGCGCTGCTGGTCGACAATGTCGGCGGCGCCGACACGATGGTGCGGCACCTGCTGGCGACCGGGCGGCGCAACATCGCGCATATCGCCGGGCCGGCGGGCAACCTGGACGCCGAGGAGCGGCTGGCGGGCTTTCGCCTGTCGATGCGGCGCCATGCCGGGATCGACCAGCCGCTGGTGCTGCCGGGCGATTTCACCGAGGAAGCCGGCGCGGCGGCGGCGCGCGCGCTGATCGCCGGCAGGCAGCGCATCGATGCGGTGTTCGCGGCGAACGACATGATGGCGATCGGGTGCATGCAGACGCTGCGCGAGGCGGGCGTGGCCGTGCCCGAGACGATCGCGGTGGCGGGTTTCGACGATATTCCGATCGCCCGTTACCTCCAGCTTACGACGATGCGCGTGCGCATCGCGGAAATCGGCGCGCTGGCCGTGCGCCGCCTGATCGACCGGATGAAGGACGAGACGGCAGCGGCCACCACCGAACTACACGCGCCCGAAATCGTGGCGCGCGCAACCACGAGCGCAGGTCAATGACGCTCACCCAAGGGAAGGAAAACAACAAGATGATGAACCGCAAGGGGAATGGCGGGCATCGCGCCGGGACGGGTCGCACCGCCGGTGCGGCGCGCCGCCGGATCGCGATCGCCACCGCACTGATGCTGGGCACCGCGCTCGGCGCGACGATGGCGACGCCGGTGCAGGCGCAGCAGAGCCAGGCGAGCCTGCGCGGCCGCGTGACGCAGGCGGGCGCGCCGGTCGAGGTGCGTTCGGTCACGGCGACCGAGGTGAGCACCAACTATCGCTTCAATGCGACGGTAAACGCTGACGGCAGCTATCTGTTCGCGTCGCTGCGTCCGGGCACCTATCGCCTGACGATCGAGACGCCCGCCGGCACGCGCAACACCGACAATTTCACGCTGACCGTCGGCCAGAGCGCGCAGCTCGACATCGACCTGACCGCCCCCGCCGCCCCGGCGGCGAACGGCGCGGCCGCCGATACCGGCACCGACGCGACTGCGCCCGCGGGCGACGAGATCATCGTCACCGGCACGCGCATCCGCACGCTGCAGGGCGGCGAAGTGGGCGCGACGATCACCCAGCGGATGATCGACACGCTGCCGCAGAACAACCGCAACTTCCTGGCCTTTGCCGACCTGGCGCCGGGCGTCGCGCTCGAGACCGGCGACAACGGCAACGTCTCGATCAAGGGCGGCGCGCAGGCGAGCCGTTCGGTCAACGTCTTCATCGACGGCGTCGGCCAGAAGGACTATGTGCTGAAGAACGGCATCACCGGCCAGGACAGCTCGAACGGCAACCCGTTCCCGCAGTCGGCGATCGGCGAGTATCGCGTCATCAGCTCGAACTACAAGGCCGAGTTCGACCAGGTGAGCTCGGTGGCGATCACCGCGGTGACCAAGTCGGGCACCAACGCGTTCCACGGCGACGCGTTCTTCGACTTCACCAACCAGGACCTGCGTTCGCGCACCGCGCTGGAAAAGTCGAAGGGCGGCGACAAGACCGAGACGCGCGACATGCAGTTCGGCGTTTCGCTGGGCGGGCCGATCGTGCGCGACGTGATGCACTTCTTCGGCGCGTATGAGGGCAAGCGCAACCGCGTGCCGGTGGAAGTCACCCCGGCGCAGGGCCGCGCGATCACCGATTATCCCAGCGACCTGCAGGGCGTGTTCGGCAACTTCAACCGCAAGTTCAACGAAGACCTGTATTTCGGCAAGATCGACATCGTGCCGACCGACCGCGACCTGATCGAGCTTTCGGTCAAGGTGCGCAACGAGGACGGCATCGACTGGAACAGCGGCCAGACCGCGCAGAGCTATACCTCGATCAACGAGGTCAAGGAAAAGCGCGCACTGCTGCGTTACCAGCACACCGCCGACAGCTGGATCAACGACGCCAAGCTGTCGTACGAGGACGTCAAGTGGAGCCCGCGCCCGACCGCGTTCGGCAACGGTTTCGTCCTGCAGAACGCCCGCCAGGACCTGTTGCTCAACTATGGCGCGTCGGCGAACTACCAGAACAAGGGCCAGAAGGGCTGGACCTTCCAGGACGACTTCACCTACACCGGCTTTACCGGCCACGCGATCAAGCTGGGCTTCAAGACCAAGTGGGTGAAGCTGAACGCGCTCGAGCGCAATTCGCTGAACCCGCAATATTATTACAACCTCGACTATTCGACGACGGTGCCGTGGCAGGTGAAGTTCGGCGTGCCGGTGCCCGGCATCGGCGACGGTTCGGTGCGGTCGAACAACTTCCAGCTGGGCCTGTACATCCAGGACGACTGGGACGTGACCAGCCGGCTGACGATCAACGCGGGCATCCGCTGGGATTACGAGCGGACGCCGTCCTATCTCAACTGGGTGACGCCGGCGGACGCGGTGGCGGCGGTTTCGCCCGCCAACTATCCCAACCTCGTCAACGCCGATTACCGGATCGCCGACTATATCTCGACCGGCAAGGAGCGGAAGGCGTTCACGGGCGCGTTCCAGCCGCGCATCGGCTTCAGCTATGCGCTCGACGCCGACCGCCGCTTCACGCTGTTCGGCGGCTATGGCCGTTCGTATGACCGCAACCAGTTCGACTATCTGCAGATCGAGCGCAACAGCGGCGCGTTCCGCACGCTGGGCTTCCAGTTCAACAACGGCGATCCGGCGCATAGCTGCGTCAACGCCAACTGCGTGGCGTGGAATCCGAACTACCTGACCCCGGCGGGGCTGGCGACGCTTGCCACCTCGACCACCGGCGGCGGGCGCGAGTTGACGTTCATCAACAACGACCTGAAGGTTCCGTATTCGGACCAGTTCAGCCTGGGCGTGCGCGGCAAGCTGGGCATGTGGCGGCCCGAGATCGGCTATACCCACATCGCCAGCCGCGACGGCTTTGCCTGGCTGCTCGGCAACCGCCGGCCCGACGGCACCTTCTTTGCGCCGGGCACGCAGTTCAACACCCAGCCCTGGGGCTTCGCACCGGCCGGATTCGGCGCGATCATCCTGGGCACGAACGGCATCAAGACCGACGCGGACTCGGCCTATTTCAAGCTGGAGAAGGACTATACGGCAAGCTCGCCGTGGAGCCTGAACTTCGTCTACACCTATACCGAGGCGACCGAGAGCCGGAAGTCGGGTGAGCATTACTCGCTCGATTACCCGTCGATCTATGACTATCCGACGCTGCGTTCGACGGGTGTTTCGAAGCACCGCATCGTCATGGCGGGCAGCGCGGACCTGCCCTGGGGCCTGACCGCGTCGGCCAAGCTGCAGCTGCGTTCGCCGGTCTATGTCTATGGCACGACCGACCAGGGGCCGCGCGTGATCGAGGGCGACAACAAGCGCCCGTTCATCCTGGGCGACCTGTGGGCGTTCCGCCAGGTCGACTTCGCGCTGAGCAAGTCGATCCCGCTGCACTTCGTGTCGAGCGAGGCGGCGATGCGCGTGCGCGTCGACGTGCTGAACGTGTTCAACACGGCGAACTTCACGTCGTACAACGATGACGGGAGCTCGCCGAACTTCGGCAAGCTCAACCCCAATTCCGAGACCGGAGGCTATCCGCCGCGCACGTTCAAGCTGTCGGCCGGCTTCAGCTTCTAACCTGCTCTCTCCTCAGGGCGGGACCGGCCTGGCCCCCTTTGCCGGTCCCGCCCCCTTTTTTGGACGGAGAACAACGACGCCATGATTTCCCGCCGGACCCTGGTGCGCGGCACGCCGATGCTGGTCGCCGCCGCCGCGACGGCCAAGGCGACGAACGCGGTCGCCGCGGCCGCCGCGCCCGCGCGCGACGCATTGATCGCACGCACCGCCGAGCGGACCTTTCGCTATTTCTGGGAAACCACCAACGCCGCCAACGGGCTGGCCCCCGACCGCTGGCCGAGCGCGGGCTTTTGCAGCATCGCCGCCACCGGCTTTGCGCTGACCGCCTATCCGATCGGGGTCGAGCAGGGCTGGATCGGCCGCAGCGCCGCGCTGACGCGCACGCTGGCGACGCTGCGCTTCCTGTGGAACGCGCCGCAGGGCGACGCCGCCGAGGGCGTGAGCGGCCACAAGGGTTTCTTCTACCATTTCCTCGACATGACGCGCGGCCACCGCTTCGGGCGGAGCGAGCTGTCGTCGGTCGACACCGCGCTGCTGATGGGCGGCGTGCTGTTCGCCGCGCGCTATTTCGACCGCAACACCGCCGCCGAGCGCGAGGTGCGCGACCTGGCCGACCGGCTTTATGCCCGGATCGACTGGCGCTGGATGCAGGCGCGCGCGCCGCTGGTGTGCATGGGATGGCACCCCGAGCGCGGGTTCATCCCGTCGGACTGGAAGGGCTATAACGAGGCGATGCTCGTCTATGTGCTGGGGCTGGGCGCGCCCGACCCGGCGCACCGGCTGAGCGCCGATGCCTGGGACGCATGGTGCGCGACCTATCCGCATAGCTGGCGCGGCAGCGGTGCCGGGCGCCACCTGGCGTTCGGCCCGCATTTCGGCCACCAGTACAGCCATGGCTGGATCGATTTCCGCGGCATCCGCGACGCCGCGATGCGCGAGGCCGGTTTCGACTATTTCGAGAACAGCCGCCGCGCAACCTATGCACAGCGCGACTATGCGATCCGCAACCCGATGGGCTGGCGCGGCTATTCGGCCGACATCTGGGGGCTGACCGCGTGCGACGGCCCGCTGGGCGGCACATGGCAGATCGCGGGCGCGCCGCGCAGTTTCCGCACCTATTCGGCGCGCGGGCCGCTGGGGCTGCCCGACGAATTCGACGACGGCACGATCGCGCCGACGGCGGCGCTGGGTTCGATCGCGTTCGCGCCCGAGATCGTCGTGCCGTGCGCGCGCGCGATGCATGCGCGCTATGGCCGGCTGCTCTATGGCCGCTATGGCTTTCTCGACAGCTTCAACCCGTCGCTGGCGGGCGCCGACGCGGTGGGGCTGCGCGTCGAGAAGGGCAAGGTCGACCTGCATCTCGGCTGGTTCGACGACGAATATCTGGGGATCGACCAGGGGCCGATCCTGACGATGATCGCCAACCATCAGAGCGCGCTGGTGTGGCGCCACATGCGCGGCCACCCCGCGATCCGCGACGGGCTGACGCGCGCGGGCTTTCGCGGCGGCTGGCTGGGCGGGGCATAGCGCCGCAGCCGGCCGGGTCAGGCCGGCGCGATGCGATCGGCGAGGATCGCGTCGGCAAGCGCGGCATGATGGCCGAGCTGCCACGCGCTCCAGCGTTCGAACTCGGCGACGAACGCCGGATCGGCGGCGACGAGGCGCCCGCGCGCATCGGTGGTGATCCAGCCCGCGTGCGTCGCGGTGCCGAGCAGGTTGCCGATGTGCGAGCGCGACAGGCGGAAATGATCGGCGAGCCGGCGATAGGAGAGCGGCGGCGACGGCTCGCCCGCCGCCGCCGCATAGACCGCCGCCATCACCGCCGCGAGCACGAGATAGCCGCAGTCGCGCCGCGCGAACGCGACCACGCGCGGATAGGAATCGAGCAGCGTCGGATCGGCGATCAGCGTCGCGGCCGAGCGATAGACCAGCTCGTCCTGGAGCGCCGGATCGGCGGCGATCGCGGGCGCACGCGGCGCGCGATCGGGCTGGAGCCGGTCAACCGCGCGCAGATAGCCGAGCATCGACGCCGCAATCTGTTCGGTCACGGCCGGGGCGGGGACGAGGATGCGCGCCCGGCCCGCCGGCGCGGCGCGCGTTTCGACCAGCCGGCCGGCGCGTAGCCCGGCGACGATCCCCGCGGTCTGGCGCGGACTGAGCGGGCAGTTTTGCTGGAGCCGCGCGAGCGTGGGCAGCGGCCCGCCATGGTGCGCCCAGTGCCGGTGATGATGGACGAGGAAATAGCCGACCAGATAGCGGCCGAGCTGGTTGAACAGCTTGTTGATCGGCCAGCCCGCCGGCGCGACGAGCGCCACCTCGGCGCAATAGGCGGCGAGCGCATCGCGCAACCCCGGATGGCGGAGAAACGCATCGGCCGCGCGATCGCGCACCGCGTCAGCGGCGGGCGGGGCGGCGGGGTCGGCGGGCGGTCGGCGCGTCATGCAACTTTTGGACTCCTTGGCGCACACCGCGGGTCGATATCAGAAATGCTTCATTCGGAACAGCTTGCCCGGGAAAGCGGCGGCGGTGCCGGGGAGCCTTTCCACGGCTTCGCGACCGTCGGCACAGTCATGCGGCAGGGCCCGGGCGAGGGACAGGGGAACACGACATGATGGGTGCGTACCGGCGCGGCAGGCTTGCCGCGGGAACGATTCTGGGCTCGTGCGGCATGGCCGCGGCGCTGACGATGCTGATCGCCCCGGGTGCGGCAAAGGCACAGAACTGGCGCGGCGGCGAGTCGAGCTGGGACGACGCATCCCGCTGGAACCCCGCCACCGTTCCCGACGCCAACAGCGACGCATCGATGAGCAACGGCGGCACGATCGACATCACCTCGCTGTCCGCAGCGGTGCGTACGATGACGATCGCCGGCCCGGGCGGCCAGCCGGCGACCGTTGCCGTCGGCGAGCAGGGCGTGTTCAATGCCGGGCAATTGTCGCTGGGCGAATGGAGCGGCTGGGTCGGCACGCTGAGCGTCGGCGGCGTGCACGCATCGGTGGAAGCGCCGGTCGTGCTGCTGGGCCGCAACGGCGGCACCGGCATCGTCAGCGTGACCGAAGGCGGGCGGCTGCATTCGCGCGAAATCACCACGCTGGGGCTGACCGGGCTGGGCGACGTGAGCGTCCAGGGGAGCCGGGCGCAGATTTTCGTCGACGATGCGGTCCGGCTGGGCGGCACCGGCGCCGGCCCCTCGCGGCTGCATGTCGGCGCCGGCGGCGAGCTGATCGCGCCGTTGATGACGTTCGAGGGCGACGTTGCCGTCGCCGTGGAAGGCAGCGGCCTGCTTGTGCAGCGGATCGAGGTCAACGGCGGCAATTCGCAACTCGTCTTCAGCGGACCGGATGCGTCGTGGGCGCAGGCGAACATCCGCGAGCAGGGCGGCACGCTGGTGCTGACCAAGCGCGATGCGGGCACGCTGCTGCTGACCGGCGACAACGATTTTTCGGGCGGCGCTTCGATCGAGGGCGGGCGCGTCGATGCGGTGGGGGCAGGGCGCAACTCGCTGGGCCGCCGCGCGGTCGTGTCGGTGGGAGCCGGCGCGACGCTGGCACTCGCGGCGGGCTATGGCTGGTCGGGGGCGGAGGACGACGACGAGACCGTGGCCGGGCTGACCGGCGGGGGAACGATCGTGCTGGGCGCGCAGACGCTGACGGTGGATACCGCAGGCAACGGCAGCGCCTTTTACGGATCGCTGACCGGGTCCGGCACGCTGCGCAAGACCGGGGCGGCGACGCTGGAGTTCTCGTCGTCGACCGCCTATGGCGCCACCGCGATCGACGGCGGTACGTTGCAGTTGCTGCGCGACGACGGGCTGGGCAACGGCGCGGTGCGGATGGGCGGCGGCACGCTTGCGCTGGGCGGGCATCGCCTGACCGTCGCCGACCTGTCGGGGACCGGCGCGATCGATCTGGGCGCGGGCGGGGTGCTGACGCTGACGCCCGCAGGCACAGGGCGCTATGCAGGATCGCTGACCGGCACCGGCAATGCGCGGCTGGTCAAGAACGGCGCCGGCACGATGGCGCTCGACGGGGCGATCGGCGGCGCCGGGCTGGGGCTGGCGGTCAATGGCGGCACGGTCGTGCTGGGCGGGGCCAACAGCTATGCGCTGGGCACGACCGCGAGCGGCGGCGCGCGGATCGTCGTCGGCAGCGACACCGCGCTGGGCACCGGCAGCTTTACCGTCGCGCCGGGCGGTGCGGTGCTCGAGGCGGCGGTCGATGCGCGGCTGGCCAATCCGATCCAGATCCAGCGCGCGGCGGGCTTCGACACCGTGCTGGCGATCGAGGGGACGCACGACCTGCGGCTCGACGGCACGATCAGCACCAGCGGGTCGGGCGGCACCGGCGGCGGGCTGGTGATGCGGGGGACCGGGCTGCTGACGCTGGGCGGGGTGAACAGCTATACCGGCGGGACGCTGATCAGCGCGGGGGGCGTGCGCGCGCTCAACGACCGGGCGCTGGGCAGCGGCCCGATCCGCATGGCGGCGGGAACGATGCTGAGCTTTGCCAGCTCGCCCTATGGCACGCTGGGGCCGATCACGATCGACGGCGACGTGACCTTCGACGTCGATGCGGGCAAGGACGTGACGTTCGGCCAGGGTCTCGCGGGCGCGGGCGGTTTCACCAAGACGGGCGCAGGGCGGCTTTCGCTCGACATCGGCAACAGCTTTCGCGGCGACGTGCACGTCAAGGAAGGCCGGCTGTATGTCGACAATCGCTGGGGCTATACCAACCAGGCGTTCGCCGACACGGCGCGCGTGATCGTCGATGCCGGGGCGCGGATCGATTTCGACACCGACGAGATCTTCGGCACGCTGGAAGGCGCGGGACTGGTCGACCTTACCTATCTGAACGATGCCGGGCTCGAGGTCGGCGCGACCAATGCCGACTTCACCTTTGCAGGCACGCTGACCGGGGGCAGCCCGACGGTTCCCGGCTTTGCGCGCTATGCCATCACCAAGCGCGGCACCGGCACCTTCACGCTGAGCGGGACCAGCGACAGCCCGACCGGGCTGCTGGTGAGCGCAGGGACGCTGGCGCTGGAGGGCAGCACCGCGAGTTCGCTGATCGACGTGAGTTCGGGCGGGCGGCTGCGCGGCGGCGGCAGCGTCGCCGGGCTGGTGCAGATCTTTGACGGGACGCTGGAAGGCGGGCCGGGCGGCGGGTTGCAGATGGGGGCGCTGACGCTGACGCGGGTGGCGACGCTGGACGTCGCGCTGGGGGCGCCCGGGGGGGGCGCGCCGTTCACGGTGGCGGGCGACGTGGCGCTGGCGGGGACGCTGCGCGTGCGCGACGGCGGCGGTTTCGGGGCGCCGGGCGTCTATGGGCTGATCCGCTATGGCGGGCGGCTGCTCGCGGGCGAGCGCGGCAAGGCGCCGGGGATGACGATCGGCGCGGTGCCCGCAGGCGTCGACGCCGGGACGCTGAGCCTGCAGACGAGCGTCGCGGGGCAGGTCAACCTGGTCTCGAACGCCGGGCTGACGCTGCGCTTCTGGGACGGCAGCGACATCGCGCGGCACGACAACGGCGCGATCGACGGCGGCGCGGGGCAGTGGAGCGCCACGGCGCGGAGCTGGACCGACGCGGCAGGCCTCGCCAACGGCGCGATGCGCCCGGTGCCGGGGTTTGCGGTGTTCCAGGGAAGCGGCGGGACGGTGACGCTCGACGCGACGGCGGGGGCGCTGGCGGTGGCGGGGATGCAGTTCGCGGGCGACGGCTATCGCCTGACCGGCGACGCGCTGACGCTGGCGGGGAGCGACGGCGCGGCGGTGATCCGCGTCGGCGACGGCACGGCCGCCGGCGCGACGATGGTGGCCGAGATCGCGAGCGCGCTGACCGGAGCGGCGACGCTGGTGAAGGCCGATGCGGGCACGCTGATCCTGTCGGGCGTCAACGGCCATGCCGGCGGCACGCGGATCGACGACGGCGTGCTGGCGATCGGCAGCGACGCGGCGCTGGGCGCGGCGTCGGGAAGCGTGACGCTGGCGGGCGGCGCACTCCAGACGCGCGCCGACATGACGAGCGCGCGGGCGCTGGCGCTGACGGGAACGGGCGCGATCGACGTCGCGGGCGGAACGGCGCTGAACTGGCAGGGCGCGATCGGCGGCGCGGGCGCGCTGGTCAAGCGCGGCGACGGCACGCTGACGCTCGCCGGTCCCGGCGCCTATACCG
>JAFABD010000118.1 GCA_023426225.1 Pseudomonadota bacterium | reverse complement strand
CGCCTGGCCCTCGCGCGCCATCGCCTCCAGGATCGCGGGCGCCTGCGCCGCCGATGCGCGCAGCACCTCGTCGAGCGTCAGCGGCTGGGCCGCCGCAGGGCTCGCGACCGCCGCCATCACCGCCACCATCGCCGCGCGCACGGCCTCGCGCAGCCGCCGGATGATCCGCCGCATCACTTGCCTCCCTTCGCCTTGATCGTGACGATCGGCTTGTCTTTGGCGCCCTCGTCGGCGGGGCGGCGGAACTCGAGCGGGAAGTCGTTGAGCTGGCGCCACAGCTCATAGCCGAGCCTCACCGTCTCCATCTGGATCCAGCCGCGCACCTTGGCGCCCAGCCGCACCGACTGCGCGCCCGGCCAGCCCGGACGGCCCGGCATCGGCTCGACGAGAACGCGGAACAGCCCGTTCGCCTGCGCCGACGGGTCGATCGAGCGCACCCGCGCGTCGAACATCCCCTGCGCCACCGACGGCCATCCGCTGAACTGCACCGCGGGCCAGCCCTCGAACGCCAGCCGCACCGGCTGGCCGGGGCGCACCAGCGCCACGTCGCGCCCGTCGATCATCAGCTCGACGACGCGCACCGGCGCCTCGGGGGCCAGCGTCGCCAGCACGTCGCCCGCGCTCACCAGCGTCGCGCCCGCCGCGCCGTTGATCGACTGGATGCGCCCGTCGCGCGGCGCGCGCACCAGCTGCGCCGACTGGCGGTTGAGCGTCACGTCGACGCGGCTCAGCTTCGCGCGCGCCTCGGCCAGCTTGGCGCGATGGTCGGCGACCTTGATCTGCGCCGCCTCGTAATCGCGCCGCGCGACCAGCCCGTCGGCCAGCAGCTGGCGCGACCGGCCGACATCGATCTGCGCCACCGCCATCGCCTGCTGTGCCGCGGCGATCTCGGCCGCCACCTGCGCGCGCTCGGCGGCCAGCCGGGCGAGCAGGTTGGGGTCGTTGTCGACGATCCGTGCGATCGGGTCGCCGCGCCTCACCCGGTCGCCGTCGCGGACATACCAGTGCTCGACCCGGCCGGGGACGAGCGCGGTGACGCCCTGCACCCGGTCCTCGGGATCGAGCGCGACGACCTGCCCCGTGCCGGGCGAGGTCTGCACCCACGGCACGACGTACAGCAGCGTCGCGACCAGCGCGATGCCGATGCCGATCATCCATGCGACCACGCGCGTCGTGCGCGGCGGGCGCAGCGCGGCCAGCGTGCGGAAATGCGCGGCATGTTCGGGGCGCAGCGTCTCGCGCGCGCCGGCTTCAGGCGGCAAGGACATGCGCACCTCCCGCGTCATGCGCCCGCGCGCTCAGCTCGGCCTCGTCGGCACAGCGCCGCTGCCCGTCGCCCGCCAGCCACAGATAGCCGTCGCGCACCATCCCGCCCGGCCGCCGCGTGAACTGGAGCACCGTCGTCCCGCTCGCGCGCAGCGCGGCCAGCGCGGCGTCGATCCGCGCCGGCGGCAACAGGTCGAACAGCGGCGACAGCACCAGCACGCGCGGCCGCGCGAGCAACGCCGCTGCCAGCTTCAGCGCCATCAGCTCGCCCACCGAAAACGGCCAGCCGGGGCTCGCCACCACCGTGTCGAGCCCGCCCGGCAGCGCGGCGATCCGCGGCGCCAGCCCCACCGTCTCCAGCACCGCGATCATCCGCCCGGTCTCGCCCGACGCGGCAAGCGTCAGATAGTCGCGCACCGACATCTCGACAAAGCCCGGACGGTTGAGCACCATCACGTCGGCGCGCAGCCGGTACATGTCCAGGCTGGCGATGTCGCGCCCGCCCACCAGCACCAGCCCGCGCTCGGGCGCGGCGTGGCGCTTGAGCAGCAGCGTCAGCGCATGTTCGGCATCGGGCGCGCCCGCCACCGCCAGTTGCTCGCCGCTCGCGACCTCCAGCTCGAACCGGTGGCCGCCCAGCACGACGTTCTGCAACCGGATCGCGCCGTCGCCCGGCCCCTCGCCGGTGCGGCGCGCGTCCTGCTGCGGAATGTCCCAGAACAGCGACAGCTCCTCCAGCCCCGCCGCCAGGTCGTACAGCGCCTCCAGATAGGGGCCGAGCTGCGCGATGCCGTAAAAGACGCCCGACAGGATCAGTTCGGCCGCGACGAGCTGCCCCATCGAAAGCTGCCCCTGCAGGATCAGCCATCCGCCCATCGCGAGCAGCGCCGCGCTCGCCAGCGCATAGGTCAGCAACAGGCACAGCGTCTGGGCAAAGGTATAGCGGAAATGGCGCCGATGCGCGCCGACATAGGCCGCGGTCATCGCCTCGGACCTGTCCATCGCGTAATCCAGATGGCGGTGCGACTGGTAAAAGCCGTTCGATCCGCCCACGCTCTCCAGCCAGTGCGCGGCGGCGTGCTTGGCGTGGCTCTTGGCGACGGCGGTGCGGATCGCCCCCGGCGCCCACAATTGCCAGATCGCGAACAGCACCAGCACCAGCACCGCGTTGAACGCCAGGAAGAACGGGTGATAGAAACTCGTCACCACCAGCCCCACCGCGCCCTGCAGCACGATCGTGAACCCGCCGATCAACAGGCTCGACAGCGCCTTCTGCACCGTCGCCAGGTCGAAATAGCGGTTGAACAGGTCGCCGCGCCGCGCGTCGCCGAAAAAGGGGTTCTGCGCATGGACCGCGCGCACCGTGATCTCGGCGACGATCCGCGCGAACAGCCGCCGCTCGAACAGCGCGAGCAGGTGGATGCGGAATGCCGCGAGCACCCCCGCGACCAGCAACAGCACGAACAGCACCGCCGACAGCGTGAACAGCGGCGCGGGCAACGCGGTGTTCGCCACCGAATTGATGAGCAACTGCACCGAAATCGGCGTCGCCAGCGACAGCAGCGAAATCGCCACGCCATAGACGACCGCCAGCCGCACGAACCGCGCATCGGGCGCCAGTACCCGTGCGATCCACCCCCGCAATGCCCGGATTCCCGGGCCGCCCTCCGCCATTCTGCACCTCCTTGGCCGTTCAGGCGCGCAAGGTGCGGACGCATCGCCATCGGAACAACCGAGGCCGGACTATAAGATCAATAGGATTTTCCTATAACCGCCGCGTCACGCCGCCCCGGCGGCCGCCGCCGCCTCGCACAGCAGCGCCGCCAGCGCCAGGAATGCGGGCGCACGCCCCGCCCCGGCGCGCCACGCCAGCCCGATCTCGCGATAATGCCGCCCGCCGACAAAGGGGCGGACGATCACGTCGTCGACACCGTCGCCGCGGATTTCCTGGCGGACGTAAAGCTGGGGGAGCAGCGCCAGCCCCATGCCCATCCCCGCCATCTGCCGGATCGCGTCCAGGCTCGTGCCCTCGTAATCGCGCAGCACATGCGCCCCCGCCTGCGCGGCGAGCGCGGCGACCTGGTCGCTCATCCGGTATTGCGGCTGCAACGTCAGCAGCCCGCGCCCGGCCAGGTCGTCGGTGCTGATCGTGTCGCGCGTGCGCAGCGGGTCGTCGGCGGCCATCGCCACCAGCAAGGGGTCGCGAAACAGCCGCTCGACATGCACCGGCGTGCCCGCGCCCCCGGCGGGCATCTGCACCAGGATCACGTCGTGCGTCCCCTCGCCCAGCCGCTCGACCAGCGCGTCGGGCAACCCCTCGCGGACATGGACGCGCAGCGACGGGCTCGCCGAATGGAGCCGCGCCACCACCTGCGGCAACAGATAGGGGCCGAGCGTCGGCGAAGCGCCCAGCCGGATCGTCCCCACCAGCGCATCGTCGCGCCGGTCGGCCAGCGCGCAAAAGGCGTCGGCCTCGGCCAGCACGCGCCGCGCCGCGGCGACGGCGTCGCGTCCCAGCGGGGTCAGGATCGCCTTGCCCCCGCGTTCGACCAGCCGTCCGCCCAGCAGCGCCTCGACCTGCTGGATCTGCTGCGAAAAGCTCGGCTGCGACACGCCCGCGGCGGCGGCGCCGCGCGTGAAGCTGCCCTGTTCGGCCAGGGCGACCAGATAGCGGAGCTGGCGAAGCGTCGGCTGCATGACGCGACGGCTTTAGCCCGGCGGCGCAACGATCGGAACCCGGTCGTCACTGGCGCGCCGCCGCCGACTCGCGCATTTCCGGCGGATTTCCCGCGCCGGGCCGCGACAGCCGCGCTTCGCCCCGCGCGTTCCGTCTCGACGCCATTCGATTTCGTCGCGTTAACCTCTTTCTAAACCGGCCGACCTAGGTATAGACCAATTCCG
Source organism: Pseudomonadota bacterium (assembly GCA_023426225.1). Taxonomy (GTDB): domain Bacteria; phylum Pseudomonadota; class Alphaproteobacteria; order Sphingomonadales; family Sphingomonadaceae; genus Sphingomonas. Next base: position 8,239 of record JAFABD010000118.1, on the reverse strand, counting down.
TTTCGAAGGCGGAACGGCGCCGCGTTTCTGGCGCTTCGTGTCGTTGGCGGCATCGAATCTAGAGGGGAATCTCAATAATGGTCGGAACTGGGCAGGCTCCCGTGGCGGGGGCGACGCGTCGTCGTGCACGCCTGCATCGCGCGCTGCTGTGCGCAACGATGCTCGGCGGGCTGACAATGCCTGCGCGCGCGCTGGCGCAATCGGCGCCTGCGCTCCCCTCGGGCGGCAACGTCGTCGCCGGCAGCGCCTCGATCGGCACCAGCGGCACCACCACGACGATCCAGCAGACCTCGGATCGCGCGATCATCAACTGGAACGACTTCTCGGTCGGCCAGGGCGGCAATGTCCGCTTCGAAAACGGCTCGGGCGCGACGCTCAACCGCGTCACCGGCACCCAGGTCTCGCGCATCGACGGCAATGTCAGCGGGTCGGGCTCGGTCTACCTCATCAACGCCAACGGCATCGTCGTCGGCAAGACGGGCGTCATCAACACCGGCGGCACCTTCGTCGCCTCGACGCTCGACGTCGCCGATGCCGATTTCATGAAGGGCGGCGACCTCCACTTTGCGGGCAATTCGCGCGCGAGCATCGTCAATCTGGGCCGCGTCGGCGCGCTCGGCGGCAATGTGATGATGTACGGCGTGACGGTCGTGAACGAAGGCACCGTCAACGCCGCCAACGGCACCGCCGGCTTCGCCGCGGGCAGCCATGTGCTGCTGCGCGACACCGCGAACGGCGCGGGCGAACTGGTGAGCGTGCTCTATGGCGACGCGACCGCCAGCGTCACCAACAAGGGCCTGATCGCCGCGGCGAGCGCCGAGCTGCGCGCGCAGGCGGGCAACATCTACGCGCTCGCCGGCAACAATGGCGGCGCGATCAACGCCAGCGGCGTGCGCGTCGGCCAGGGCAAGGTCTGGCTCGTCAGCGAGGCGGGCACCACCAGGGTGGCGGGCACGATCACCGCGCGCGACCTCACGGGCACCGGCGGCTTCACCGAAACCTCGGGCCGCGTGCTCGACCTCGCGGGCGCGCGGGTCCAGGCCGCGGGCGGCCACTGGCTGCTCGATCCGGCCGACCTCATCGTCGACACCGACGCCGCGACGGCGATCAGCGACGCGCTCAACGGCGATACCGACGTCACGCTGCAGACGCTCGACACCGGCGCGGCCGGCCCCGGCACGGTCAACCCGAACGGCGTGGGCGACATCCTCGTCAACGGCGCGATCGACTGGTCGACGGGCGCACGGCTCACGCTCAACGCGTGGCACAGCATCGCGATCAACGCCGACATCTCGACCAGCGCGGGCAAGCTCGCGCTGGTCTATGGCCAGTCGGGTCCGGCCGGCAGCAATGACGGCACCTATACGATCGGCCGCGGCGCCAAGGTCACACTGCCCGAGGGGCAGAACTTCTCGACGCGCTACGGCCGCGACGGCGGCCTCGTCTCCTGGACCGTCGTCACCCGGCTGGGTGCCGCCGGCTCGGACAACGGCACCGACCTTCAGGGCATCCAGGGGTACGGGACCGGCCATTTCGTGCTCGGCGCCGACATCGACGCCAGCGACACCGCCAACTGGGCCGGGGGCGGCTTCGCGCCGATCACCTTGTGGGGCCAGTTCGACGGCCTCGGCCACACGATCAGCAACCTCAGCGTCGTGCACCCCGGGGACAGCGAGGTCGGCCTGTTCGGGAGCCTTCTCAACGCCTCGGTCCGCAATCTCGGCATCGTCAACGGCCGCGTCGAAGGCTGGAATACCGTCGGCGGCATCGCGGGCAAGGTCGAATATTCGGAAATCACCAACGTCTGGTTCGACGGCGTCGTGCGCGGCAGCGGCGACACGAGCGGCGGGCTGGTCGGCTCCCTCATCAGCGGCCGGATCAGCGACTCGCACGCCAGCGGCCTGGTCGATTCGCAGAGCGACAGCACGGGCGGCCTTGTCGGCCAGATGAACGCCGGCAGCATCCAGCGCAGCTATTCGACCAACGACGTCAAGACCACGGGCAACAACGGCACGGGCGGCATCGTCGGCACGCTCGGCAACGGCGGCGATCAGCCGCTGCTCGACGCGGTCTATTCGACCGGCCGGATCGCCGCACCGTTCGCGGTCGGCGGTATCGCGGGCATTAACAGCGGCGTCATCCAGCGCGCGTTCAGCAGCGGGACGGTGCTGGGCGACACCATGGTCGGCGGCCTGTCCGGTCAGATGCTCGCCAACGGCCGGATCTACACCAGCTATTCGACCGCGACGATCGACACGCTCAACCCGGTCCGCGGCGACGCGATCGGCGGCCTCGTCGGCCAGGCCGACCTGGGTGCGGTCCTCGACCAGAATTATTTCTCGGGCACGGTCCTCGCGGTGAACGCCGCCAACGTCGGCGCGGTGATCGGCCGCCATGACGGCTCGGTGGTCGGCCTCAACTATTGGAACTCTGATCGGTCGGGCATCAATGCCGGCGTCGGCTTCGGCCTCGACGAGGCGCTGGCGCAGTCGAACAACGATCTGGTGTACGCCCTTCCGCCCGGCTTCGATCCGCAGGTCTGGGACAATGCGGGCTACCGCACGACGCCCTATCTCCGCGTCAACGCCACCTATGGCACGCTCGGCGGCGTCGTGACGGCGATCAACAATGCCGCCGACCCGATCCGGGTGATCCTCAACACCGATCAGCTCCAGGCGATCGAGGGCGCGCTCGGCGCCCATTACGCCCTCGGCGCGGATATCGACGCGCGCGCGACGGCGGCGTGGAACAACGGCGGCGGCTTCGTCTCGATCGGTTCGTCCGACGTCGGCGGCTTCGGCGGCACGCTCGACGGCTTCGGCTACCGGATCGACGGCCTCACCGCCAACCACAGCGATCTGAGCCCCACCGGCCTGTTCTCGCTGATCGGCAGCAACGGGATCGTCCGCGATCTTCAGCTCACCAACGTCTCGATCACCGGCCGCGACAATGTCGCAGCGCTCGCGGTGATGAACATGGGCTATGTCAGCAACGTCCGCGTCGTCGGCGGCCTGGTGACCGGCTACGGCCTCACCGCAGGCGTGGTCGCCAACAACGGCGGCGTCATCAACAGCACCTATTCCGCCCTCGACGTCATGTCGAACGGCGGCGGCGCCGGCGGCGTGGTGGGCGTGAACACCGCCTCGATGACCGACACGCACGCCAGCGGCAACGTCAACGGCCTCAGCTTCGTCGGCGGGCTGGTCAGCAGCAATGCCGGCCTCATCCAGAACAGCGACGCCAGCGGCAACGTCACCGGCATGGGCGAAAATGTCGGCGGCCTCGTCGGCATGTCGAACTCGGGCCTGCTGTCGAACGTCTGGGCCAGCGGCACGATCAGCGGCGACAGCGCGGTCGGCGGCCTCGTCGGCACGTCGCTGGGCAATATCGAAAATGCGGCGGCGTTCGGCTGGGTGCTCGGCGGCAACGGCAACAGCGGCGGGCTGGTCGGCGTCAACGGCGGCATGATCAGCAAGGCCTTTGCGACCGGCGACGTCGAAGGCGCCCGCAGGGTCGGCGGCCTCGTCGGCATCAACCAGCTCGGCAGCATCACCGACGTCTACGCGACCGGCGCGGTCCGCGGCTCCGGCATCGTCGGCGGGCTGGTCGGGCTCAACAGCGGCGGGATCGTCCGCGCGATCGCCAACGGCTCGGCCGCCGGTTCCGATACGGTCGGCGCGGTGATCGGCGCGAACACGGGCGACGCGCTCAACATCACCGGGGTCTACTGGAACACCAGCACCGCGGGCGCGGCCAACGCGATCGGCACGGGCGAGGTCCGCGACGGCATCGTCGGCAGGTCGACTGCCGATCTCGCCCGCATGCCCCTCGACGGCTTCGACATGCAGCGCTGGAGCACCGCCAACGGCCAGGCGACGCCCTATCTGCTCGCGAACGCCACGCTCGGTCACGGCGGGGGCAGCGTCTATCTGGCCGACGCCACCGGCCCCGCGCCGACGCGCTACACCGTCATCCTGACGCGCGATCAGCTCCAGGGCATTTCGAACGACCTGACCGGCCGTTATGTCCTCGGCGCCAATATCGACGCGACCGGCAGCGACATCCTCGACGAAGGCCGCGGCTTCACGCCGATCGGGACGTTCGCCCAGGCGTTCACCGGCGTGCTCGACGGGCTCGGCTTCACCGTCTCGAACCTCATCATCAACCGCAGCGGCGCGGACGGCGTCGGCATGATCGGCGTGCTCGACGGCAACGGCGTCGTGCGCAACATCAACCTGACCCGCGCCGGCATCACCGGGAGCGGCAATGTCGGCGGCATCGTCGGCAACATCGGCACCGGCCGGGTGCTCGACAGCAGCTTCTCGGGCTATATCAACGGCGATGTGAATGTCGGCGGCATCGCCGGCTATCTGCGCGACGGCGCGATCACCGGCGCCTCGGTCATCGGCACCATCCACGGCCAAACCGGCATCGGCGGCGTGGTCGGCGACAACGCCGCCGCCGGCACCGTCGCCGCGTCGCACAGCAATGCCACCGTGCTGGCGGACGGGAACACCGCCGGCGGCATCGTCGGCCTCAACAACGGCGTGGTGAGCACCAGCTATGCGACCGGCCTCACTCAGGGATGGGACATCGTCGGCGGCCTCGTCGGCGACAACCAGGGCCGCGTCACCACCAGCTATGCGACCGGCAGCGTCAACGGCAACAACGCGGTCGGCGGGCTCATCGGCCGCAACATCGTGTCGGTGGACCAGAGCTATGCCAATGCCACGGTCTCGGGCGGCGCGGGCGTCGGCGGACTCGTCGGCGAAAACCGCGGCACCGTCAACTACACCTATGCGCTCGGCAACGTCTGGGCCCAGACCGACGGCGGCGGGCTGATCGGCGCGAATTTCGCAAGCGAGCTCGACCAGAATTTCGCGATGGGCCGCGTCAACGGCAACGGCGCGCTGGGCGGCCTGATCGGTCGCAACGACGCACCGATCTGGGGCACCAACTACTGGAACATCACCACCGCCGGCGTCGGCCGGGCCATCGGCATCGGCGCGCCGAACATCATCGGCGGGCTGACCACCGCCCAGCTCGCGCGCGCGCTCCCGATGGGCTTCTCGGCCAGCATCTGGGGCAATGCCGGCAACAACACGACGCCCTATCTGCTCAGCCATAGCGGCTTCGACACCGCCGGCACGGTCTATCTCGGCACCGACCTCCAGCCGACGCCGCGCGCCTATGGCGTGCTGCTGACGCTCGAACAGCTTCAGGCGGTGCGCAACGCCGTCCTCGCAGCGCCGCCGTCGCCCCCGCCGTTCGCACCGGGCGGCGGCTCCGGCGGCCTCAACTATGTGCTCGGCGCCGATATCGACGCCAGCGGCGCCGGCGCCCTGAACGACGGCGCGGGCTTCCTCCCGCTGACGCCCGACGGGGTGGTCTATTCGGGCTATTTCAACGGCCTCGGCCATGTGATCCGCAACCTCGCCATCACCAGCAACGGGTTCGCCCCGGCGGCGCTGTTCTCGAACACGTTCGATGCCCACATCAGCAATCTCGGGCTGGTCGACGTCAACATTCACGGCGTCGCGGCGGCGGCCGGGATCGTCGGCTTCCTCGATCCGAGCTCGACGATCGAACGCAGCTTCGTCACCGGCCGCATCGTGGCAAGCGGCACGCCCGCCGATCCGAATCTGGAGGTCAATGACGGCATCGCCGGCGGCCTCGCCGCGATCAGCGCCGGCCTGATCTCCGAATCCTGGTCGTCGGCCGACATCACCGGCGGCTTCTCGGTCGGCGGGCTGGTCGGCGCCGCCCAGTCGGGGCAGATTCAGGACTCCTACGCCACCGGCTCGGTCACGGGCATCGACGGCGTCGGCGGGCTGATCGGCAGCGCGAACGTCTCGGCCACGCGGGTCTATGCGACCGGCGCGGTCCGCGCCGCGGCCAACAGCCGGTCGGTCGGCGGGCTGGTCGGTGCCTATGGCGGCACGATCGACGGCTTCTGGGCCACCGACACCACCGGCATGGCGGCCGGCTTCGGCATGACCAACGGCGGCAGCTTCAACGCCGTCGGAGTCACCTCGGCCCAGCTCCACAACGCCGACACCTTCGCCGGCTGGTCGATCGACCGCGTCGGCGGCAACCAGGCCACCTGGCGCATCTATGACGGCCAGACCGCACCGCTGCTCAAGGCGTTCCTGACCACCGCCAGCGTCGGCGCGACCGACAACCGCGTCACCTATGACGCGCTGTCGCATCTCGAAGGCGGCTATGCGGTGCGCGTCAACGGCGTCGAGGTCGACGGCAGCACGCATGTGTTCGGCACCGCGGCGCTGACGTGCGACGGCGGCAACTGCACCGATGCGGGCACCTATGGCATCGCTTATGCCGGCGGGCTCTATTCGGACCAGTTCGGCTATGACCTGGTCGCGTCCGACACGGCGGCCCGGCTCGTGATCGACCCGCGCGTCGTCACCGTGACCTACACGGCCGATGCGGTCCGCGGCGCCTATGGCGACGCCGTGCCGCTGCTCACCGGCAGCGTCAGCGTCGACGGGCTGGCGGGCAACGACCGGCTTTCGGGCACCGCCGTCTGGGCCAGCGACGTGCGCGCCACCACCGGGGTCGGCAGCTATGCGATCACCGGCAGCGGGCTCACTGCCTCGTCCAACTATGTCCTCCAGTCCGAACAGGCTGCGGGCAACGCCCAGGCGTTCACGGTCACGCCGCGTTCGATCACCGTCACCGCCGATGCCGCCCGCGCGGTCTATGGCGACCGGATCGATCCGTTCACCTATCGCGTGGGCGGGATGGGCCTCGTCAACGGCGACACCTTCTCGGGCGGCCTGTCGGCGGCGGTCGGCGCGCGGCCGGACGTCGGCAGCTATGCGATCGGCCAGGGCACGCTCGAACTGTCGCCCAACTATGCGATCACCTATGTCGGCGCGAACCTGACGATCACGCCGCGCGACCTCACCGTCACCTACACCGCCAATGCGCTCAGCCGTATCTACGGCGACGCCAACCCGGCGCTGACGGGCGGCGTGTCGGTCGCCGGGCTGGTCTATGGCGACAGCGTCGGCGGCACCGCGAGCTGGTCGACCGCGGCCGGTGCGACCAGCGGCGTCGGCAGCTATGCCGTCACCGGCGACGGCATCACCGCCTCGGCCAACTACACCGTTCGCGCGGTGCAGGCGGCGGGCAATGCCACCGCGCTTGCCGTCACCCCGCGCGCGATCAGCGTCACCGCCGATGCCCTCAGCCGCGTCTATGGCGACGCCAATCCGGCGCTCACCTACACGCTGGGCGGCATGGGCCTCGTCAACGGCGACACGCTCACCGGCGCGCTCGCCACGGCGGCGACCGCGACGTCGAACGTCGGCAACTATGCGATCGGCCTGGGCAGCCTTGCCGCCTCGGCCAATTACGTCGTCCAGTTCACCGGGTCGAACCTCGCGGTCACGCCGCGTGCGCTCACCGTCACCTACACGGCGGGTGCGGCAAGCCGCATCTATGGCGACGCCAATCCGTCGCTCGGCGGCACGGTCGGCGTGGTCGGGCTGGTCAACGGCGACCAGCTCACCGGCACCGCCGCATGGACGAGCGCGGCGACCGCCGCGTCGAACGTCGGCAACTATGCCGTCACCGGCGCGGGGCTCGGCGCATCGGCCAACTACACGCTCACCAGCGTGCAGGCGGCGGGCAATGCGACGGCGCTGGCCGTCACGCCGCGCGGCGTGACCGTCACCTACACCGCCAACGCGGCGACGCGGCTGTTCGGCGCGCCCGATCCGGTGTTCGGCGGCTCGGTCGCGGTTGCGGGGCTGATCGGCGGCGACACGCTGTCGGGCACCGCGCGCTGGTTCACCAGTGCCAACGGCAATTCGGGTCCGGGCACCTATGCGGTGAACGGCACCGGGCTCACCGCCTCGGCCAATTACCGGCTCACCGAGGTTCAGGCGCCCGGCAACGCCTCGGCGCTGACGATCGTGGTGAACTACATCCCGCTGCCGCCGGTCGTCACCTTCGACGCCCTGACGCGCGTGGGAGGACTCGTGCCGACGAGCGCCAGCCCGCGCCTGCCCTCCACCGCCGGCTGCAGCATCGGTTATGGCTGCATCATCCGCATGCCCGCAGGCTTCTGAACCATGGAGAAAATGATGATCCCGTCCCGCCCCCGGCGGACCCCTGCCCTGCGCAGCCTCGGCGGCGCGATGCTCACCGGCGGCCTGCTCGCGCTGGTGCCGCAGACCGCCTTCGGCCAGGCGATCGAACGCAACCCGGCGCC
>JAFABD010000002.1 GCA_023426225.1 Pseudomonadota bacterium | reverse complement strand
TCGGCTGGCTGCGCGCGGCGGTGCTCGGCGCCAATGATGGCATCGTCTCGACCGCCAGCCTGATCGTCGGCGTCGCCGCCTCGGCACAGAGCCGCGAGGCGGTGCTGCTCGCCGGCGTCGCCGCGCTCGTCGCGGGCGCGATGTCGATGGCCGCGGGCGAATATGTCTCTGTAAGCTCGCAGGCCGACAGCGAGCGTGCCGATCTCGCCACCGAACGCCGCGAACTCGCCGAAGACCCGGCGTTCGAACAGGCCGAGCTCGCACAGATCTATGTCGCGCGCGGGCTCGACCCGGCGCTGGCCGACGCGGTCGCGACGCAGCTGATGGCGCGCGATGCGCTCGGCGCGCATGCCCGCGACGAGTTGGGGCTTTCCGAAACGGTCGCCGCGCGCCCGCTCCAGGCGGCGTTCACTTCGGCCGCAACCTTTACGGCCGGCGCCGCGGCACCGCTCGCGGCGGGGGTGCTGGCGCCGTCGGCGGCGGTGATGCCGGCGGTGGCGGCGACCTCGCTCGTCTGCCTCGCGCTGCTGGGCGCGCTCGGCGCGATCGCGGGCAACGCCCCGCCGCTCCGCTCGATGGTGCGCGTGACCTTCTGGGGCGCGCTCGCGATGGCGATCACGGCAGGGGTGGGGCGCCTCGTCGGCGCCGCCGTCTGATCCGCTGCGTCAGATCAGGTAGAAGCTTGAGTCGACCGACTGCACGCCGACCAGCGTGATCGTGCCGCTGCCATAATCGATCACGCTGTTGCCGTCGACGAGGCGGACCGTCAGGCTTGCTGCGGTCGCGCCGGTGCCGCGCAGGTCGATCAGGTCGAAATCGCCCGGGACGTGCCCGAAATCGTGGATGACGTCGTTCCCGTCGCCCGCGTGGAACACGAAACGGTCGTTGCCGCCGCCGCCCCACAGCGCATCGTTGCCCGCGCCGCCGTCGAGCACATCGTTGCCGCCGCCGGCAAGCCCGGCACCGTCGCGCCCGTCGCCATAGAGGTGGTCGTCGCCGTCGCCGCCGTAAAGCTGGTCATCGCCGCCGCGCGCGCCCGCGAGCAGCGTCTGCGCGTCGCCATAGAGCCAGTCGTCGCCCTCGCCGCCGTCGAGCCGGTCGTTGCCCCCGCGGCTGCCTGCGCCCAGCGTGGCAACGTCGCCGATCAGCGTATCGGCGCCGATCTCGCCCCATAGCCGGTCGTTCTGCCAGCCCCCGAGGATCCGGTCGTTGCCCGCGCCGCCATAGAGCCGGTCCTCGCCCTTCTGGCCGTCGATGCGGTCGTCGCCGAAGCCCCCGACCAGCCGCTCGGCCCCGTCACCCCCCAGGATCGTCTGCGCGGCCGGCGCCCCGTCGGCGGCAAAGACCTGCACGCGCACATCGCTTTCATCCGTGCCGCCGCCGTCGCCCCCGCTCGTGAACGCAATCGCGAAACGGTCGCCGCCCAGGCTGGCGATGCTCGGCCGGAACGCGCCGAGCCCGCCTTCAGGCGCCAGCACGATCTCCGCGCCTTGGGCAATGCCGTCCGCCGAAAAGACTTGGGCGTGGACGCTCGTCGGCCGGTCATCGTAAGGCCGCTCTTCCCACGTAAGGACATAGCGTCCGTCCTCGAGCAGTGCTGCGTCGGGACGATCGAACCGGTACGTGGCCGAGGCCGGCATGGCGTGGAACGGGCCGTCCAGCGCGCCATAGCCGTCGACGACCTGTGTGAACAGGTCGCCCCCTGTCGTTCCAGCGATCAGAAAACGTCCGTCACCCAGCGCAGTGACGTCGATCGACTCGGCGGGCGGCAACTGCCGCAGCGCGATGGGCTCGCTGTTTCCCGTCGCACTGAAAAACTGGACGTAGATGCTGGGTACCGGATTGTCGTCCGGCTCTGGTTCGTCGCCGCTGTAGCCGGTCCAGGCGAGCACGGCTTGCGACTCGTCGATCATCGTCAGCGTCGGCGGCGTCTCGATGCCGGTATAGCCCAGGTTGAAAGCCCGTTCCACCGTTGCACCGTCGGGGCTGCGAATCTCGCCTTCGATGCCGTATTCGCTCTGCCAAGCCGTCAACAGCCGTCCGTCGCCGAACGCCACCGTGCTGGCATAGTGATGATAGTAATCATAGCCCGTGTGATATTCGGGTCCGGCGATCACCCCGTTGGCGTCGAGATAGCGCGTGTTGGCCGACGTGCCCTCCAGATGGTTCTCCTCGCCGCTGCTATAGACGATGGCGAAGCTGCCGTCGGGGCGGGCGGTGATGGCGGGGTCGAACTGCGCATCTTCGCGGATCGTGTTGACGACGAACTCGCCGCCGATCGCCTGGCCGGGCAGGATCGCGCGCGCGGTGACGTCATAGGTCGGCTCGATCCCCTCGGGGTCGGGCAGGATGCTCTCCCACGCGACGACCAGCCCACCTTCAGGCGTGCCCGCAATCACCGGATGATATTGCAGCAGGAAATTGCGGTCGCTGTTGATGACAAACGCATCGCCGATCGGGACGGCCATCGTTCCAAACTCCCCGTCTGGCACCGTCCTGCATCGGGGCGGCGTCGTGCGATTGGTGATCGACCCGCGGCTTTCCTACTCCTCTTTGCCCGGGCGCGTGAGCCCCGCGTCTGCCCCGACGGGCCAGGACGGGCCCGACGCGCGCCCGGCGGCTCGTCGTCGCCGTAACGACAGGACGTGCGGGATCAGTTCACCTGTGCGAAGGCGACGCACCCGGCGAGCGCCGGCGAAGCGGTCACCAGCCATGCGCCGTGCCCGTACAGGCGAGATGATGCCCGCGGCCCGCGGGTCTCGACGATGGCGAAACGCCCTGCGGGATCAATCATGACGAGCCGCGCCTCGGCCGCGACCACCGCGTTGATGGCTGCGGCAGGCCCCAGGCCTGGACGGAACAGCACAAGCGTCGGACCACCTGGCGAGGGAAGGCCGGCGACCGGGGCGGCCACCAGCACCGCGAGCGCGGCCATGATCCCCGCCACCTTTCCGGCCCCGTCGCCGTCGCCTGGGGCGGCCCGGTGCGCCCGCGCAAGAAGCCATGCGCCAATCGCCGCCACGAGCAGACCGGGCCCGATCAACCAGGCGAGATCATAAAACAGCGGCGTATCGGTCGCGATGCGGACGCGGTGAAAGCGCAGCACCCAGTGGAACAGCGCGACGTCGAGCATATTCCACAAGCCGAAGCCCAGCAGCACGCCCCCGAAGACGCGGATGCCCGCGCCGCTCGCTGTCAGAGCGGCTCGCGCCCGCCAAAGCAGTGCCAGCCCCAGCAGGGCGGTGGCATAGACAATCGCGTGGAAGATTCCGTCGCCGGTCACCTGCCGCGCCAGATCGTCTGTCCTGGCGAACCCGGCGAGACTGAGGAAATGGTGCCACTTCAAGATCTGGTGGAGCAGGATCCCGTCGAAGAAACCGCTCAACGCCAGCCCCAGGACGGTCGCCGCCCGGATCAGCCGGCCCGAATCCGCAATTCCGGCGGCGGAAGCGGAGCCATTCATGCCGCCACGCACTGGGCGGCACTCAGCCCGGCGGTCCAGTGCGCCGCAAAATCGGCGAGCGCCTGTTCGAACGCCGGCAGCGGGGCGCCGCGCTCGCTTCCGAGCGCCGCCATCGGCGGGCGCGCTGCGCGCATCCCCAGCTCGGCGGCCGGCACCGCATCGATCAGGCTGACGTCGAGCCCCAGTGCCTCGGCCACCCGCCTGGCGAAATCGGCCCAGGACAGCGCGGTGCCGTTGGTCTGGTGCCAGATCCCCGTCTCCCCGTCGATCAGCAGATCGAGCACGCCATGCACCAGGTGGGGGACATAGGTGGGGGTGACGATCAGGTCGTCGGCGGCGCGAAAGCGGGCGCCGCGGGTGAGCGTGCGAGCGACGGCATGCGCGAAATTGTGGGGGTCGAACGGCGACAAGAATGCCGCCGTCCGGACGATCAGGTGCGCGCCGTCGATGCGCGCCAGCCCCGCCTCCAGCCAGACTTTGCTGGTGCCATAGACTCCCGTCGGCGCCGGCGCGTCGCGCTCGACATAGGGGCGATCCGACCGCCCGTCGAACACGAGGTCGCTCGAAAAATGCACCGTCGGAATCCCGCGCGCGGCCGCCGCGGCGGCGAGCGTCAGCGGACCTTCGGCGTTGGCGGCCATGCACGCCTCGGGCGCGTCCTCGGCGTCGTCGACGCGGACCCATCCGGCGGCGTTGACGACCGCCCAGGGGCGATGCGCGTCCAGCGCGGCGGCAATGCTCTGCGGGTTGCGAAGGTCGATCGTCGCGCGGCTGGTCAGCACATGGGGAATGTTGCGGAGCGTCGCTGCCCGCGACAACGCCTGGCCCAGCGTTCCGGTCGCGCCCAGGATCAGCAGGGGCGGCACCTCGGCGGGGGTGGGCTCGATGTGCCGATACGCCGTGGCCGGTGCCGGGCGATGGACGGGGGAATGCTCGATCCGGATCGGCCGCCGCCACCACCCCGCCGCCGCGACGAGCGGGTGTCGCGCGCCGTCGGTGGGCAGTGCGCGCATCAGCGCGGCGAGCGCCGTCGGTCGCGGCGTGCCGCTGCTCACGTCATAGACGCCGGGTTCGTAGAGCCCGCGACTGGTCAGCAGCGTGTTCCACCCGCAGCTGCCGAGCAACGACCACACCGTCAGCGCGCGCAGGTCGACGCCGCCGGCACGCGCTGCCTCGGCAATGTCCCACGCCTCGGCGAGCCAGCGCAACTGCTCCTCGCGCGTGCAGCCATTGTGCACCTCGGTGATGGCGATCGGCAGGCCATAGCGCCCCCAGGCCTCGTCGATCGCGCCCGCCAGCCCCTGCGGGCCGGGCTCGAGCACGCGGATCGCCTCGACATCGGCAAAGCGCTGGCGGGCGTTGCCGCCATGGACGTGCGGCGGATAACGCGTCAGCCGATGGTCGAGAAAGCGGTCGCTGGTCAGATAATGGTTGATGCCGATGATGTCGGGCGGGCAGGGGGCGTCGGCGATCGCGCGCAGCCGCTCGGTCAGGCCGTATCGGGCCAGGTGCGCCCATAGCGGATGGCCGGGCGTCACCCGGCCGCACAGCAGATCCCAGCCTGCCCAGCGGCGGACATTGTCGAACGCCGCCTGGCCGCGCACCTCGGCGGTGGCATAGGTCCGGCCCAGATCGTCGGTCTGGATCAGTTGCGCCGCCGGGTTGATCCGCCGCACCGCCGCCATCGCGAGCCGCACGCCGTCGATCTGGTTGAGCAACGCGCGCCAGAAGGCACCCTCGTCGCGGGCATGCGGATACCAATGGCCATAGAGCGCGGAAAAGCGCGCCGTGGTCAGCGGCTCGTTCACCGGCGTCCAGCGCGTGATCCACGGATAGCGTTCGGCGACATGGGCGGCGTGGCGCGCCAGCCCGGCGGCGAACCCCTCGTCGTCGAGCAGGCTGGTGTAGGACGGGCCGCTGCCGTGATGGACCAGCCCCGCGATCACGTCGATCCCGCGCGCGCGCAGGCCGTGCAGCCGCGCGTCGGTCCATGCCCAGTCGCACCGGTCGGGGCGTTCGGGCGAAATCCGTTCCCACAGCACCGGATAGCGGATCGCGCGGATGCCGAGTTCGGCAAAACGGTCGAGATCGTCGGGCCGCCGGGCATGGCCGCATCGTTCGAACTGGTCCCCATAACCGTCGCCGACGCGGTTGACCGTGCATTCCGGGCCGCCCCAGAGTTCAAGTCCCGGCTGCCCCATGATCCTCTCCCGCAACGATGCAGGCACAACCGCCGGGGGCCGCGCCGGTTGCATCGGCAGCGACCGGATGCACGCGATAACATAGGTTAAGTTATTGCGATTAAAGCGGGTTCAGGAACCTTCGCGTCCCGGCCCGGGTTGTACTTGGTGTTCATCCAACAGCAAGGTTCCCGGTATGCGTCAGCAGCGCGAAGAAGCCCCGTTCTTCTCCAATCCACAGGCGCAGGACGCAAAGGGCACGCTGCTCTGCTTCAGTCATCTGCGCTGGAATTTCGTCTTTCAGCGGCCGCAGCATCTGATGCGCCGCTTCGCGCGTGACTGGCGCGTGTTGTTCTGGGAAGAACCCGTTTACGGCGCCGATACGCCGCGGCTCGAAGTGGTTGCTTGCGCCGAAACCGGCGTCACCGTCGCGACGCCGCAGCTTCCGGCGGGGATGACGCCCGTTGCCGAGGTCGAGGCGCTGCGCCGGCTGCTCGACGCCGCCGTCGCCGAACAGCCCGGCGGGCCGCTCCTTCGCTGGTATTACACGCCGATGATGCTCCCCTTTTCGGAGCATGTTCCTGCGCAGTGCGTCGTCTATGACTGCATGGACGAGCTCGCCAACTTCAAGGGCGCGCCGCCCGAACTGCTGCCGCTCGAACAGCGGCTGTTCCAGCAGGCCGATCTGGTCTTCACCGGCGGGTACAGCCTGTACGAGGCGAAGCGCGAACGTCACCCGAGCGTCCATCCCTTTCCGTCGCGCGTCGACGCCGCGCATTTCGCCGCCGCCCGCGCCGTCGGGCCCGAACCCGCCGACCAACAGGGGATTCCCGGCCCGCGCCTCGGCTTTTACGGCGTCGTCGACGAGCGCATGGACCTTTCGCTGATCGCGGCGCTCGCCGACGCGCGGCCCGAATGGTCGATCGTGATCGTCGGCCCGGTGGTCAAGATCGCCGAGGCCGACCTGCCGCGCCGCCCCAACCTCCATTATCTCGGCGGCAAATCCTATGACGCGCTGCCCGACTATCTGCGCGGCTGGGACGTCGCGCTGATGCCCTTCGCGATCAACGAGGCGACGCGGTTCATCAGCCCCACCAAGACGCCCGAATATCTGGCGGCGGGCTGCCCCGTCGTCTCGACGCCGATCGTCGACGTCGTGCGCCATTATGGCGAGATGGCGGCGGTGTGCATCGCCGAAACGCCCGCCGCCTTTGTCGAGGAATGCGAGGCGGCGCTGGCGCTGCGCGAAACGGCCGACTGGCTGGCCCCGGTCGAGGCGATGCTCGAAACCAACAGCTGGGATCGCAGCTTCGCCGCCATGTCCGCACGGATCGAGACGGCGATGGCGCGCAGCCGGCATGTCCACCCCGTCGTGTCGCCGGTGGTCTGGCCCGGCGATCGTCCCCGCGCCTATGACGTGATGGTCGTCGGCGCGGGCTTTGCCGGCGCGGTGATGGCCGAACGGCTGGCGGCCGATGCCGGCAAGCGCGTGCTGGTGGTCGATCGCCGCCCGCACGTCGCGGGCAATGCCTTCGACCGGCTCGATGCGGCGGGCGTGCTGATCCACCAATATGGCCCGCACATCTTCCACACCAATTCGGCGGACGTGTTCGACTATCTGTCGCGCTTCACCGAATGGCGGCCCTATGAGCACCGCGTGCTCGCATCGGTCGGCGACAAGCTGGTGCCGATGCCGATCAACCGGACGACGCTGAACCTTCTGTACGGCCTCGACCTCCGGACCGAGGACGATGCCGCGGACTTCCTCGCCTCGCGCGCCGAGCCGGTGTCGGTCGTCCGCACGTCGGAGGACGTCGTCGTCTCGGCGATCGGCCGCGACCTCTACGAGACGTTCTTTCGCGGCTATACGCGCAAGCAATGGGGGATGGACCCGTCCGAACTCGACAAGTCGGTGACGTCGCGCGTGCCGACGCGCACCAACACCGACGATCGCTATTTCACCGACAAGTTCCAGGCGATGCCGGCCGAGGGCTATACCCGCATGTTCGAACGGATGCTCGATCATCCGAACATCGACCTGCTGCTCGGGGTCGATTTCCATGAGGCACGCGAGGCCTATCCGCACGGCCACCTCGTCTTCACCGGCCCGATCGACGAATATTTCGGCTATTGCTACGGCAAGCTGCCGTACCGCTCGCTCCGGTTCCGGCACGAAACGGTCGACCAGCCGCAATATCAGCCGGTGGCGGTCGTCAACTATCCGTCCGAAACCGTGCCCTACACGCGCGTGACCGAATACAGGCACCTCACCGGCCAGACCGGCGATCGCACCAGCATCACCTTCGAATATCCCAGCGCAGAGGGCGATCCCTATTATCCGATCCCGCGACCGGAGAACCAGGCGCTGTTCAAGCGGTACGAGGCACTGGCGCTCGCCCAGCCCGATGTGAGCTTCGTCGGCCGGCTGGCGACCTATCGCTACTACAACATGGATCAGGTGGTGGGGCAGGCGCTGGCCACCTACCGTCGCCTCGCGGCGCGCTGGGCCGACGCGGCGGACAGGCCGGCCGGCGCCGATGCGGCCGCGAGCGATTACCCGGCGATCCAGGCGGCATGATCGGTTAAGGCGGAGCGCGCGGTGCGGGATCGCACCGGCGCGCGCCGTCGCAACGGATGTTCGATCCGCAGGACAAGGTCAGCGAAGCCGAACTTCGCCGCGGCTTGCGCTATCTGCTCGTCGACGCGTCGTTCGCCACCGCGATCGGCGCGCTCAACAGCGGCGTCGTGCTGCTCGCGCTCGCGCTCCACATCGGGGCGAGCACGCTCGAAATCGGCGTGCTCGCCGCCATCCCGCTGTTCACCCAGGTGTTGCAGGCACCGGCGGTCACGCTCGTCGAGCGGCTGCGCACGCGCCGGCGGATCTCGGTCGCGTGCGTGTTCCTCGCGCGGCTCGCGCTGCCGATCTATGCCGCCATCCCCTTCATCCCCGACCGCCGGCTGGCTGCGGCGCTGCTGATCGCCGCTGCGGTGCTCCATTACGGGCTCAATGCGGTGGGGGCGTGCAGCTGGAACAGCTGGATGCGCGACCTCGTCCCCTCGAACCAGCTCGGCGCGTTCTTCGCGCGGCGCACGCTGTTCGGCACGGCGGTCAGCGCGATCGCGACGGTCGGCGGGGCGCTC
The DNA here is from genome assembly GCA_023426225.1 of Pseudomonadota bacterium. Lineage (GTDB taxonomy): Bacteria > Pseudomonadota > Alphaproteobacteria > Sphingomonadales > Sphingomonadaceae > Sphingomonas. The sequence continues at coordinate 1,628 of JAFABD010000002.1, read as the reverse complement.
GCGCTTCAGCGCGCGGGGGCCGACCAGGCGACCGGCGACCGCATCTTCGCCGCGCTCTACGGCTTCGGCTTTCTCTGCGGGCTGGTCAGCACCGCGGCGCTCGCGCGCGTGCCCGAGCCGCGCATGGCGCCCGACAGCGAAGGCGTGGCGATCCACCGGCTGCTCGTCGAGCCGCTGCGCGACCGCAATTTCCGTTTCCGGCTCGGCTATCTCGCGAGCTGGCAGTTCGCCGTGAACCTCGCCACGCCCTTCTTCACCGTCTATTTCGTGCGCGAACTCGGCTTCAGCATGGGGTTCGTGCTGATCCTCAGCTTCATCAGCCAGATGGCCAACCTGGCGGTGATCCGCGGCTGGGGCGCGCTTGCCGACCGCTTCACCAACAAATCGGTGCACGGCGTCGCCACCCCGCTCTATATCCTGTGCATCGCCGGCATGGCGTTCACCAGCGACGTTCCGGGCGAGGCGTGGCGTGCCGCCTATCTCGTCCTGCTCCACGTCGCGATGGGGGCGGCGGGGGCAGGGGTCGGCCTCGGTTCGGGCAACATCGTCCTCAAGCTCAGCCCGCCCAGCGGCGCGACCGGCTTCATGGCGTCGAGCGCGATCATCGGCGCCATCGCCGCCGGCATCGCGCCGGTGGTCGGCGGCTGGGCGAGCGATTTCTTCGCGACGCGGCGGCTGCGGCTGACGCTCGGCTGGACGAGCCCGTCGGGGGCGACCGAACTCGGCGTGACCTTCACCCATTGGGAGTTCTTCTTCCTCATCTCCGCCGCGCTGGGGCTCTACACGCTCCACCGGCTCGCGGTGGTGCGCGAACCCGGTTCGGTCGCCAGTCGCGAGGTGGTGACGCACATCCTCTCCGCGACGCGCCGTTCGCTCGGGCACATCTCGTCGGTGGGCGGCCTGCGCGCGGCGATCACCTTCCCGGGGGGCGAACTCATCAAGCTGCGCGAACGGCGGCACCAGCTCGTCGAATCGATTCACCGCGCGGTACGCCGCACCTTCGGCATCGGCACGCGCGAGGATGTGCTCGGCACGATGATCGAGGCGAGCTTCCGCCCGCCGCCGTCCGACGCCAGCTGGCAGGAGCTGCTCGACCTGCTCGATTGAGCCGTCCGGCACACTTCGCGACGACAAATGCTTTTCCCGCACCGCAGCATGATCTATATGGCTCATATCGCTGGCAGATCGGCCCCGTAGGCGCCAGCGGCTGAGAGACCGCGCGCTCCCGCTTACGTCGGCCGGAGACCTGGCTTGACCGTATCTGACCCGCTCGTTCCACCGCCCGGTGCCCGGCCGCTCGCCCCCGCCCTCGCTCTGGTGCGCTCCGGCCGTGCCTTGCCGGCCCCGGCCGACGATGCCGATGCGCTGGTCGCGATCCGCCATGCGACGCTCGAACGCGGCACGCTGCGCTTTGCCGAATGGGCGGCGGGGATCGACGGGCCGTTGCCGTCCGCCTTCGCGGCGATGCCCGCGCTGCGTCCGCTGGTGATCGCCAACGGCCTTCGCGAGCTCGACCGGTTCCTCAATCACCTGCTCGATGCGCTTGCGATGCGTCAGGGGCGGCCCGCACCGCCCGAACGATTGTCGACCTCGGCCCGGCTCGCGGTGCTGCGCACGCCGCTCGGCGT
>JAFABD010000188.1 GCA_023426225.1 Pseudomonadota bacterium | reverse complement strand
GCATCGCCCAGTGCGGCGTCGAGCATCGGCATCCGCGCGCTCGCCTCGGCGATCCGCCGCTCGAGCATGGCGCCTTCCTCGGCCAGCCGGGCCAGTGCCTCTGCCGCGTCGCGCGCCAGCGCCCCTTCGCGCGCACGATCCTCTTCCAGCCGGCGCTGCGCCTCGGCCAGCTCGGCAATCCGGCGCTCGACGCCGTGGCGCGTGCTGCGCAGCGTCGACAGCCGGTGCCCGGTCTCGCTCGCGCGGTCGCGCAGTTGCAGCGCCTCGGCGCGGCACGTCGCCAGCGTTCCAGCCGCCGCCTGCTGCGCCGTCGCCGCCGCTTCGTGGCGCGCGGTGCGCTCGGCGACGAGCGCTTCTGCCGCCGCGGCTTCCTTGCGCGCGGTCTCGGCTGCCTCGGCGGCGTCGCGCCACCGGGCAAAGATCAGCCGGGCCTCGGCGGTGCGGACCCGGTCCGACAGCGCGCGATAGCGCTCGGCCTGCCTTGCCTGACGGCGCAACGCGGCCGCGCGGTTTTCCTGTTCGCCGATCAGCTCGTCGAGGCGCGTCAGGTTCGCCTCGGTCGCGCGCAGCCGTGCCTCGGCGTCGCGGCGGCGGACGTGCAGTCCGGCGATCCCCGCCGCTTCCTCCAGCATCGCGCGCCGCTCGGCGGGCTTGGCGGCGATCACCGCGCTGATCCGCCCCTGGCTCACCAGCGCGGGCGAATGCGCGCCCGTCGCCGCATCGGCAAAGAGCAGCGCGACGTCCTTGGCGCGAACGTCGCGCCCGTTGATGCGATAGGCCGAACCGGCGCCGCGTTCGATGCGGCGCACGATCTCGACATCCTCGGTCGCATCGCCCTCGGCGTCGCCTGCCGCGGCGGGTTGTTCGGCCAGGATCGAGACTTCGGCGAAATCGCGCGCCGGGCGGGCGGCGGTGCCCGCAAAGATCACGTCCTCCATGCCGTTGCCGCGCATGGACTTAGCGCTGTTCTCGCCCATCGCCCAGCGCAGCGCTTCGAGCAGGTTGGATTTGCCGCAGCCATTGGGGCCGACGATTCCCGTCAGCCCCGGCTCGATGCGCAGATCGGCCGGGTCGACGAAGCTCTTGAACCCCGTCAGCCGCAGCCTTTTGATCTGCATGTGCCCTGCGCCTTTCGCGCTCAGGCGGGGATCAGCGGGCGCCGGCGGCCTGGAGCGCGGGCTCCAACGCTTCCCAGCCGGCGGCGTTCGGCACCATTTCGCCGTTGATGAAGAAGGTCGGCGTGCCGCTTACCTTGTGAACATTGACCGCATCGGCATTGACCTTGGTGATCGCGTCGGCGGCCTTCTGGTCGGTCAGGCACTGGCGCGCCTTGGCTTCGGGCAGACCCATCTGCTGCATGAAGGGGATATAGCCCAGCGCGTCGGCAAAGGCGACCGCCTGCTGCTGCGGTGCCTGGCTCTGCACCTGCTGCACAAAGGCCTGGTTTTCCTTCACCAGCTTTTCGGTGCGGTCCAGGAACTCGCCCTGGTGCGCAAAGAACTGGTCGAGCGCGCCGAAGAAGCTCTCGGTCGGCACGCACTGGTTGAGCAGCGCCGCCGCAAAGTCGGGCGCGCCGTGGATCAGGAAGTCGCGGAACTCATAGCTGACCTTGCCCGTCGCGATGTACTTCTCGCGCAGCTTGGGCGCACCGAACTGGCCGAACTGGCCGCAGGCCGGGCAGTTTCGCGATCCATATTCGACCAGCTTGATCGGCGCGTTGGGATTGCCCTGGCGATAGCCGTCGGCGGTCTTCTCGACCACGTCGACCCACTGCTTGCCCGCGGGCGGGGCGACGGCCGCCACGGGGGCGCTCGACGCGGCCGGGGCCGATCCGTTCGAACCGCCGTCGCCGCCGCAGGCGGTCAGGGCAAGCGCGGGAATCAGGGCAAGGGCAAGACGCATGGCAAAGGCTCCAGTCGGAAAAGGGGTCAGTTGAGGACGGCGCGCAGTTCGGGCTGAAGTGCGTCCCAGGTAAAGGCACGCAGCGCGCGGCCGTTCAGGAAAAAGCTCGGCGTGCTCTGGACATGCTGCTGGTTGACCGCCGCGGCATTCGCGCGGGCGATCCGCTTGATCAGCGCGGGATCGCTCAGGCACTTGCGCGTCTGCGCCGGCGCGAGCCCCAGCCGCTGGGCAAAGGGGACGGCGCCCATCGCGTCGGCGAAACCGGCGATCAGCTGCGGGGTCGGTTTGGCCTGCAACGCCGTCAGTCGCTTCTGGTCCTTGACCAGCGCCTCGATCTTCGCCTCGAACTGCGGCTGGTTAGCATAGATGGCGTCGAGCACCGGAAAGAAACGCGCGGTCGGCACGCACTGGTTGACCAGCGCCAGCACCATGTCGGGCGCGCCGTGGATCAACAGGTCGCGATATTCATAGCTGACCTTGCCCGTCGCGATGAACTCGCGGCGCAGCGGCTCCATCGCCTCGTTCGCGAAGCGGCCGCAGGTCGGGCAGGTCCGCGATCCATATTCGACCAGCTTGGCCGGCGCATTCGGATTGCCCTGGCGATAGCCGCCCTCGGGGGTCCGCACCACGACGTTCAGCCAGTTGGTCGCCGCGGGTCTGGCC
>JAFABD010000237.1 GCA_023426225.1 Pseudomonadota bacterium | reverse complement strand
GCTGTCCGCCGCGTTGATCGCCGCGGCGATGTCGGTCAGCGTCGATCGGGCGGGGTCGATCGCGATCGTCACCGGTGCCGCACCGTCGGCGGCAAAGCCCTGCATCGCGCCGTCGACGACGCTCGCGCTGCCGAAGCGCAGCGTCAGCGTGCCGCCGCCCAGCGGCGGCGTCGCGCCGGCGGCGAACGGATCGCTCGCGCTCACCTGTCCCTGCGCCAGCCGCCGGACCTCCAGCGTCGCATCGGCGCCGGTTGCCGCGCCGCTGCCGTTCAGCCGCGACACGCTCGCGATCGCAGCGTTCGAACTCACCGGCTGCGCGGCGAGGCTCCCGCCCGCCGCCAGCGTCTCCAGCGCCGAGGCAAAGCGCGCGATCCCGCTCTTGAGCTGCCCCGCGGTCGAAATCTGCGTCGTCAGCGCGGCGTTGCGGTCGGCGAGCAGCTTGTTGCGGTTGGCAAAGGATGCGTCGACCAGGTCGGACACCAGCTTCTTGGTGTCGACGCCCGATCCGGCGCCCAGCGTTGTCGCGATCGATGGCATGGCATCCCTCCTGCCTTGCTAAACGGCCGCGGCCCGCCGGGCTTTAGGCCGATCCGCGCGCCTCGGGGACATGGCGGCCGTTCTCGTCGAACCGCGCCGATGCCGGGACGCGCACCGGCGGCGGCGCCGCACCGGCCCCCGCACGCGCATTCACGCCCATCACGAATGCCAGCACCGTCGCGATCGCCAGATACAGGTCGTCGCGGATCTCCTGCCCGTCGCGGCTGGTGTAATAGACCGCGCGCGCGAGCTGCGGATATTCGAGCACGGGCACCGCCAGCTCGGCGGCGAGTTCGCGGATCGCCAGCGCCGTCGCGCCCCGCCCGCGCGCCACCACCACCGGCGCCGCGTCGCGTCCCTGCGCATAGCGCAGCGCGACCGCGAAATGGGTGGGGTTGGTCAGCACCACATGCGCCTCGGTCAACGCCTTGCGGAACCCGCCCTTCAGGATCTGGCGCTGCCGCTGGCGCTGCGCCGCCTTGAGCTCGGGCGAACCCTCGCTCTCGCGATGCTCCTCCTTCACCTCCTGCTTGGTCATTCGCAGCTGGCGCCGGTGGCGCAGCATCTGCACCGGCACGTCGATCGCCGCGATCGCCGCCAGCCCGGCCGCCATCGCCGCCATCAGCGCGACGAAATGCCCGCCCATCGCCGCCAGCGTCGCGGGCAGGTCGGCGGCGATCAGCCCGATCGACGGTTGCGCCAGCCGCGCCAGCATCCATCCGCCCACCCCGCCCAGCAGCACGAGCTTGAGCAGCGACTTGCCCAGCTCGATCCACCCGCCGGGGCCGAACATCCGCGCCAGCCCCGCCGCCGGGTTGATCCGCGACGCCTTGGGCGCCATCAGCCCGCCGTTCCACGTCAGCGCGCCCAGCCCCGCCTGGCCCAGCACCGCCGCCGCGATCGACAGCGCGAACAGCGTCGCCAGCGCGGGCGCCAGCCGCCATCCCGCGACGACCAGCGGCCGCCACGGCTCGAAATGCTCGATATCGGCGCGGCCGAACTGCAACGCCGCCACCATCAGGTCGCGGCACGCCGCGATCAGCTCGGGCCCGGCCCAGGCGAGCCAGGCGCATCCGGCGAGCATCCCCAGCGCGGTGCCGAAGTCGCGCGACCGCAGCACCTGCCCCTGTTCGCGCGCCTTGCGGCGGCGCTTGGGTGTCGGGGCTTCGGTGCGTTCGCCTGCGCTCTCCGCCATCAGCCGAACACCAGCCGCGGCACCGCGTCGAGCGCGGCATCGACGATGACGAGCAGATAATCGCCCATCGCGGGCAGCGCGACGAGCAGCGCCAGGATGCCGGCGATCAGGCTGGCGGGCAGCCCCACCGCGAACAGGTTGAGCGCGGGCGCCGCGCGCGACAGCATCCCGATCACGACGTTGAGGCACAGCAGCAGGAAACCGACCGGCAGCGCCAGCAACAGTCCCGCCAGATAGGCATAGCCGCCGAACATCGCGATGCCGAACAGCCGGTCGGCCGCGATCCACCGTCCCGGCGGCAGCGCGGCATAGCTGCGCACGATCAGGTCGACGAGCAGCAGGTGCCCGTCCATCGCGAGGAACAGCACCGTCAGCAACAGCGACAGGAACTGGCCCAGCGCCGCGGTCGACCGGCCGCTCGCCGGGTCGATCGCGCTGGCAAAGCCGATTCCCATCGCCGATCCGATCACCTCGCTCGCCACGAACGGCGCGGCAAAGGCGATCTGGAGCACGAACCCGATCGCCACGCCGATCAGCGCCTCGCCCGCGATCGCCAGCATCGTTGCGGGTGCCAGTACCAACGGCGGCGGCACGATCTTGCTCGTGCTCAGCACCAGCACGCCGATCGCGCCGCTCAGCGCGATTCGCGCGGGCAGCGGCACCGATACCGCGCCGAACACCGGCGCGGCGGCAAAGGCGGCGCCGATCCGCACCATCACGAACAGCAGCGCCCACAGCTGCGGCTCGATCGACAGGCCGAACCCCATCATCGCGCGCGCCGCCCGCCGGTCATCGCACCAGCTCGGGGATGCGTTCGAAGATGCTCGTGGTGAAATCGCCGATCAGCCCCAGGATCATCCCGCCGAACACCGCCAGGCTCAGCCCGACGACGATCAGCTTGGGAACGAAGCTCAGCGTCTGCTCCTGGATCGACGTCGCGGCCTGCACCATGCCCAGGATCAGCCCGGCGAGCAGCGCGGGGATCAGGATCGGCGCGGCGGCCAGCGCCAGGATCCACATCGCCTCGCGCGCGGCGGTCAGGAAATAGCCCGCGTCCATCACGCGCCTCCGAAACTGGCGGCAAGCGACCCCATCGTCAGCGCCCAGCCGTCGACAAGCACGAACAGCAACAGCTTGAACGGCAACGAGATCACGCTCGGCGACAGCATCATCATCCCCAGGCTCATCAGCACCGTCGCCACGACCAGGTCGATCACCAGAAAGGGCAGGAAGATCAGGAACCCGATCGAAAAGGCGGTCTTGAGCTCGCTCGTCACAAAGGCGGGGAGCAGCACCGAAAACGGCACGTCGTCGGGACGGGCATAGGGGCCGCTCTTCGCCATGTCGGCAAACATCTTCAGGTCGCGCGTGCGCGTCTGGTGGATCATGAAGCCGTGCAGCGCGCGGCCGGTCCCCGCGATCATCTCGGTCGCGCCGATCCGTCCCCCGGCATAGGGCTGGATCGCGCTGGTGTTGGCGCTGTTGATCACCGGCGCCATCACGAAGAAGCTCAGGAACAGCGCCAGCCCGACCAGCACCTGGTTGGGCGGGGTCTGCTGGAGCCCCAGCGCCTGGCGCAGCAGCGACAGCACGATCAGGATGCGCGTGAAGCTCGTCATCATCAGCAGGATGCCCGGCAGCACCGTCAGCAGCCCCATGATGATGAGCACCTGGAGCGACAGGCTCAGCGGCGCGTTGCCGCCGCCCAGATCGCCCAGCGCGCGATCGATCGCGTCGCCGACGCC
>JAFABD010000082.1 GCA_023426225.1 Pseudomonadota bacterium | reverse complement strand
CGCCTGGGCGACGCCGCCCAGCGCGCCCGCGGCGGCGAGCACCGCCCCGATCAGGCGGCGGGCGTTCACGGCTGCATCTCGACGGCATCGAGCGCGACGGTGCCGCTCAGCGCAGCATCGCCCGCATGGTGGCCGACGGCGACGGGATAACGTCCAGCAGCCACGCGCCAGCGCTGGGCCTTCGTGTCGAAGTCGGCGATCACGCGGGGGTCGACCGTGACCGTGACGCGGCGCGTCTCGCCCGGCGCCAGTTCAACCCGCTGGAAGCCCGCCAGGCGCACCGTCGGCCCGTCGCGGCGGCCCGCCGTCGCATAGACCTGGGGCGTATCCGCGCCCGCCACCTTGCCGGTGTTGGTGACGGTGAAGCTGACGCGGAGCTGGCGCCCGCCTTCGAGCTTGAGCGCACCATAGCGGAACTGGGTGTAGGACAGGCCATAGCCGAACGGGAAGAGCGGCTTGATCCCGCGCTTCAGATAGCTGCGATACCCGACGGCCGCGCCTTCGGCATAGGGAACGTCGGGCGACAGGTCGCGCTCGACCATGCCATAGGTGCTGCCGGCCTTCTGCGCGGCATCCGCCGCCTTCATCGCTGCGAGGCCGGGAATGGTCGGCCGGGGCGCCTGCGCCTCGCTTGCCGGGAAGGTCATCGGCAGGTGGCCCGAGGGATTGACGGCGCCGAACAGGATGTTGGCGATCGCCTCACCCCCCCGCTGGCCCGGATACCAGGCCTGCAGCACGGCGGGGACGCGCGCCAGCCAGGGCATCAGCACCGGGCCGCCGGTTTCGAGCACGACCGCAGTCCGGCGATTGGCCGCCGCGACCGCCTCGATCAGCGCATCCTGGTCGTCGGGCAGCGCCAACGTCTCGATATCCTGCGCCTCGGTGCGCCATTGCCAGGCAAAGACGATCGCGAGGTCGGCGTCACGGGCCGCGGCGGCGGCGGCCTTGGCGTCGAGCCCGTCGAGATAGGTAACGGTCGCGCCCGGCGCCATCGCACGGATCGCGGCCAGCGGCGACGAGGCGTGCCAGGTGACGCGCGCGAACGACGCGGCGGCACCTTCCTTGAGCGGGATTTCGACCGGCGCACCACCCACCGAGCGAACCTGGCTCGACCCGCCGCCCGACAGCACGCCGACATCGGCATGGGCGCCGATCACCACGATGCGCCGCGCGGTGCGGGCGAGGGGAAGCAGGTTCCCTTCGTTCTTCAGCAGAACGCTGCCCTTTTCTGCCGCTTCCTGCGCAACGCGCGCATGGCTGTCATAATCGATCGGCTGCGCCGTCAGCGGCACCGGGTTGTTGATGAGGCCGGTGCTGACCACGCCCCACAGGATCCGACGGTTCATGTCCGCCAGCCGCTCGGCCGGGACGCTGCCCTGCGCGATCGCGTCGGCAAGCGGCTGGCCGAAATACATGGCCTTGTCGAGTTCGCGACCCGATTGCTGGTCGAGCCCGGCATTTGCCGCCTTGACCGTCGAATGCACTGCCCCCCAGTCGCTCATCACCCAGCCGCGATAGCCCCAGTCGCGCTTGAGCACCTGGTTGAGCAGCCAGTCATTCTCGCACGCCCAATGGGTGTTGATCTTGTTGTACGAGCACATCACCGAGCCCGGCTGACCGCGCTCGATCGCGATCTGGAAGGCAAGCAGGTCGCTTTCGCGCAGGCTTGCCTCGTCGATCTGGGCATTCATCGTCGTACGCAGCGTTTCCTGCGGGTTGAGCGCGAAATGCTTCACAGTCGACACGATATGGTTCGACTGAACGCCGCGGATCGATTCACCGGCCAGGATGCCGGCAAGCAACGGATCCTCGCCCAGATATTCGAAAGTACGACCACCCCAGGGATCGCGCGTCAGGTTGACGCCCCCGGCGAGCAGGACGTTGAAGGTCTTGGCGCGTGCCTCCGCGCCGATCATCGCACCCGAGCGATAGGCGAGATCGGGATCGAAGCTGGCGGCAAGCGCGAGGCTGGCGGGCAGGGCGGTCGCGGTATCGCCCTTGCGCTGCTCGACCTGATTGGCGACGCCGAGGCTCGCGTCGCTTTCGCGCAGCGTCGGGATGCCCAGCCGTGGGATACCGGGAACATAGCCCGCCGAGGGGATCATGTCCGCCGGGCGATCCTTGCTCATCGGCGGGAAATAGCCGAAGACGTAGCGAAGCTGTTCCTCGCGCGTCATCTGCTGGACGAGGGCCTCGGCCCGGCGGCCGGCCTCGTCAGCGACCGGGGCGGATGCGCCGGGAGCCTGCTGGGCGACGGCGGGCAGTGCGGCGGCAAGCGCCATCGCCGAGGCCGCGAAAAACGACAGCCGGATATGGTTGGACGGCATCATGATCCTCCCCATTCTTATTGATTCTTCGATATTGGAAGCGCTTCCAACGCTTCAATCATCCCCGGTGGGACGTTGAATGTCAACGCTGGACAGGCTGGGCCACCGATGCGCGCTCGACGATCGAGAAGGGCAGTTGCTCGCACGATCCCGTCGACGCGGGGGGCGCAGTGCCGGTGCGGAGCCCGGCGATGATCTGCATCGCGCGCGCGCTCATTTCCTGGATGGGCTGATGCACGGTGGTAAGCGGCGGCCAGACCAGTGCCGAAACCGGCGTGTCGTCAAAACTGGCGATCGAAAGGTCGCGGGGAACCTGGAGCCCGTCGCGATGGGCGGCGAACAGCGCGCCGACGGCGGTATCGTCGTTGGCACAGAGGATGGCCGTCGGCCGCGGACGGGTGGCGATCAGCACCGGCAGCAATTCGGTCCCCGACCGAAAGGTGAAGTTGCCGCGGCACGATACGACAGCGTCGCTTTCCAGTCCCGCTTCCTTCAACGCGCGCCATGCGCCGGCGAAACGCCGTTCGGCGGCAAGATGTGCCGCCAAGCCCCGGATGAAGCCGAAACGGCGGTGGCCGAGCCCGATCAGGTGACGGGTCAGCGCAAAGCCTGCGGCCTCGTCGTCCATGCCGACCGCCGGGACGCTGCAACTGGCAGGCTCGCCGGGGGAGATGCACACGACGGCACGACCGTCGACCGCCAGCGTTTTGACGAGCCGGGGCCAGTCCGAGAAGGGCGGGGTCAGGATCGCGCCCGAACAGCGGCTTTCCTCGACCAGGTGGCGGATGCGTGCCTCGACGTCCGCGCCGGTCTGGACGACCGAATGGGTGACGAGTTCGAACCCCGTCTGAGCGCAGACGCGCAGCGCGCCGATCTCGAGCGCGGCGTGGTAATAGGAATTGGGTTCGTTCTCCGTGTCGCAGGAGGTGATGAGGAGCACCGTGCGGTTGGCGCCGCCCGCCAGAAAGCGCGCCTGGAGGTTGACCTGATAGCCGAGGGTCTGCACCGCCTCGAGCACACGTTCGCGCATCCGCGCGCTGACGTTGGGACCGTCGTTGAGCACGCGCGACACCGTCGCCCGCGCGACGCCCGAAAGGCGCGCGACATCGTCGATCGTTGGCCTGCGTTGCGTCAAATCCGCCTTCCCCCACCCGACCTTAGCGTCGCAAAGCGGCGGTGCGGAAGTCCTTTGACGCGTATCAATGTGTGTCAGGCCGACGGGGGCGCGGCGGGGCAGCAATCGGCGACGAAATCGGCGTGCGCCGGCATGACGGCGACGCAACGTTCGATCACGTCGGCGATGTTGGCCAGATAGCGTTCGATTTCGGGAAGCGGCGTCACCTCGACCAGCGGATCGGGCGCGCGCGGGATCACGCCCTGGCCGATCAGCACCTGAATCCAGCTTTCCTCCGCAAACAGTTCCTCGTCCTCGCGGAAGATGCGGCCGTTGGCGGCGAACAGCGCCATCTTGCGCGCCAGTGTTTCGGGGACGTCCATCGTGCGGACATGGCGCCAGAACGGCGTGTCGTCGCGTTCGGTAGCCTTGTAGTGCAGGATGATGAAGTCGCGGATCCGCTCGAACTCGAACTGGGTCTGGCGATTGAACTCGGCGATATTGGCCGGATCGAAACCGGCGTCGGGAAGCAGGCGGACCAGCCGCAGAATCCCCGACTGGATCAGGTGGAGCCCCGTGGATTCGAGCGGTTCGAGAAATCCCGCCGACAGGCCGATCGCGACGCAGTTCTTGACCCAGGCGGCGCGACGGCGGCCGGGGACGAAGCGCAGCCGCCGGGGTTCGCCGGCGATCGGCGCATCGAGATGGTCGAGCAGGATCGTCTCGGCCGTCGCGTCGTCCATGTAGCGGCTCGAATAGACATGGCCGTTGCCGGTGCGATGCTGGAGCGGGATCCGCCACTGCCACCCGGCGGGCCGGGCGCTGGAGCGGGTATAGGGCGTGAAGTCCGCCGACCGCGCACTCGGCACGGCGATGGCGCGGTCGCAGGGCAGCCAGTGGCTCCAGTCCTCATAACCCGCGCCGAGCGCCTGTTCGATCAGCAATCCGCGAAAGCCGGAGCAGTCGATGAACAGATCCGCCTCAAGCCGGCTGCCGTCGGCGAGCGTGACCGATTTCAGAAATCCGCTGTCGCCGTCGACCGCGACGTCAACGATCCGGCCCTGGCGCCGTTCGACGCCGCGCGCCTGTGCATATTCGGCCAGATATTCCGCATAAAGGCCGGCGTCGAAATGGAAAGCATAGGCGATCTGGCCGATCGGGCTTTTCGGCATGTCGGGTCGCGGTCGCATGAAGCGATTGGCAAGCGCGGCCGAACAGTTGATCGAATAACGATCGAACGGCGCGACGCGCCCTTCGGCGCGGAGACGAAGCCAATAATGATGGCAGCGGAGCCACTCCAGATCCTGCCCGATCGGGCCGAAGCCGTGGACATAACTGCTGCCCGGGCGCAGCCAGTCGTTGAACTGGATGCCCAGCTTGAAGCTGCCCTGCGTGCGGCGCAGGAACGCGTTCTCGTCGAGGCCCAGCAGATCGTTGAAGATCTTGATCGCCGGAATCGTCGCCTCGCCGACACCGACGGTGCCGATTTCGTCCGATTCGACCAGCGTGATCGCGTACAGGCCCTTGAACAGCCGGGCGAACATCGCGGCTGTCATCCAGCCCGCCGAGCCCCCGCCCGCAATGAGGATGCGCTGCATCTGCTTCATGGCCTGCAGACCTAATGGAAAAGAGGATCAAAAGGCCAGGGGCGACGATCGCCGCCGCCCCCGCAGGAGGAGACTATTAGAAGCGGTAGTTGAGCCCAAGCAGGAACTGCCGCCCGTACTTTTCATAGGTTTCGAGCAGCGACCCGCCATTCTGGGTCTTGGTGCCGCCGCCATCGAGGCCGATGCGCGTGCGATAGGGCGAGTCGGTCAGGTTGTTCACCTGGAACAGCACGCCCAGTCCGTTGAGCGCGCCGCTCTGGAAGGTATAGCCGATCTGGGCGTCGACCTGCTTGTCCGCCAGAATCTCGGTAAACCCGCGCGTGGCGAACAACTGCACCACCTCGCCCTTGAAGCCCGAACGGTAACGCTGGCTGATCCGCGCCTGGAAACCGTCGCGCTCGAAATAGGCGGTGAGGTTATAGACGGTGCCCGACAGCCCCGGAATCCGGACGGCCTGCGTCGGATCGGGGTTCGACGTCGGGTTGAGGTCGGAGTCGGTGAGCGACAGGCTGCCCTGCAGCCCCAGCCCGTCGAGCGCGTGCGTCAGCGTGCCGAAGTTGAAGGCGCCGCTGAATTCGAGCCCCTTGACCGTGCCGCCCTTGCCGTTCGCCGGCAGCGTGATCTGGCCGATATTGCTGATGATCACGCCCGGCGGGATCGACGAGGCGTTGGTCGGCAGCGGAATACCGGTGAAGTCGAACGTCCCCGACTGGTTGTAGATGTAGGTCTTGATGTCCTTGTAGAAGCCGGCGATCGAAATATAGGTCGTGGGCGTCACATACCATTCATAGGCGACGTCGAGCGCGTTGGCCCGCCACGGCTTGAGCTTGGCGTTGCCGCCCGATGCCGACCACGGGTTGACGGTCGTGCCGGGGGCGCAGGGCTGACCCGAGCAGACAAGCGCATTGAACCCTGGCGAGACGTTGGCGCGCAGATCGTCCATGCGCGGACGCGCCATCGTCTTCGACGCCGCGAAGCGCAGCCGGTGCCCGCCGCCAAGATCATAGATCAGGTTCAGGCTCGGCAGCACGTCGGTATAATCGGCACCGTCGCGCGTAGGCGTCGGCACCACCGGCTTGCCGGCCTCCAGGGCGTTGATGATCATGCCCTCGGAACGCTGGCTCTGGTTGACGACCTGCACGCCGACATTGCCGCGCAGCCGGCCCCAGTCGATGTTCGCCTTGGCGTGCCAGGTGATCACGTCCTCGCGGATCGACCAGCTCTTGTCGTAATAATTGGCATCGCGGATCGGGCTGACATTGTAATAGGTGCCGATCAGGTTGGTCGGATTGAACGACAGCACCGGACCCAGCCCGACAAAGTCGAGATTGGTCGGCTTGATGAGCATCGACGGGTCGACATAAACCTGCTGGCGACCGTTCTTGAGGAACAGGTCGTTGTCGTCGACGGTCTTGTTCTTGTCGCGGTGCGTCCAGTTGACGCCGATTTCGAACCCGCTGAAAAAGCCCTCGACCTCGTGGCTGAGGCGCAGGTCGAGCGAATAGACCTTTTCCTCGACCTTCGGGAAACGGATCGCGCCGTCATGGCCCCAGCCGCTCCACGGCGCGCGGTCGCCCAGCGTCATCTTGGCAGCATCGGCATAGTCGAGCCCCGCGGCATAGGTCGGGAAACCTTCGTCGGGGGTGCGGAACTTCATGTTGTCAAAGGTGCGCCCGACGTCGGGCGTGGCCTGGCTCACGAAGCCGATGCCGCGGCCATAGCCGGCATAGGTCTCGAGAATCTGCTCGTCGCGCTTGTTGCGCGAATAGGACAGGTCGGCGACGAAACGCGTGCGATCGTCGAGCTTGAACTCGTTGTTGAGACCGATCGAGAACAGCTCGTCGTTGCGCTTGTTGTTGTCGTTGCGGATGATCGGCGCGACGCCGACCTGCGTGCCGCTGACGCCCAGCTTGGAGCCGCCGCGATCCTCGGTCGTGACATCGGTGAAGATGAGGTTGTCCGCCCAGGGGTTCGAGAACCACTGCGCGCCGCGCGTCACTTCGTTCTGCTTGAACTTGGAATAATAGACGTCGACGGTGCCGTGATAGGCCTCGCTCGGCTGCCATTCGAGGATACCGATGAACGCGTCGCGCTGGTTCGAGCGCGAGGTGACAAAGGCTTCCTGGCCGTTGAGCATCAGCGCGCCGTCAGCGCTGTCTGGCAAAATCACGTTGCGGTCGGGCTTGCCGTCGCCGTTGGTGTCCTGATCGGCGAAGGCTTCATAGCCATAGGCCTTGAAGTGGCGGTTGCCCGACGGGGAATCGAGCCGGGCATAGCCGAGCGCGATGCCGAGCGTGCCGTTGGCGAACTGGTCGATATAGCTCGCGCTCGCGCGATAACCCCAGTTGCGGACGTCGTCGTTGAGCTTCTTGCCCTCGGTGCGCTCGCCGCGCAGGTTGAGCGCGATCGCACGCTTGCCGAAGCTGAGCGGGCGCACCGTGCGCAGGTCGGCGGTACCCGACAGGCCCATGCCCGAAATCTGCGCGTCGGGCGTCTTGTAGATGACGACGCTCGACAGCAACTCCGACGGATACTGGTCGAACTCGACGGCGCGGTTGTCGCCCGAGCTGGCCTGCTGGCGGCCGTTGAGCAGCGTGGTGGTGAAATCGGGCGCGAGGCCGCGGATCGAGATCACCTGGGCGCGACCGGCGACACGCTGGGCGGCGAGGCCCGGCAGGCGCGCGATCGATTCGGCGATCGACACGTCGGGCAGCTTGCCGATGTCCTCGGCCGAAACCGCTTCGACGATCGAGGTTTCGTTGCGCTTGAGGCTGATCGAATCGGCGATGCCGCGGCGGATGCCGGTGACGACGATTTCATCGCCCGCAGGGGCATCGGCCTGGGCGACGGCCTGTCCGTCGTCGGCGGGCGTCTCCTGAGCCGCCGCAGCGACGGGGAAAGCAAGCGCGGAAGATGCGAGATAGAGCGAAAACAGCGTCGTAAAACGACGCGCGGACGCGGTGCGGATCATTGTCTCTCCCCTGCCCGGCGCTGGAGCCGGTGTTCTGTTGCGACGCCAATTGGAAGCGCTTCCAATGTCGCTACGCAGAAACAATGCGACACGCAACGGTTTTTAGTCAGACGTACGCGGGCGGGGACGACGTCGCGCAAAATCGAGGATGACGAGGTAACAGAGCGCCGGCAGCGCGAGCGCGGCGACAAGCCCGAAGCGATCTGCGGCGAACCCGGTCAGCGGCGGTATGACCGCACCGCCGACCACTGCCATGCACAGCAGCGTCGCGCCGGGCGTTGCCTGTTCGGGACGTGCCGGCAGCGCAAGCACATAGATTGTCGGGTACATGATCGAATTGGCAAGGCCGACCGCAATCAGCGCCGCGGCGGCGGCGATGCCGTGTCCTGCGACTGCCGCGCCGATCAGCAAGACCGCCAGCGCAGTCGCCGCTGCGAGCAGCCGGCCAGGCGCGATCCGTCGCAGCAGCGCGGCACCCGCGAAGCGCCCCAGCATCGCTGCCCCCCAGTAGAGTGCGACCAGCCGCGCCGCCGGAACGGGCGCAAGTGCAAGCGCATGCGGCAGCATCAGGAAATCGGTGAGCAGCGCGCCGATCGCCACCTCGGCGCCGACATAGGCAAAGATCGCCACCGTGCCGTGGCGTAGCCGGGTGTCACGCAGCGCGGCGATCCAATCGGCACGGCGCGCGCGCGAGCCGGCGGGGGCAAGGCCGCGCAAGAGATCCCGATCGCGGAAAAAGGCAAGGGCCAGCCCGGCGAGCACGAGCCCGGCGAGCCCGAAAGGAACCACCAGTGCCGGCAGCCCGGCCCCGCCGATCCGATCCGCGGCGCCCGCCGCGAGCACGAACGGCGCGCCGACCAGCGGCCCGGCGACGGTGCCGATCGCGTTGAAACCCTGAAGCAGGTTCAGGCGGAAGGCGGCACGCGCCGGATCGCCCACCAGCGTGACGGCGGTATTGCTCGCGATCTGCAGAAAGCTGCTTCCCGCGGACAGGACGAGCAGCGCGGCGAGCACGCCGGCAAAGCTGCGAAAGGCAAACCCCGCGACGATGAGGCCGCAGCCGACCGCCATCAAGCCAAGGCCGATGGCGTGCGCGCGCATATAGCCGCGCGCCGCAACGACTGCCGCGATCGGGAGCGCGAGGAGCAGATAGCTGGAATGCGATCCCAGCTGGATGGCGGTCGCCCCGGCATAATCGAGCCCGAGCGTCAGCCGAACGCGGGGCACCAGCAGACTGATCAGCGCCGCGACGAACCCGCCGATGAAGAAGACGCCGATCGATAGCCGGAACAATCGTGCCGCGACCCATTCGGGAGAATACGCAACCATGACCGACCCCGGCGTGGCCGGGTCGTCCGCCCGGCGTCGTCGCGGGGCTAGCAGATCGGCACCGCGCTCGCCACTGCCGGCGGGCGTCCGGTCAACTTCCGCGGGCATTGCCGCCCCGTTTCCCCCCGGGGCAGGCAGTGCGCGGTGCCGATCCACCGCTCCGGCGGCCGGCGCATCGGGGTGGAGCGATGCGGCCGGTGCCGGAGGGGGCGGGCGGGGCAGGCCTTGGTTGCTGTACCTGTCCCGCGCCGACTTCGCTCAACGACCCGAGGAGCGAAGGGGGCGCGCCCGGGCCGTCCCGGGCGCGATCTCGATCCCGATCCTGCTATTTGCGATAGTCGAGCGCAGGCTTGCGGTCGCCCAGCAGCGGGGCATAGCGGAAATCGGGGCCGCGCCGCTGGAGCAGTTCGGCACGCGCCGCCGCCAGCGTTTCGGGCGAACCGAACAGTTCGGCGGCGGTCAGCGCGATGGTCTTGGCGGCGACCACACCGCCCTTGGCACCGATGCTGTTGCCCGATGCGGCGACGGCCTGCCAGCTATGCGCGGGGGTGCCGGGCACCCAGGTCGCGGCACCGAGCCCGACTGTCGGCACGACCCAGCTGATGTCGGCGACATCGGTCGATCCGCCGCCGTCGCCATTCTCGATCGGACGCACCTCGGCGGCGCGTTCGAGCGGCACCCGGCTGGGCAGGCTCGCCTGGAGGCGGGTCGCCCAGGCGCGTTCGGCATCGTTCCACTGCGCGCCGCCGACCGTGCTCAGATTCTGGTGCATCACCCGTGCGAGCGTTTCGTTTGCGAGCATCGAATAGACGCCGCCCGTCGCCTCGAACTCGACGCTGGTCCCCGTCGCGATCGCCGCGCCCTCGGCCGCCTTGCGCACGCGATCCATCACCGATCGCACCACGTCCGGATTGGTGTGGCGGACATAGTAATAGCTCTCCGCGAACGCCGGAACGACGTTGGGTGCCTCGCCGCCCTGGGTGATGACATAGTGGATGCGCGTGCCGATCGGGACATGCTCGCGCAGGAAGTTGACCGCGACGTCCATCACCTCGACGCCGTCGAGGGCCGAGCGGCCCTTGTCGGGCGAGGCGGAGGCGTGCGCGGCGACGCCATGGAAGCGGAACTTGCCCGAAATGTTCGCCTGGCTCTTCCCCAGCGACACTGCGTTCGAATCGCCCGGATGCCAGTGCAGCACCGCCGACACGTCGTCGAACAGGCCGGCGCGCACCATATAGACCTTGCCCGATCCGCCCTCCTCGGCCGGCGTGCCATAGATGCGGATCTCGCCCGACACCTTGTGGGCGATCATCCAGTCGCGCACCGCGATCGCCGCGGTGACCGAAGCCGCGCCGAACAGATTGTGGCCGCAGCCATGGCCGGCGGCGCGGCCCGGGATCGCCTCGCGCTCGGGCGCGGCGGTCTGGGCAAGGCCGGGAAGCGCGTCGAATTCGGCGAGGACGCCGATGACGGGCCCGCCGGTGCCCTGACGAAAGCGTGCGACGAACGCTGTCGGCATACCGGCGACGCCCGCCTCGACGGTGAAACCGGCCTTGCGAAGCTGGGCCTGAAGCAGCGCCGAGCTGCGCGTTTCCTGGAAACCGACCTCGGCAAAGTCCCAGATCGCCTTCGCGGTTTCGGCGAGCGCGGGCGCCCGCTGGTCGACATCGGCAAGGATCGCCTGCCGTGCGGCGGGGTCGAGCGGCTCCGCCGCGGCAGGAAGAGCGGTGACGAGCGCAAGTCCTGAGACGGCGGCGGCGAGCAACGGGCGGATCATCGGCAGCTCCAATCGGGCAGGAAGGGCATCAACGGGCAGGGACGGCTTCGGCATCGGGGCGCCGCGTGTCCGCGCTGCCCAGGAAGCGCTCGCCGACGATCTGGATCGACTGGACGCTCCCCATCGTGTTCGAACGCTGAACCTTGTGCCCGCGCGCCTCGAGCAGCGGCACGAGGTCGGGCGAGAAGCCTTCCTCAAGCTCCAGCGGCGCGTCGCCGCCGCCCTGGTTGATGCGGGGCCGCTCTGCCGCCTCGGCGACGTTCAGCCGGTGATCGATCACGTTGACGAGCATCTGGACCATCGTCGCGATGATATAGCCGCCGCCCGGCGTACCGGTCACCAGCCACGGCTTGTCCTGATCGAACACGATGATCGGCGTGATCGTCGACCCGACGCGCTTGCCGGGAACCGGGCGCGTCGCCGCTCCCGAGGGTCCGCGGCGGCCCCAGGCGAGGTTGCCGAGCGAGTTGTTGAGCAGCACGCCCGTTCCCTCGGCGACGACGTGCGCGCCGTAGGACGCCGACAGCGTATAGGTGTTGCTGACGGCATTGCCGTCGGCATCGGCGACCGAGAAGTGCGTCGTGTCCTTGCTCTCGAACGGATAGGGGTTGCCGTCGGGCACATCGTCGGCGCCGAGCGACCGGTCGGCGCGGATCAGCTTGGCGCGTTCGGCGGCAAAACCTGTCAACGGCGGAGCAAAAGTCGGCCATTCGGCGGCGTAAAACCAGGCCATCGTGTTACATGCCGGGGGGAGTGGCGTGAGGGCGTAGCCCGAGGCCACTCCCCCCGGCATTGGTGTAATTTTCAGGGTCTGGTTTTGGCCTTGCGGGCCCGACTGTGCGCGAGGCGATAGCTTTCGCCGTTCATCTCGAGGATGCTGACGTGATGGGTCAGGCGATCGAGGAGCGCGCCTGTGAGACGCTCAGATCCGAAGGTTTCGGTCCATTCGTCGAAGGGCAGGTTGCTGGTGATGAAGGTGGAGCCGCGTTCGTAACGCTGGGAGATCAGCTCGAACAACAGTTCGGCGCCGGTCTTGGAGAGCGGCACAAAGCCCAGTTCGTCGATGATGAGCAGCTTGTATCCGGCCATCTGCTTCTGGAAGCGCAGAAGACGGCGCTCGTCGCGGGCCTCCATCATTTCGCTGACCAGCGCTGCCGCGGTGGTGAAGCCCACCGACAGTCCTTTCTGGCATGCTGCCAGTCCGAGCCCCAACGCTACGTGCGTCTTTCCGGTGCCTGATGGCCCCAGAGCGATGGCGTTCTCACGCCGCTCGATCCACTCGCAGCGCGCCATCTCGAGCACCTGCATCTTGTTGAGCCTGGGGATGGCGGCGAAGTCGAAGCTGTCGAGGCTTTTTACGGCGGGGAAGCGCGCGGCCTTGATGCGCCGCTCGACCATGCGACGCTCCCTGTCGATCATTTCCATCTCGACGAGGCGGGCGAGGAAGCGGATATGATCGACGCCTTCAGCGGCACATTGCCGCGCGAGCTTGTGATGCTCACGCAGGCACGTAGGCAGCTTGAGCGCCTTGAGATGGTGAGCGAGAAGGATCTCCGGGGCCTGATCGCTCATGCGGCCTCCTGCCGGTCGGAGAGCAGGCTCAGATAGGCTCTGGCAAAGGTCTTCTCGACCGTGGTGCGTGGCAGGAAGGGATAGACGTCCAGGTCCAGCCTGGGCGGTACGCGTTCGATCCGGCACAGGACGAGGTGCTTGACGGCATCGAAGCCGATGGCGCCAAGATCGATGGCCTGTTCGACCGCCGCCTGGAGATCGGCGAGGGTGAACGTTTCCAGCAGGCGCAGTACCTGCACATATTCGCGCCTGCCATGTTTGTGCATGCGCCCTTCCATCAACCGCTGCAGTGTCGTGAACGCTTCGGGCAGGTCCCAGCCCTGCAAAGGCGCAGCCTGGTCGAATGCGTTGATCTTCTGCTCGATCAGCGGGAGATAATGGAGCGGGTCGAAGACAACCTCCTCGCGGGCATAGCAACGAGGATGACGGGCGATGACTTCGCTGCGGCAGCCGATCACCACCTCATCGACATAGGCCCTGATCCAGACCTCCTGATGGCCCCAGGCCGCCGGAACCGAATAATCGTTGGTCCTGTAGCGCACCAGGGATTGCGAGGAGACCCGCCCGCCTTTCTGATCGCAGGCCTCGAAGGGTGTAGCGGGCAGAGGCTGCATGGCCGCGAGATCGCGCTGCAGCCGCTCACCGATCGTCTCGCTCTGCCCGCGCACCTTGTCCTGCTGGCGCTTGCGGCATTGCTCCTCCAGCCACAGGTTGAACGCCTCCCAGGTCGGGAACTTCGGGATCGGCACCATGAAGTTGCGCCGGCAATAGCCTACCAGCCCCTCCACATTGCCTTTCTCGTTCCCCTTGCCCGGGCGAGCATAGCGGTCGCGGATCACGTAATGTGACAGGAAAGCGCTGAACAGCGTGGCACGCTGCCGCGTGCCGTCGGGCAGGATCTTCGCCACAAGGCAGCGATCGTTGTCATAGACGATCGAGCGCGGTACCGCGCCGAAAAACGCGAAGGCATGCACGTGTCCGTCCACCCAGGCCTCCGCCACCGCCGCCGGATAGGCCCGCACATAGCAGGCATCACTGTGCGGCAGATCGAGCGCGAAGAAGTAGGCCTTCTGCTCCACCCCGCCGATCTCCACCAGCGCTTCCCCGAAATCGGCCTGCGCATCTCCCGCAGGGTGCGCCAGCGGCACGAACATCTCCCGGCTGCGCTGTTCGCGCTCCCGGATGTAATCCTTGATGATCGTATAGCCGCCGGTGAAACCATGCTCGGTGCGCAAACGGTCGAATACCCGCTTCGCCGTATGGCGTTGCTTGCGCGGGACACTGCGGTCACCCTCAAGCCATCCATCAATGATCGCCACAAACCCGTCCAGCTTCGGGCGCTGCGGTACGGACTGGCGCCGGTAACCCGGCGGCGATGAAAACGACAGCATCTTGCGTACCGTTTCGCGCGACACATTGAAACGCTTCGCCGCCGCCCGTTGGCTCATGCCATCCGCGCAAGCCAGACGGACCTGAAGATAAAGTTCCACGCTGTAGATCCCCACACCTCCCTGACTCGGCAGAAAGGCTTCAAGGTGGACGACTTTTACGCCGCCCGCAGCAGGACTATCCCGCCGCTACCGTGGTCGAATATTGCTCCGCCGTTCTCAATTTCCGCCACCGCGTCGGCGAGCGGGGTGTTGGCGAACACCGCCTGTCCGCGCCG
Organism: Pseudomonadota bacterium; assembly: GCA_023426225.1. Classification (GTDB taxonomy): domain Bacteria; phylum Pseudomonadota; class Alphaproteobacteria; order Sphingomonadales; family Sphingomonadaceae; genus Sphingomonas. The sequence goes on along the minus strand of JAFABD010000082.1, from coordinate 2,815 downwards.
CCAGGCGGTCGCGACCTCGACCGGCTGGACGTCGATCCGCGCCGGCCCCTGCGCCGCGGCGCGCAGCCGCTCGCCGGGGTTGAGGAACGTGGGCGGCGCGGGGCGCGCGGCGGGATCGAGATCGGTCACCGCGACCTTGCCGTGAAGCAGCGTCACGCTGACCGAACCGCCCTGGCGGCGCACGACGAAGCTGGTCCCGACCGCGCGGATCTGACGATTGCCGGCGCGGACGAGGAAGGGGCGCGCGCTGTTGTGGGCGACCTCGAACATCGCCTCGCCGCGATCGAGCACGACCAGCCGCGTGTCGGCGCGATAGCGGACCTGAACGCTGCTGTCGGTATTGAGCGCGATGCGGCTGCCGTCCTCGAGCGTCGCGACCTTCTGTTCGCCCACCGCGGTCGAATAGGCGGCGGGGCGTGCGAGCCACAGGAGCGTCGCGGTGGCGACGAGCGCGACGAGCATCGCCGCGAGCGCGAATGCGCGCGCGTGCCCGCCGATGCGCGGGATCAGACCCGTCGGTGCGCGGCGGGCGTCGCGCGGCCGGGCGATTTCGGGAAGATCGGCCCAGATGTCGGTCGCGCGTTCGAACGCCTGCTGATGCGCCGGATCGGCGCGCAGCCATTCGCGGAACGCCGCCTCGCGTTCGGGCGTGCGCGCGTCGCCCTGAAGCCGGGCGAGCCAGGTCGCCGCCTCGGCGGCGGCGCGGGCATGGCGTTGCGTCACCACCCCTCCATCCACTGCATCAGTTGCAGCGTGGCGCGCGCGACCTGCTTTTCGACCGCGGCGACGCTCATCCCCTCGTCGGCGGCGATTTCGGCATAGGTCGCGCCGTCGAGCCGGCGGCGCAGCAGGATGCGCCGCGTCCGTTCGGGCAGCCGCGCCAGCCCGGCGCGGGCATGGGCCAGCCGCGCCTGTTGTTCGAGAACCTGCGACGGGTCGGGGCGCGCATCGGCGATGTTGAGCAGGTCGTTCGCGGGCGCAAAGGGCGCGCGCGCCTCGCGGCGGCGCCGGTCGATCGACAGGTTGATCGCCGCGGTGACGAGCAGCGCCTCGCGCGAGCGCGCCTGCTGTTCGCGTTCATAGCGTTCGATCCTCAGGAACGCCTCCTGCACCAATTCGTCCGCATCCTGTTCCGCGAATCCACGGCGAAGCACGGCGCGCTTCGCCTTTGCCAGCATGTCCGCAAGATCGGCCACGCCGCCGTTCCCCTAGTTAGACGTGCGAGACGGGAAACCCGGACAATCGCGATCGAGAAAGGAGTTGGAGCCGCCCATGCGCGACCTTTGATCGACATCGCCGCGCTTGCCAAGGGGCAAGCGCGCGCGGCCAGTGCCGGGGTTGCGCCGGGGGCGGGCGCTGTTCGGCAAACGCGACGGGATTGCCGTCGGGAGCGCTGACGATCCGCGTCGCGGACGCCGCGCGGCTAGATCCCCGGCGCGAAATGGCCGGCGGGCCGGGGCGGGCCGGGGAGATTCTTGCTCGCGCAGTGGCGTTCGGGGCCGCCGAGGCAGATCTGGCACCCGCGGCTGGTGGCGATGCCGTTCGAAAGCTGTGCGAAGATCTGCAGCGCCTGCGGGCTGGTGAGCGCGGTGCGCAGGTCGGGAAAGTCGGACAGCGCGCCGAAGGTCGCGGTGCTGTTGAGATCGAGGCAGCAGATGCCGAGCCGCCCGGTGGCGAAGATCGCGAGCGACGGCGTCGCAGTGAAACCGCAGCTCTGTCCCGTCACCAGCTTGCGCTCGACCGACCAGCGCGGATCATATTCGAGCAGCAGATTGGCGTAGGTGCCGACCGGGCGGGCCGACATGAACGCCTGTTGCAGCCCGCCATTGACGTCGCGCCAGGTGAGGATGGGCAGGTGCGTACTGTCGCCCTGGGTCGACTCCCGGAATGCGCCGCGCAGGTCGGCGTCGCTCGTCCGGTGGGCCTGGGCGCCGCTTTCGGGCGGCGCCGCTGCGGCGATCGTTTCGGCAATCGCCTCCCATTTGCGGACATGCGCGATCAGCCGTTCGGGCGTGTCGGGAAAGGCGTGGCGCGTGACCGGGTCGACGCGCGGATCCTCGGCGCCGTTGGAGACCATCTGATAAAGGCGCAGATGCGACGGGGCGCGTTCGGCCACCATCTGGCGCAACAGCGCGGTGACGCGGGCGACCAGCGTGTCATAGTCGCCGATCTTGTGACTGCGCGTCGCCTCGTACGACGCCTGGCTGTCGTTGTGGAGCGAGATGGCGATGCCGGCAGGATAGTTGTTCGAAAGCTGCTTGAGCTTCTTTTCGACCAGCGTCATCCCGTGCGAGGTGAAATAGGTGGGGAAGCGCACGTCGCGTTCGCGGATATAGGCGAGGATCTCGGCAATGTTCGGGTGCAGCAGCGGCTCGCCATAGGCGTTGAGCTGCATCGAGCCCACGCTGATCGTGTCGCAGAGCTGGTCGATCAGGTTCTTGACCTGATCGAGCGGGAGCCAGGTGCGCGCATCCTCGCGGAACATGTCGGGGCAGAAGGTGCACTTCTGGTTGCAGTGGTTGGTGATTTCGAGCCAGACGATGTCGACATGCGGCTTGCCGTTGCGCATCGGGTAGCCGGTGACGGCGGGGGTCGCGTCGGCGGGGGGGAGGCAATCGCGGAGGGTGGCGGCGGCGGTCCGGGCTTCGGCGGGGTCGAGGAAAGGTAGCGCTCCCGCGGCCATCCGCGCATCGAGCAGGTCGGCCGCCGCGGCGGTGACGCCGGCCGCCGCCGCGAGCGCCCAGCGCAGACGGTCGGCGCGCAGTCGGGCCGTGTCGCCGCAGGCGGCGTGCATCGCGGCGACAAGGGCGAGTTC
>JAFABD010000074.1 GCA_023426225.1 Pseudomonadota bacterium | reverse complement strand
GTGCCGCGCCAGCAACAGCATCGCCAGCGCATAATCGTCCTTGCCCGCCCGCGCGCCGCTCGCCGCGTCGGTGTCGAGCACCGCCAGCGTGCGCCGCAACAGCGCCTGTTCCAGCCGTTCATAGGCGGTCATCACCGCGATCGCCCATTCCCCCGCGAACGCCGGCTCGCGCCGCCGCAGCGTCTGGAAATAGGCCAGGCTCGATCCCGCCGCCGCGGCCGCCGCGACCGGATCGCCGCATTCGGTCAGCCGCGCCAGAAACCGCCGCGATTTCTTGACCATCCGGTCCTTGCGCCGCGCCGACACATCGACGCGCGGGCGCAGGTCGTCGCCCGACAACACAGGGTGCATCGCTCGCTCTCCCTATCGGCTGGACAGCAAAACGGGCCGAAAGGCGTCGCCGCCCCGGCCCGTTTCGATCTGCTGGCTGCGACCCGGCCCGACCGGCGCGAGTCGCAATTTCTCAGTGTTGCATAGCTGTACCGGATCAGCGTGACGATGTCAAGCGTTTTTATCCTATTTGGTTATCTGCTCACGCCCGCAGCGCGGCGAGCGCCGCCTCCCACGCCGCGACCTCGTCGTACCGGCGGGCATGGATGTTGGGCACGCCCGCGCTCGCCGCGGCCAGGTCGACCTCGACCGTCGCATCGTACAGAAAGCTCGCATTGCCGCTGATCGTGACGACGCGCTCGGCGCTCGCGCGGCCGCGCACCAGCCCGCCCTTGTTGAACACGCGCACCTCGGTCCCGAACGCGATCCGCCCGGTCAGCCCGGCGGCCAGCGTCGATGCCGCCATCGCGCTGCCGCAGCTGTCGGTCAGCCCGACGCCGCGCTCATAGGTGCGCACGAACAGCGCGTCGGCGCCGCGCAGCTCGACGAACGATACGTTGGCGCGCGCCGGGATCAGCGCCGGCCCCGCCTCGCACCAGTCGCCCAGCGCGACCAGCGCCGCCTCGTCGACCGTCTCGACGAAACGGACCAGGTGCGGGTTGGGCATCGCGATCGCGGTAAAGCGCCCCGCATCGGGCAGCCCGGGGATCGCCGCGTCGATCACCGGCGCGTCGATGCCCACCAGCCCCACCGCCGCGGGCTCGATCGCCGCCGGCCCGGCGACGGTGCGGATCGTCACGACGCCCGGCGCGATCGGCGCCTCGCGCGCAACCTCGGCGGTGCTGGTTTTCAGCCGCACGCGCGCATGGTCGATCCCCAGCGCCTCGAACCCCGCGCGCGCGACGCAGCGCAGCCCGTTCAGGCACGTCTCGGCCTCGCTGCCGTCGGGGTTGAGCATCCGCATCCCGAACGCGCAATCGGCGTCGCCCTCGGTCAGCAACAGGATGCCGTCGCCGCCCACCGGCCCGTCGCGATCGGCGAGCGCGCGCGCCACCGCGCGCCATTCGCCGTCGCTCAGCCGCATCGCGCGCGCGTCGATCAGCGGAAAGTCGTTCCCCGAACCATGGCATTTGACAAAGGCGATCTGCATGGCGGCCTCTCTAGGCGGTCGCGCGGCGGAAGGAAACGGTCCGCATGGACAGGCCGCGCCCCGTCGTCCCGCCAACGCACGGCCCGGCGCAACGGCCCCCGCCCGCGCGCGCGGCCCGGGCGTGAACCCCGCGCCGTTCAGCCCTGTTCGAGCAGCGCGTCGGCCTCGCTCGCGCCGTCGCGGGCATCGGCGCGCTCGGCGATCGCGGCGGTCACCGCCACGTCCATCGTCACATTGCCCAGCGTGCGGACGATGTCGGGCAGCGTCTCGACCGCGACGAGCAGCGCCAGCGGCTCGACCGGCACGCCCATCACCACCGCGATCGGCGCGATCGAGCTGATATAGCTGATCGTGCCGGGCAGGCTCACCGCGCCCATCGTCGTCAGCGCCGCCGCCGCGACGCCCGCGGCAAGCTGCGTCGGCCCCAGCGGCACGCCGAACACATGGCCGACATAGATCGCGACCGCCAGGTTCATCGCCGGCCCGGTCGCACGGAACAGCGCGACCGCCAGCGGCAGCACCACGCCTGCGGTCGCGACCGGCACCTTCAGCGCCTCGGTGCCGCGCAGCATCGCGGGCAGCGAGGCGAGCGACGACTGGGTGCTGATCGCCACCGCCTGTGCGGGGCCGGTCGCGCGGATCAGGTCGCGCAGCCGCACGCGCCCGCCGATCACGCCGACCGGATAGGCGAGCGCCCAGACCAGCGCGCCCACCGCGCTCACGATCGCGACATAATGGAGCAGCGCGCCGAACGCGGCGGTGCCCGCGCGCGCGCCGACGGCATAGGACAGCGCGAACACGCCCAGCGGCGCCAGCCACAGCACCCAGGTGATGACGATCAGCATCGCGTCGGCCAGCGCGCGGAACACGCCGGTCAGCACCGTGCGCTGCTCCTCGGGCAGCCGCGTGACGGCAAAGGCGAACACCGTGGTAAAGACGATCAGCGGCAGGAACGCGTCGTTCGCCGCGGCGCTCACCGGGTTGACCGGGATCAGCGCGGTGATGAAGCTCGCGAACGACGGCATCTCGCCTGCGGGGGCCGCCGCGCGGAAGCTCGCGCGCAGCGCCGTCGTCGCGTCGTGCGACAGCGGCCACAGCTCGAGCAGCATCGGCGTGACCAGCCCGGCCATCGCCGACGTGCCCCACAGGATCGCCAGGAACGCCAGGATCGACCGCGTCGCCAGCCGTCCCGCGCGCGCCGCCTCGGCGGTCTGCGCGATGCCGGTGACGAGCAGCCCGACGACCAGCGGCACGATCGTCATGCGCAGCCCGTTGAGCCACATCGTGCCCACCGGCTCGATCGCGGCGACCCAGCGCAGCGCCGCCTCGGGCGCCGCGCGCGCGGCGGCGATGCCCGCGACCAGCCCGATCACCAGCGAGACCAGGATGCGCAGCGGCGGCGAAAGTCGGCCGATCGTCAGGCGGACCGGCGAAAGAAGAACACGGATCGTTTGCGACATGCTCGCCCTTTGTGGTTTTCGCCGCTAGTACGACAGGCGCAAGCGGCCACAAGGGCGTGAGATTAAGGCTGATGGCAAGAAAATATTTCGGGACGGACGGAATCCGGGGGGCGACCAACCTCGCGCCGATGACGGCGGCGATGGCGATGAAGGTCGGCATGGCGGCGGGCGCGCATTTCCGGCGCGGCGATCACCGCCACCGCGTGGTGATCGGCAAGGACACGCGGCTGTCGGGCTATATGCTCGAAAACGCGATGGTCGCGGGGTTCACCAGCGTCGGCATGGACGTGGTGCTCGTGGGGCCGATGCCCACGCCGGCGGTGGCGATGCTCACCCATTCGATGCGCGCCGATCTCGGCGTGATGATCTCGGCGAGCCACAATCCGTTCGCCGACAACGGCATCAAGCTGTTCGGCCCCGACGGGTTCAAGCTGTCCGACGCCGACGAACTGGCGATCGAGGCCCTGATCGACGGCGACGTGCCGCTCGCCGCGTCGGCGGACATCGGCCGGGCGCGCCGGGTCGAGGACGCGCGCGGCCGCTACATCCATTTCGCCAAGTCGACCTTCCCCTCGGACCTGACGCTCGACGGGCTCAAGGTCGTGGTCGATTGCGCCAACGGCGCCGCCTATCAGGTCGCGCCCTCGGCGCTGTGGGAACTCGGCGCCGACGTCGTCTCGATCGGCGTCGAACCCAACGGCAAGAACATCAACGCGGGCGTCGGCTCGACCGCGCCCGACGTGCTGTGCGAAACCGTCGTGGCCAGCGGCGCGGCGATCGGCATCGCGCTCGACGGCGACGCCGACCGGCTGATCGTCGTCGACGAAAGCGGCCGCGTGATCGACGGCGATCAGCTGATGGCGCTCATCGCCACCGGCTGGGCGCGGCGCGGGCGGCTCGCGGGCGGCGGGCTCGTCGCGACGGTGATGTCCAATCTCGGGCTCGAACGCCATCTCGCGGCGCAGGGGCTCGGGCTCGTCCGCACCAAGGTCGGCGACCGCTATGTCCTCGAAAAGATGCGCGCCTCGGGCTACAATGTCGGCGGCGAACAGAGCGGGCACATCATCCTGTCGGACTATGCGACCACCGGCGACGGGCTCGTCGCCTCGCTTCAGGTGCTGGCGGAAATCGTCCGCGCGGGCGCGCCCGCCAGCGAGGTGCTCCACCGTTTCGAACCGCTGCCGCAGTTGCTCAAGAATGTGCGCTTCAAGGGCGGCAAGCCGCTCGAGGACGATCGCGTCCGCGACGCCATCGCCGCGGCCGAGGCCGAACTCGGCGCGCACGGCCGCCTCGTCATCCGCGCCTCGGGCACCGAACCCGTGATCCGCGTCATGGCGGAGGGCGACGATCGCGGCCAGGTCGAGGCGATCGTCGATCGCGTGTGCGACGCGGTGCGCGCCGCCGCGGCCTGATCGCGCGGCTGGAACATTGGGACCGGACCCGGCGCGGCGCGACGCCGTCCGGGCGGCCCGGGTAGGGGAGTGACGATGCTCGAAATGCGGCCCGACTGCGAACGCTGCAGCACCGATCTGCCGGCCAATGTGCACGGCGCGTTCATCTGCTCGTTCGAATGTACCTTCTGCGCCGAATGCGCCGATGCGCTCGACGAACGCTGCCCCAATTGCGGCGGCGAGCTGATGGACCGCCCCACGCGCGTCGGCCAGGCGCTGCGCGATCATCCCGCCGCCGCCGCCCGGCGCCATCAGGGGTAACGGCCATGACCGCACGCATCCTCATCATCGCCGGGTCCGATTCGGGGGGCGGCGCGGGCATCCAGGCCGATCTGCGCACCGTCACGATGCTCGGCGGCCATGCGATGACCGCGATCACCGCGATCACCGCGCAGAACACGCTCGGCGTCGATGCCGTCCATCCCGTCCCCACCGACATGGTGCTGGCCCAGATCGACGCGGTCGTGCGCGACATCGGCGTCGACGCGGTCAAGATCGGCATGATCGGCTCGGCGCGCACCGCCGCCGCGGTCGCCGAACGGCTCGCCGACCTGCCCGGCGTGCCGGTGGTGTTCGACCCGGTGATGGTCGCCTCCAGCGGCGCGGTGCTCGCCGACGAGGCGACGATCGCCGCGTTCGAACGGCTGATGGCGCGCGCCACCGTCGCCACGCCCAACCTGCCCGAGCTCGAGGCGCTCGCCCGCCGCCCGCTGATCGACGCCGCGGCCCAGCGCGCCGCCGCGCGCGCGCTCGCCGACGACCATGGCTGCGCGCTGCTGGTCAAGGGCGGGCACGTCCCCGGCCCCCAGGTCGTCGACCGGCTCTTCTCGGTCGATCCCGACGATCCGCCCGAAATCGAATGGAGCGATCCGCGCATCGACACGGTGCACAGCCACGGCACCGGCTGCTCGCTCGCCTCGGCGATCGCGTGCGGGCTCGCCGCCGAATGGGATCTGCCCGAAGCCGTCGGCCGCGCGCGCCGCTTCGTCCGCATCGCGATGCGCGAGGCGCCGGGGCTCGGCCGCGGCCACGGCCCGATGGGGCATCATTCGGTGCGGCTCGATCTCAACATGAGCTTCTTCGAACCGATGCTCAACCAGGTCACCGTCCCCGCCGACGATCTCGCGGCCAGCGAGCGCTTCTACCGCGTGCTCGGGCTGCGCCAGATCGTCCGCGCGCACCCGCGCTATGCCCGGTTCGAGGCCGAAGGCGGCGCCACCTTCTCGATCGAGGCGCGCGACGAGATGCCCGGCGGCCCCGTCACCTATTTCGAATGCGGCGATCTCGACGTCACCGTCGCCTATCTCCAGCAACAGGGCGTCCGCTTCGATCAGGAGCCGACCGACCGCAAATGGGGCTGGCGCGAGGCGCGGCTGCGCGATCCCGCGGGCAACGCGCTGTGCCTCTATCAGGCGGGCGAGATGCGCCGCTTCCCGCCGTGGCGGATCGACGCCGACGCATGACCGCCTCGCCCCGTCCCGGTTCGCGCCCGATGTCCGGCCTTCCCGATTTCAGCTTCGAACGCCGCCACGCCGGCCCCGTGGTGGGGGTGGACGAGGCCGGGCGCGGCCCGCTCGCCGGTCCCGTCGTCGCGGCGGCGGTGCGGCTCGATCCCGATTGCCTGCCCGACGGCATCAACGATTCAAAGGCGCTCACCGCCGCCCGCCGCGCCCGCCTCGCGGCCGAGCTGCTGCGCTGCGCCCACGTCGGCATCGGCATCGCCACGGTCGAGGAGATCGATTCGCTCAACATCCTGTGGGCGTCGATGCTCGCGATGCGCCGCGCGGTCGACGCGCTCGGCTTCGCGCCGGCGATGGTGCTCGTCGACGGCAATCGCTGCCCCGACTGGCCGCACCCCAGCGAGGCGATCGTCGGCGGCGACGCGCGCTGCCTGTCGATCGCGGCGGCGTCGATCGTCGCCAAGCATCATCGCGACACGCTGATGATCGAATATGACGCGCGCTATCCCGGCTATGGCTGGGCGAGCAACAAGGGCTATGGCGCCCGCGCGCATCAGGAGGCGCTGCGCCGCCTCGGCCCCACCCCGCTCCACCGGCGCAGCTTCGCGCCCGTCGCGCAGGCGGAGCTCGATTTCGGCCCGGCGATCCGCGCCGCCGAATAGCGCGCGCCCCGGCGCCGCCGCCCCACCCGAGCCCCCCCGCGCCCCGGCACCGCCGCCCTCCGGCATTTTGCGCATCGCCGGGGGTGGCGCCGCCCCGGCCAATCGGTTAACGCCCGCTCCCCGCGCAAAACCGCCGGACTGAGTCTTTTTTGCAACACCACCAGCGCTTGAGCCTGTGGATAAGCTGTTGACTCAATATCTGGTTGCGCGCCGCGCCGTTCGGCCCGTTGCGGCCGCTTTGCGCCGGGACTCGCGGATTCCCGCGCAAAACCGGCGTCTTGACGGCGGACTCGCCACCCGACGAATAGGCTGTTCTTCAACAGGGAGTTCGGTCGCGATGGGGGTGTTGGAAAAGGTTAAGGCGCGGACGCGCACGGCGATCGGACCGGCGATCGAACCGGCGGCGCTGCTGCCGCTCGACACCATCCTGATGCGCGACTGTGTCGAGGCGATGCGCTCGCTGCCCGACAAGTCGATCGACCTGATCTTCGCCGACCCGCCCTATAATCTCCAGCTCGGCGGCGACCTCTATCGCCCCGACGGGAGCCAGGTCGACGCCGTCGACGACGATTGGGACAAGTTCGACACCTTCGCCGCCTATGACGCCTTCACCCGCGCCTGGCTGGCCGAGGCGCGCCGCATCCTCAAGGACGACGGCACGATCTGGGTGATCGGCAGCTATCACAACATCTTCCGCGTCGGCACCGCGGTGCAGGATCTGGGCTTCTGGATCCTCAACGACATCATCTGGCGCAAGGCGAACCCGATGCCCAATTTCAAGGGCACGCGCTTCACCAACGCACACGAAACGCTGATCTGGGCGTCGAAGGGCGAAAAGGCGCGCTACACCTTCAACTATCGCTCGATGAAGACGCTCAACGACGAGCTTCAGATGCGCTCGGACTGGGAGTTCCCGATCTGCGGCGGCCAGGAACGGCTCAAGAAGGACGGGGTCAAGGTTCACCCGACGCAAAAGCCCGAGGCGCTGCTCTATCGCATCCTGCTCGCCTCGACCAAGAAGGGCGACGTCGTGCTCGATCCGTTCTTCGGCACCGGCACCACCGGCGCGGTCGCGCGGCGTCTCGGCCGCCGCTGGATCGGGATCGAGCGCGAGCCCGGCTATTGCGAGGCGGCGCTCGAACGCATCGCCGACGCGCTGCCGCTCGACGAATCGGCGCTGACGACGATGCAGGCGCCCAAGGCCGCGCCGCGCGTCGCCTTCGGCCAGCTCGTCGAAAACGGCTATCTCGCCCCCGGCACCGTCCTCACCGATTCGCGCCGCCGCTTCCAGGCGATCGTCGGCGCCGACGGCTCGCTGCGCGCGGGCACCGCCACCGGCTCGATCCACAAGCTCGGCGCGACGCTTCAGGGCGCGCCCTCGTGCAACGGCTGGACCTTCTGGCACTTCGAAGCCGACGGCACCCTCCAGCCGATCGACGCCCTCCGCCAGACCTACCTCCTCGCGACCCAGCCCTGACGGGGAAACCCCCGGTCCCCGCAGGACCGGGGACCGCCCGTCGCGAAGCGGCGTTCGCCGTTTCAGAAGTGGCGTTCGCCGTTTCAGGGGCATCGTATCGCGACGGCGGCGGGCCGGTTGTCCGCCCGCCTATGATCCGCGCGGGCTCGACGCGCCGATGGCCCATCGCTGCAGGGCGGACGCGCCGTCATCGGCAACCGCGCGGCCTACTCGCCCCTTCCCCCGCCGCCGCGCTTCGCCCTAGAAGGCGGGGGTGATCGATCTTCCCGCCGCTGCCCGCCTCTATCTGCGTCCCGTCCGCTTCGTCGACACGCCCGTCGGGGATGAGGGTGCGGTGGCGCGGCTGGCGGGGGGGCTGCGCTGGTTTGCGGGTTACGAGCTGATCGCGGCGGTCGACGGGCGGCGCGTCGTTCAGCGCACGCTGCCCGTCGCCGCGGTCGCCGACGATCCGCGGCTCGCGCCGATCGCGGCGGCGATCACCGCGCCGCGCGCGCCGCTGGCGCTCGGGTCGCGCGTGCTGCGCTTCGACCAGCCGCAGGTGATGGGCATCCTCAACGTCACGCCCGACAGCTTTTCCGACGGCGGCCGCCATCACGGCGATGCCGCGGCGGCGGCGCAGGCGGGGATGGACCTGGCGATCGCGGGCGCCGCGCTGCTCGACATCGGCGGCGAATCGACGCGGCCCGGCGCGGAGACGGTGTGGGAGGGCGACGAGATCGCGCGCGTCGTCCCCGTCGTCGAACGGCTCGCGGCGGCGGGTGCTGCGATTTCGGTCGATACGCGCAAGGCGGCGGTGATGGCGGCGGCGCTGGGCGCGGGCGCGCATCTCGTCAACGACGTGTCGGCGCTGCTCTATGACGATCGCGCGCTCGAAACCGTGGTGCGCGCGGGGTGCCCGGTGGTGCTGATGCACGCGGGCGATCCGCGCAACGGCGCGGCGGGGGCGGGCGGCTATGCCGATCCGCTGCTCGACGTCTATGACTGGCTTGCCGCGCGCGTCGACGCGGTCGTCGCGGCGGGGGTGCCGCGCGCGCGCATCCTGGTCGATCCGGGGATCGGCTTCGGCAAGACGCTGGCGGACAATCTCGCGCTGATGAACGGGCTGGCGCTGTTCCACGGGCTCGGCTGTCCGGTGCTGCTCGGCGCCAGTCGCAAGCGGATGATCGGCGCGCTGTCGAACGAGGCGCCCGCCGATGCGCGGCTGGGCGGGTCGCTCGCGCTCGCGCTCAAGGGGGTGGAACTGGGCGTCCAGCTCGTCCGCGTCCACGACGTGTTCGAAACGGTGCAGGCGCTGCGCGTGTGGCGCGGGATGCAGGACGCGGCGCTCGTCGCGCGCTGATCGCACGGGGTCAGGCGGCCGGGGCTCGCGTTCGCGCGGCGGTCGGGCGGGATGCGGGCCGCAGGGGCGCGGAATATGGCCGGCGCGCGCGGCGGTCAGGCGGCGGTCGGGCGGCGGTCAGGCGGCGCTCTGGTCGATCCCCAGTTCGCCCAGCTTGCGGTACAGCGTCGACCGGCCGATCCCCAGCCGGCGGGCGACTTCGGTCATGCGGCCGCGATAATGGCCGATCGCCAGCCGGATCACGTCGGCCTCGATCTCGTCGAGCGCGCGCAGGTTGCCGTCGGGGCGGAACAGCGTGATGCCCGCGCTCCCGCTCGCGTTCGGCGGGGCGGGCGGCTGTTCGGGGCGGCCCAGCGCCAGTTGCGCGATCTGCGGGAAGTCGGCGCGGGTCAGGCCGTCGCCGTCGCACAGCACCGCGGCGCGGAACAGCGCGTTCTGGAGCTGGCGGACATTGCCGGGCCAGTCATAGGCGCCCAGCAGCGTCAGCGCGTCGTCGGTGATGCCCAGCGGGCGCAGCCCCGGCTGCTCGGCGATCCGCGCGAGCAGGTGGCGGGCCAGCGCCGGAATGTCGGCGGCGCGTTCGCGCAGCGGCGGGATCGCGACCTGGACGACGTTCAGCCGGTAATACAGGTCCTCGCGGAACCGCCCCGCCTCGACCTCGGCGGCCAGGCTCTTGTTGGTCGCGGCGATCACGCGGACATCGACCTCGCGGGCGTGGCGCGCGCCGATCGGCTGGATCTCGCCCGTCTGGAGCAGGCGGAGCAGCTTGACCTGCGCCTCCATCGGCATCTCGCCGACTTCGTCGAGAAAAAGCGTGCCGCCATCGGCTTCCTGGAAACGGCCGATCTTGCGTTCGAAAGCGCCGGTGAACGCTCCCTTTTCGTGCCCGAACAGCTCGGATTCGACCAGATTTGCGGGAATCGCCCCGCAATTGACGATCTCCATCGGGCGTTTGGCGCGCGGGCTGGCGGCGTGGATCGCCTCGGCGACCACCTCCTTGCCGACGCCGCTCTCGCCCTCGATCAGCACGGGAACGCGCGCGCGCGCCGCCTTGGCGGCGATGGCGAGCGCCGCGCGGAATTGCGGCGCGGCGCCGACGATCTCGTCAAACCCCAGATTTGCCGAGAGTTTTTCGGTGAGCGGGCGCAGCTCGCCGGCGCTCTTGCCGCCCGTCGCCGCCTCCAGCGCGGCGAGCAGCCGTTCGGACGCCAGCGGCTTGACCAGGAAATCGGTCGCCCCGGCGCGCATCGCGCTCACCGCCGACGCCACCGACCCGTTCGCCGTCAACACCAGAATCGGCAGCTGCGGCCGCCGCGCCCGCAATTCGCCGATCAGCTCCGCCGCATCCGAATCGGAGGTCGCGTAATCGAGCAGCACCGCGTCTAGCGCCATGCCGTCGGGGGTGCCAAGCGTCGCGATCGCCGTCTCGCCCTCACCGGCGAACAGCGTCCGCCAGCCCCGGCGCGCGGCAATCGCCGCCACCAGCCGGCGCTGCGCCGGCTCGTCGTCGATCAGCATCAGGAGGCGCTGGCCGTTCCGCGTCATCCCCGTTCCGTGTCCTCACTGTCCCGTTTCAGGTCGATTGTTACGCAACATCGGTAAAGGGCAACTTAAACGCACGCACAATGCTTGTTTGCAAGCACGGGCTTGAGAGGAATCGTTGCGCCCGATACACTTTTTGACGAGCGGTGCGGCAAGGGACAAGAGCGCATGGCAAATACGGGAGAGCAGGGCGCGGATCTGCGCGGCCATCAGGAGACATTCAGCGGGTTTACCCGTTTGATGAAATGGGGAACCCTCGTGGTTTTCCTCATTGCGGCACTGGTGGTTTTCCGGATCGCTAGCTGACGTGAAGATCGCAGTCCTCAAGGAAACCGCCCCGGGCGAGCGTCGCGTCGCAGCGACTGCCGAAACGGTGAAGAAATTCGTTGCGCTCGGCGCAACCGTCGCGGTCGAGGCGGGCGCGGGCGAATCGGCGTCGGTCGCCGACTCGGACTATGCCGCCGCGGGCGCCGCGGTGGCGCCGCGCGAATCGGTGCTCGCGGGCGCAGATATTCTGCTCGGCGTCCAGGGCCCCGATCCCGATTCGCTTGCCGGCGCAGCTGCGGAGGCGTGGCTCGTCGCGGGGCTCAACCCCTTTGGCGATCGCGCCCGGGTCGATCGCTATGCGGCGCTGGGGTTCGAGGCGCTGGCGATGGAACTGATGCCGCGAATCACCCGCGCGCAGTCGATGGACATCCTGTCCTCGCAATCGAACCTGGCCGGGTACAAGGCGGTGCTCGATGCGGCGAACGAATATGGCCGCGCCTTCCCGATGATGATGACGGCCGCAGGCACCATCTCCGCCGCGCGCGTCTTCGTGATGGGCGTGGGCGTCGCGGGGCTCCAGGCGATCGCCACGGCGCGCCGGCTTGGCGCCCAGGTCTCCGCGACCGACGTGCGCTCGGCGACCAGGGAACAGATCCTGTCGCTGGGCGCCAAGCCGATCTTCGTCGAGAATGTCGCGGGGATCGAGGGAGAAGGCTCGGGCGGCTATGCGACCGAGATGAGCGACGCGTACAAGGCTGCGCAGGCAGAGCTGGTATCGTCGCACATCGCGAAACAGGATATCGTCATCACCACCGCGCTCATTCCCGGTCGCGCCGCGCCGCGGCTGATCAGCGATGCGCAGGTGGCCACGATGCGGCCGGGCAGCGTCATCGTCGACCTCGCCGTCGAGCAGGGCGGCAATGTCGAGGGTTCGGTGCCGGGCGAGATCGTCGAACGGTACGGGGTCAAGATCGTCGGCCATCGCAACGTGCCCGGGCGGCTCGCCGCCGATGCCTCGGCGCTGTTCGCGCGCAACCTCTACAATTTCCTCGCGGCCTTCTGGGACAAGGAAGCCGGGCGTCCGGTGCTGCCCGAGGGCGACGAGATCGGCGAGGCGATTCGACTGACCCGCAAGGGCCAGGTCGTGCACCCAAGGCTGGTCGCATGACGCTCCCCCGCCCCGCGATCCGGCGCGTCTACCTGGCCGGTCCCGACGTCTTTCTGGGCAATGCCCGGGCAGTGGCACGCGCCAAGATCGACGCCTGCACCGCGCGCGGCATCGTCGGCCTGTTCCCCTTCGACATCGACGGGACGCCGAGCGCGGGGGGCGGCTTCGACGACGGCGTGGCGATCTGCCGCGCCAATTTCGCGCTGATGCGCTCGGCCGATGCGATCCTCGCCAACTGCACCCCCTTTCGTGGCGCGCACGCCGATGTCGGTACGGCTTTCGAACTCGGCTTCTTCGCCGCGCTCGGTCGGCCGGTCTTTGCCTATTCCGCCGATCCGCGCGACGCAGCGACCCGCAGTCGCGCCCTGCTCGGCCTCCCCGCCGAGGCGGCGGTCGATCGCTCGGGCGCCGCGATCGAGGATTTCGGCCATCCTGACAATCTGATGCTTTCGGGCGCCGCGGCGCTCTCCGGCGGACACTGGGCCAGTGTCGGCGAACCCGATCCCGCGGCCATGGCGGCCTTTCACCTGTGCCTCGATGCCATCGTCGCATGGAACGGAGCCGCCGCCGCTTAACCATTTTTGACGAACAAGGGGGCGCCATGGACTTCATCTCGATCCTGTCGATCTTCGTTCTGGCGTGCTTCGTCGGCTATTATGTCGTCTGGTCGGTCACGCCGGCGCTGCACACCCCGCTGATGGCGGTGACCAACGCGATCTCGTCGGTCATCATCGTCGGTGCGCTGATCGCCGCGATGGCGGGCGGCGCAGGCATCTCCAAATGGCTGGGCCTGACCGCGGTGGCGCTCGCATCGGTGAACATCTTCGGCGGCTTCGCCGTCACCGAGCGGATGCTCGCCATGTACAAGAAGAAGGAGCGCTGACATGCCCGAGGCTGCTCCTGTGAACGCCTGGGTCGCACTCGCCTATCTGGTCGCGGGGATCTGCTTCATCCTGGCGCTGCGCGGCCTTTCGAGCCCGGCGACCAGCCGGCGCGGCAACCGGCTGGGCATGATCGGCATGGGGCTGGCGGTGATCACGACGCTGATTACCCATGACATTGCGAGCCCCGTCGAACTCGCGATCGCGATCGTGGCGGGCGGCGCGGTCGGCTTCGTCACCGCGCGCCGGATCGCGATGACCGCCATGCCCCAACTGGTCGCGGCATTTCACTCGCTCGTCGGTCTGGCGGCAGTGCTCGTCGCCTGTGCAGCCTTCCTCAATCCGGCGGCGTTCGGCATCGCCGATCTGGTCGTGCCGCTGATCGGCCAGCCGTTCCAGGCCATCCATCCGGTCAGCCGCGTCGAAATGGGGCTGGGCGTGGCAATCGGCGCGATCACCTTTTCGGGATCGGTCATCGCTTTCCTCAAGCTCAACGGCAACATGAGCGGCAAGCCGATCCTGCTCCCCGGGCGGCACCTGCTCAATCTCGCCGTTCTGGCATCGATCCTGGGGCTCGTCGGCTATTTCGTGACCGACCAGTCGCCCTGGGTGTTCTGGACGATCACCGCGCTCAGCTTTGCGATCGGCTTCCTGCTGATCATCCCGATCGGCGGGGCCGACATGCCCGTCGTGGTGTCGATGCTCAACAGCTATTCGGGCTGGGCCGCCGCGGCGATGGGGTTCACGCTGCACAATTCGGCGATGATCATCACCGGTGCGCTGGTCGGCAGTTCGGGTGCGATCCTCTCGTACATCATGTGCCGTGCCATGAACCGCAGCTTCCTTAGCGTGATCGCCGGGGGATTCGGCGGGGACGCTGGCGGGGGCGCCGGCGCGGCGGCGGCGATCGACCGCCCCTGGAAGCGCGGCTCGGCCGACGACGCGGCATTCCTCATGTCGCAGGCAGAACAGGTCATCATCGTTCCCGGCTATGGCATGGCGGTGGCGCAGGCGCAGCACGTGCTGCGCGAGATGGCCGACAAGCTGAAGGCGCACGGCGTTCGCGTGAAATACGCGATCCACCCCGTCGCGGGCCGGATGCCGGGACATATGAACGTCCTGCTCGCCGAGGCAAACGTGCCCTATGATGAAGTGTTCGAACTCGAGGACATCAACTCCGAGTTCGCCCAGACCGACGTCGCCTTCGTGATCGGCGCGAACGACGTGACCAATCCGGCCGCCAAGACCGACAAGTCGTCACCGATCTACGGCATGCCGGTGCTCGACGTTGAAAAGGCCAAGACCGTCCTGTTCGTGAAACGCAGCATGGGCGGCGTCGGCTATGCCGGTGTCGACAATGAAGTCTTCTATCGCGACAATACGATGATGCTGCTTGCAGACGCGAAGAAGATGGTTGAAGATATCGTCAAGGCGCTGGAATAGCGCTGTAATTTCGCAGGCCTCAGGACCGGCGTCGCATTCGCGCGTGGGCAATCGGCTCCACAATGGATGCGCTCGCCCGGCCCGGGCCGACGGGTCGCCCGATAACCTCCGGAACGGAGGAAACAGGACTCAATCGTTCGGGATGCCGCGCGGCATCGACCGAACCGGGGCGGGGGATCCGATGGCATCAAGCGAAAGCCTAGCGGCAACGATCTTCGATTATGATCTCACTCCCTCGGCGCTGATCCTCGCGCATCGGGCGGCACGCCGGGCGTTGCTGGAAGCGGCGGGGGACACAGCCGGCTTCCGCATCCTCGCGAGCGGCGCGTTCGAAGAGGTCGCGTCGCTGTTGAGCGCGGCGGCGGCGGCCGACCTCGCGGTGCTCGATTGCACCGGCGCTGCACCGGATGCCGTCGCCGCGATGATGCACCGGGTGCTTCCGCTGACCGAAAAGGAGCATCCGGCGTGGATCGTCGCCGTCGATCGCGACCAGATCGACGCGATCGCACCGCTGCTGGGCCATCCGCGCTGCCAGATCCTTTGCGAGGAAAATGCTGCAGACCGGCTTGCCGCGCTCACCCTGGCGCGTCGACGCGCACCCCTGCGATTCCGCGACGTCGGACGCGATCCCGATGCGCGGCAGCTGCGCGCGCTGAGCGAGGATATTGCACGAATCGCCGACGCGCTGCTGCGCCTGACCGAAGACGCGACCGCGCCGGAACCGCTACGGATGCGCGCGCCAGGCACCGGCTATCGGGGCCCCGAGGGCGATCGGCGGGACGGCACCGGACCGGCGGACGGCATCGACGCCGCAACGGTACGCGGCGTCATCCGCGCGCGGCGGCTGCGCAGCCAGTTTTTCGGCGAGGATCTGTTCGCCGATCCCGCCTGGGACATGCTGCTCGACCTGTTCGCGGCGACGCTCGAAAACCGCCGCGTTTCGGTGTCGAGCCTCTGCATCGCCGCCGCCGTTCCTCCGACGACCGCGCTGCGCTGGATCGGTACGCTGCACGATGTGGGCCTGTTCGAACGCCAGGCTGATCCGCACGACCGACGCCGCGCCTATATCGGCCTTACCGAGCGCGCGCTCGATGCCATGCGCGCCTATACCGGGGCGTTGCGCAATGCCGGACTGGGGCTTGCATGACACACCCGAAATACTGCGAGCCGTCGGTTGTTGGGCGCCCATTTTCGACGTGACAGCAAGCGCCCTTGCGACTAGCTAGCGGCGACCGGGCGGTTAGCTCAGTTGGTAGAGCATCTCGTTTACACCGAGAGGGTCGGCGGTTCGAGCCCGTCACCGCCCACCACCGCGACAGGCTGTGCCGGCACGGCGTCGCAGATCAAACCGCTGCAGATCACGCCGCAGCCCTGCGCAATTCCCCCAGCACGACGGCCGCGCCCCGGCGTCCGGGACGCGGCCATGGTCATGAAGCCGCGATCAGTTCAGTTTGAACGTCGGCGTGCCGTTGGCATAGTTGAGCACGACGAACGAGTTGTCGCACACATTGATGTTCGACCACACTGCCGAGGCGCCGTCGTCGAACGTCGCCTTGACGTCGACCTTGCATTCGGCACCCTTGTCGAAATGCACCGTCGTGCGAACGCCGTTCTTCAGCACCGCCTCGCGCTTCTGGTCGGGGTCGACCTTGTTCGCCTGCCACTTGCCCGATCCGGCGGCGCCCACTTCGATCGTTTTGATCCCCTTGCCGGTGTTGTTGGTGAGGACGAAGTCCCAGTCTTCGGCCATGGCGGGCGCGGCGAGCGCAAAGGCCGCAATCGCCGGAATGATCGTTGCGCGGACAATCTTGTTCATTGTTTCCTCCTGCGCGCCGCAGACTGCGCCCGCACCCGTTCCGGGGCAAGTGCGTAGTGGTCCCGATGGACCGCGGCCACGACGCGCAAAGCCTCGTCCCGGCAGCAGGCTACAGCGTCCGCACAAGCCGCGCCGCGGCGGCGATCCAGGGCGGGTCGGCAACGACCTGTTGCCGCGTGCCGCTGCCCAGCGGCAGCAGATGCAGCTTGCCCTGCTCGCGACCGATCAGCCGGCCGAACAGGAAACGTCCCGCCGGACGCGGCACCAGCACGTCGCGGTTGAGCGCGCTGACAAAGGCGTCGGGCACCAGGCGGATGCACCAGATCTCGTCACCCGCACGATAATCGCCGACGCTTCCCGTCACCGTGACCGCCACGGTGCCCGGCGTCACGCGCGGCGGCACCAGTTCGGCGGACCGGCGCGGTGCATGCGCACCCAAGGGGTCGAGCGTCGCCGCAACCGCAATTTCGGGTCGATCGGGCATTTTCACCAGATCTGCCGCATCGACTCCAAGTGCATCGGCGATACGGTTGAGCCAAACGACCGAAACCGTGCGCGTTCCTGTTTCCAACCGGCCAATCGTCTGCGCAGTCGTCGGCGGACTGCACCGCTGCGCAACTTCTTCCAGCGTCAGCCCCTTGGCCCTGCGTACTTCGCGAATGGCCGTGATCATAACGCGGCTCCTAACCGGATGGGTTTTTTAACTTTCCTACATGCCGGCGCCCGTGGCAAGAGCGACGTGTCGAGAACAAATGGAGAACTCTATGCGCGTCCCTCCTCATGCGCACCGTTCGACCGGCAACAACGCCGCGAGCCCTTCGAAAGCCGCGCGGCCGCGTCGCAATGTGCACGAGTCTCCGTTGCGCTGGCTGCATGCGCATGGCCATCTGGCTCCCGGCCAGTTCGCGGCGGGCGAGCGGCTGCGCGCCGACTATGAACGCGCCGCACTCGCACCGCGCGTGACGATGCGCTGGGAAGGAACGCCGCCGCAGCGGACGCGCCGCGGCGCGCCTGATCCCGCAGAGGCAACGCATGCCCAGATCGCAGCGCGCGACCGGCTGCACGCTGCGCTCGATGCCGCCGGCCCCGGGCTGAGCGACATTTTGTGGCGGGTGGTCTGCGCCGGCGAAAGCCTCGTCAGCGCCGAGCGCGGGCTCGGCTGGCCCAGCCGCGCCGGCAAGCTGGTGCTCGGCATGGCGCTCGACCGGGTCGCCCACCACTATGCCCTCGATGCGCCTCCCGCCGCCAGGAAGCGGTTATAGGCCCAGCCGATCGCGATCAACGCCAACCCGAGCCCGAGGAAAGACAGGATCCGAAGCACGCCGTCGAGAGCCGCCGCGTCGATGAGGAAGACCTTGAGCGTCGCTGCCGTCAACAGGACCAGCCCCATCGTCCGCAGGTCGCGTGCGCCCGCCCGGATGCCGCGCGCCAGCCAGACGATCGCGATGGCAAGCAGGATCGCCGAATAGCCGCCATTTTCCAGCGTGCTGATCGGCCCCGTCATCTGGCTGCCGCGTGCCGCCTGACGCACCGTAGCCACGCCCGCGGCGAGCGTCACGGCGGCCGCGGCAATCCGAACCGGCCGGCCGCCGCGAAGGCTCCAAAGCCACGCGGCGGCAGCCGCGAAGTGAAACGTGGCGAGGTTGAACAGCGGGATCGCGCCGACGCGCTGCGCGACCCAGAAGGGCGCGGCAACACCCAGATCGAACCACAACACCCGGGCAACGCCCAGCCCCAGGAGTGCCCGGCCCAGCGGCACCGCACGCGCGCGCCGCAATGCCATCCAACCGGCGCCGAGCAGCACCTGCGTGAACAACGCGCGTTCCGCAAAGCCCCAGGCAACGAACCGCTCAGGGGTAGTGATCGCCAGCACCTGCTTGGCAAGCACATAGAGGATGGCCAGCGTCACCACGCCGGCCATCGGGCCCAGCACGCCCATCGCGCGGCCGCGCCGATATCGATCGCCAAGCATCACCAGTGCCACGATCGTCGGTGCCGCAAGGCTACGCAGCATGGTGCCCGCAGGCGGCAGCAACGGCGCGACCAGCATCGTGCCCTCGATCGACCGCATCATCGCGGCAAACAGGGCGGCAAGCGGCACCACGCCCGCGAGCAGGGCGACGCCATAGGCCAGCACGGGAAGCGGTGCGAGTGCGCGCTCGTCACGATAACGCGCCCAACCCGCCAGCACCGCCATCGCAAGCGCGATCGGCACCGACAGCCAGGCGTCGGGCAGCAACTGGCCGCTCCCCAGCCCGATTGCCAACGCCGTCGCCAGCGCTGCCGCCTGGGCCAGGCTCGCGCGGTCGCTCGCCCGCGTCACCCACGCAATTCGGGCACAGGCGATCGCCGCGATCAGGTCGAGCGCCGCCCAGCCGGGCTGCCCCAGCCGTTCGAACGCAAGGGCCTGCGCGACGACGAGCGGACCGATCGCGCCGCCGATCGCAACGAACGCCCAACGCGGATCGCGGCGGGCAAGCCATTGCCCTGCGCCGCCGAACAACAGCGCAGCCAACGGCGTTGCAGTAAGCGTCATTCCCGGCCGGCCCCCGATCAGCGCCACGCCCTCGATCACGACGACGAGCGCCAAGGCTCCTTGCACCGCCGGCAGGTAGAGCGGCACCCGCCAGGCAAGCAGCAGCGTCGCCGCGGCAAGAACGAGATAGAAACTCCACGGCGTCATGCCGAAATCGAGCTGCGGCGCCAGCAGGGTCAACTGGATCAATCCGATGACCAACGGCGCGATCCGGATCGCGCCGCGCGTGACCCCGGCCGCCGGCAACGCCGCACTCGCACCCGCCGCCAGCAGCATCGTGAACAGCCCCAGCGCGGTCAGATCGCTCGCACGGCCGGTCAGCACCGCCAGCAGAAAGCTCGTCCAGCCAAAGCCGGCAATACTCGCCGCCAGCGCCAGCCAGCCCCAGCCGCGATGGATCGCCAGCCCGAACAGCGCGGTGACGAACAGCGCCAGATAGACCGTCAGTGCGCCGATTCCCGCCGCATCGAACCCCGCCACCAGCGGCGCGAGGAAACCTCCGACCAGCGCCATGATCGCCGTCGGCGGCCCGTGACGAAGCGAAAGCGCCAGCGCCGCCGTCGTTACCGCCAGCACACCGGCGAAGCCGCCAAGCGGCGAAACCAGATGATACAGTGCTGCCGCGAGGTAGAGTGTGCCGTAAAGGCTGGCGACCCCCGCCCCCGCCAGCACCTGGCCTATGCGCGCGTCGTCGCGGGTCGCCGGGGCACGACGGGCGATCTCGCTGCCCCCCACCAGCGCAATGCCGAACAGCGCCGCGATCAACGTCCGCGCCGCGGGGCCCAGCCATCCCGCCTCGATCGAGTATCGCACCAGGAAAAATCCGGCGAGCACCAGCGCAACGCCGCCGATCCAGACCGGCAAGCGGCCGCCGATCATCACCTCGATCCCCGGCCGTGTAACAGTCGGCGGTTCTTCCGTCGGCGCTGGCGGCGCTTCGACCGGCACTGCAAGCGCCGGCTGGACAGCAACCGGTTGCGGGGAAAGATTTGCTGCGGGGGCGAGCGGCTGCGCAGCGACAGGATGGGTGACGTCCTCCTGGGCAATCTCCGCCGCGCGGTCGCCGGGCGAGGCGGCCACCTCCCGCCGGTCACGCACAATTGCCTTGATCTCGGTCAGTTCCACCTCGACTTGCGCAAGTTTCTGCTCCACAATGGAGAGGCGCCGAAGGACCAGAAAAATGGCCACGGCGACGGCGATGCCGAAAGGAAAGACCAGGATCATAGGTCTGGCTTCTTGGCATATCGGGGCGACGCTGTCGCGACTGGCATGATGCCGGCCGCGCATTTGAACGCTGATTTCTCGTGGGGGAGAGGAAGCCGATGATCGTTTATGGATCCAGTCTGTCGCCTTATGTTCGCAAGGTTCTGGTCGTGGCCGCGGAGAAGGGGCTCGACGTCGAACTGAAATCCGCCGGGATGGGACGCGGCGGCCCTGCATTTCGCGAAGCCAGCCCCTTCGGAAAGATGCCGGCGCTGCGCGATGGCGATTTCACCCTCGCCGATTCGAGTGCCATCGTGACCTATCTCGACGCTCAATATCCCGACCCGCAATTGATTCCCGATTCTCCGCGCGAGCGCGCCCGCACCATCTGGTTCGACGAACTGGCCGATACGCTGATGATGGCCGCGGGTGCCGCGATCTTCGGCAACCGCTTCGTCCGGCCGCGCGTGCTCAATCAGCCGTGCGACCATGCCGCGGCCGATGCAGCGGAGCAGGAGGATCTGCCGCCGATCTTCGACTATCTCGAAACGCAGATTCCCGACGGCGCGTTCCTGGTGGCGGAGCGGCTGACGTTGGCGGATATCGCCGTCGCCAGCCCGATCGCGACGCTCGGCTGCATCGGCGTCGGCCCCGATCCGATCCGGCACCCGCGGACGCGCGAATGGGCGGACGCAATCCTCGCCCGTCCCAGCTTCGCCAACATCGTCGCCAACGACCGCGCGCTCGTCGCGACGATGGGCGGCCCGGTCACCGCCCAGGCCGCCGAATAGCGCTCAGCCGCCGCGGGCCCGGCACGACGGGCCCGCGGCGGCCGAGCCGCGGTCCAAATTCCCTGAGCAGGTTACTTCAG
>JAFABD010000072.1 GCA_023426225.1 Pseudomonadota bacterium | reverse complement strand
GTCGCGGGCGGCCTCGCGCATCATCGGCTCGATCCGGGCGAACAGCGTGTCGATCTCGTGGTCGCCGGGGGCGTGGCCGTGACGGGCGATCCATTCCCCGGCGATGCGCGGATGGGTGAGCAGCGCGGCGATATGATCGCGCTTTGCCCGGCCCATATCGGCCCTCGCCTCGGCTTCCGACACCGGAATCCCGGCATCGGCGAACAGGCGGCACAGCGCGACGACGGGCGCGCGGCTGCCGAAATCGATCATCGTGCCGGCCCAGTCGAACACGACCGCCTTCAGCCCCGGAACCATGCGAATCTCCCCCCTCTGACCGATTTCATCCAAGCAGTTCGTCGATCACGGTTTCGGCGAGCGCGAAGCCGGTGGAGGCGCCGGTGCCGCTGGTGACGACGACGAGCCGCACGCCGGGCGCCGGCGTCCGCACGATGCTGTGCTGCGGTCCGCTGGCATAGGTGCCGATCCACCGCTGCCGGATCGCGGGCGCGGGGCCGAGCACCGCGGCGAACTGCGCCAGCATCGCGGCATCGACCCGATCGTCGCCGAACGGGTCGGGCGTGGCGGCATAGTGGTGACTGTCTCCGACGACGAGGCTGCCGTCGGCGCTCTGCACCGCGATCAGGTGGATGCCGTCGGCGAGGGCCGCGGCCGCGGCGGGCTCCGCGCGGAGCCGGGCCTCGAGCGCCGCAGCCTCGGGCAGTTCGGCATAGCCGAGATAGCGGACCATCGACAGGTCGCTCATCACCGGTGCGGGCAGGCGCCAGCCCGGCGGCGCGAGCCGCAGCATCTGGAGCTTGCAGCGCGTGACCTGCGCCGCGGCGAACAGCTCGGGAAACAGCGCCGCGCCGGCATCGCCCGGGCAGACGATGATCGCGGGGGCATCGAAGCGCCCGACGCTGGTGACGACGCGGCCGCTTTCGACATGGTGAACCCCCGCCTGACGCACGAAGCGGACGCCGTGCGCGGCGCCAAGCCAGGCGGCGAGGCGCGGGATCGCGTCGCGCGATTCGACGCGCAGGTCGTGCGGGCTGAACAGCGCGGCGCGCGCGGCGCGGACCATCGGGAAGCGGTCGGCGATCGCGGCGGGGGAGAGACGTTCGCAGTCCTGCCCCATCTCCGTGGCAAGAAACGCGTCGAGCACCGCCTCTGCCTCGGGCCGCTGGGCGACGAGGAGCAGTCCCTGCTGTTCGACCGCGATCCCCGCCTGGGGCGCGACCTCGCGCCAGATCGCGGCGCTGCGGCGGGCGAGGCCATGGACGGTGCCGCGCGCCTGGCCGGTGACGGTGACGAAGCCGAAATTGCGGATCGAGGCGCCGTTCGCCTGGGCGTCACGATCGATCACGGTGACGCGCAGGCCGCGCCGGGCGCAGGCGAGCGCGTGCGCCAGCCCGACGATGCCGGCGCCGACGATCACGACATCGCTGGTGTCGGGATCAGCCATGGGCCGCCTCGCGCGTGGGCGACGGCGTGGCGGGACGGCTGCGCGCGAAGTGGATCGCCGAGGCGATCGTGAACAGCGCGACCGCCGCCGCGGCGGTATAGGCGCAGTCGATGTAGAAGCGGAGCCAGTCCATCTTCGGCTGGGCCAGGCTGCGATAGAGGAGCAGCGCGACGCTGCCCGCATAGCCCGAGGCGTCGGCGATGTAGATGAGGAAGCCTGCATTGCCCGCGCGGCCGATCGCCGCGACCATCCGGTCGAACAGCATCGCGTTGAAGGGCGTATAGGCGAGATAGAGCCCGGCGCCGGTGAGGATCATCCAGGCGAGCGGGGACAGCCACCCCGACTGGAATGCAAGCGTGGCAAGCCCGAGCAGCGCGGCGCCCGCGACGACGAGCGCATGCATCGCGAGCAGCGCGCGTCGGTTGTCGCGCACCAGCATCAGCGCGCCGAGCCCGGCAAGCGAGATCGCGGCGACGGGAAGCTCGCTCGCCGAAAAGACCGAGGCGACGCCGCCGAAGCCCAGTGCCCGCCAGATCTCGGCAGCGAAGCTGTCGCGGAAGTCCCGGATCGCGGTGAGCAGGATATAGCCCGCGACGAGGAGCGCGAGCGCGGTGCCGTGGCCGCGCAGGAAGGCGGCACGATCGGCCCGGTGCATCGGCACGCGTTCGGTCCGTTCGGCGATGTCGCGCGAATCGGGCGGGGGCAGCCGTTCGAGGATCCACAGCGAGACGAGGAGCAGCGGCACGAACACGAGCCCCGTCGCGGCGGGCATCCAGCGTTCGGCGACCCCCGCCTGCATCAGCATCACCGCAACCGACTTCACCACGCCCGACGACAGGATGAAGCTGGCGCACAGCATCGAGCCGAGCAGTTCGGAGGTACGGCGCCCCTCGACATAGCTGAACACCAGCCCCCAGATCATGCCGAGCGGCAGGCCGTTGAGGAACAGGCACAGGATCGTCCAGGGCGGCGGCAGCAGGGCGAACAGGATCAGCGCGAGCCACGACGCGCCGATCAGGCCGAGGATCGCCAGCGCCCGTCCCTGACGCCCGAATTCGGCGATGACGCGGATCCCGATGAACTTCGACGCGGCATAGCCGAACACCTGGGCGATCAGCAGCGCGGTCTTGTAGTCGAGTGCGAAGTCCCAGCCCGCGACATGCTCATAGGTCGCGGCGGCAAAGGGCTTGCGGAAGGCGTACATGGCGAAGTAAGCGCCGAACGCGGCGAGGCCGCCGGCGATCAGCACCGGCCACGAAATCCCGCCCCGTGCGCCCGACGATGCGGCGTCGTTTTCCGAAAGATCAGCGTCCATGCGGGACTGGTATAGACCAGTTGCGACGCTTTGATGACGCCCGATACTTACCATGGACGCCGGGCGAGCGTCGCGGTGTCGGCGGCGCACTGGCCGCTGTCCGGACGGGGGGCGGCCGGCGCGAGGCGGGCGAGTTCGGCGCGGGCGGCGGCGAGGTCGCGCCGGAAGGCCGGCCGCGACTGGAGCAGCGCAAAGGTGATCGCCGCCGCCTGCCACCCCGCCTGCACCGCGCTGACGC
>JAFABD010000224.1 GCA_023426225.1 Pseudomonadota bacterium | reverse complement strand
GTGCCCGCCCGGTCGCGGCCGTGGCGCGATCCACCGCGCATCGCTCGCCCGTCGCGCTGCCGCGCTGCTGCCCGTCCGCTGCCCCCGTTCATTCGCGTCCCCCTTTGCCTGCCGCCGCCCGGCCGATCGCTGCCCGCCGCTGACGGCGCGCACGATCCGATATGCGCGTTCGCAACCGCGCCGTCGACACGCAATCGCGTCGCCGGCGAAGCGCCCCCTCCGCGCCTCGACACCGCCACCTCCAAAATCCCGTCCGCCGCCGCATCATGCGACACGCTCGGCCTTCCGGTCGCCGATGCGATCCTCCCGCTCGCCGTAACCCCGGCCTGCCTCCCGCCGCTTTGGCTGCGCCGCGGCCGTCTGCTCAGCTTCTGAGGGGCAGGCTTCGGAAGCACGCGGCGAAGCCATGGAGACATATCTTCGCCGCACTTGTTCGTGCCTCCGCCAGAAGAACAGGTTGCGCGATCGCCGATATCCGGTGTCGCTTTCGCCCAAGGCCGGAAAGCTGCGCGGCCGACACCTTGGTGCCCATTGCGTGCGAGCGCGCAATATCAGATCATCGTCCGGATGGCGGACGACAACCCACGAGCCGAGCCGCGTGAGTCGACGACGGTTGCGGGCAAGGGTTGCGCGACGGCGCTCGCCGTCTTCAATTTGCTGGCGATGGGCGCGCTGGCCTGGTCCTTTGCCGGGGGCCTTATTCCGGTCTGGCGCAGGCGCTCTGGTATCGCGGCGGTGCGGTCGGCTTCCTGGTTTTCGGTGCGCTTCTCCCCGGGGGCGCATTGTTGTTACCCGCCCGCCGCCGCCCGGCCCTCGCGGCCTTGGCCTGGATGCTGTGTGTGGCAGCCGTTCGTGGCATATGTGCTGATGTCGGGCGGCGGCATCTGAACGTCCGCAGATAAAGAAGTGGGCGCGTCATGCTTCATTACTGTCCGTGAAGCGGCTGCCCTTGGCGGGAATTGACGGCTTCCCCTCCGGCGTCGTGGTACTCACCGAAGACGATTGCGGGAACTAATTCTATATCGATCCGTCAGATGGGGCGGGGTATTTCTGGGATCACGAGTTTGAAGGCGTGAATGAACGTATGGCGGAAGATGCTAGGCCGTGAACTCATAGGTCAGAGATGATAGTGGATGCAGGCTGCCCGCAATGCTATGGATTGACAATGCGCTTGAAGGCCTCGCTTCTTTTGCTCTGCTTCCTGCCTGGATGTGTGATGGCGGAGCCCCTGCCTAATTTAGAATTTGGATGCAATGATGTGGCCGTGATTGGGCGCATCAAAACACTCGGCCAGACGGCCATTCAAGGCTCCGATCCGCTACCCGGTTGGAAAAGTGCATATCAGCTTCAGGTCCAAATCAAACGAGTGGTTCGCGGTGCCGAACGCAGAAGAGTCGTTCCGGCCACAGCCATAGCACATGCTCAAATCCGCGATGATCGTGATTTTCTGATCGTTCTCACGCCAGATGGTAAAGGCGGCTACTCCGTGGCGACGGCCTCTCTGTGGAAGTTACGGCCCAAGCTTCGCGCATCATGCCCATAGAAATTTCCGTTCACTGACGGCTTTTCAAAGACGTCGTGTTCTGATTCAGGGGCCGGATGAGCCGATATGATCTTGCCGACTTCGAGTCGCGCGTGATCGAGCCGCTGTTGCCCAAGCCTGACGACGTCGTGGCAACGCTCAGTCCATTTGATGCGTCACCGCTGCAATTTCGTCCGGGTCAAGTTCGAAGCGCATGGGCCAACCCATCGTTCAAACCGGAGTTTTGACGGCTGCTTTCGACCACCCTCGGCTCTTGCCCCCACGCCGCCACTCACCGAGCCACCCCCCCCCCACAACTGCAAATGCATAGCAATAGCGCACCCGAGGAGCCGCCCCACGCCACCCCCTGCGAACCGTTCGCAATTCCTCCGCCCAAGCCCGAACACTTGCGCCGTCGTGCAGCCGCGCGCATCCTCGGTGCGTTGTCGGGGGCAGGCCGTCGGCATCGGCGGCGGGAGGATCGACGATGCGCGTGATGGTGTTTTTCAAGGCCAATGACGGCACCGAAGCCGGGCTCGACCCGACGCCCGAGGCGCTGGCGACCTTTGCGGCGATGGACCGGTTTACCGACGAACTCGTCGCGGCGGGCGTGTTCGTCGCTGCGGCCGGGCTGCGGCCGAGTTCGGCGGGCAAGCGCGTCCGCTTCGACGGCGATCGGCGGACGGTGATCGACGGCCCGTTCGTGCCCGCGCGCGACCTGGTCGCGGGCTTCGCGATCTGGGAGGTTCGCGACATGGACGAGGCGCTCGACTGGGCGCGGCGCTGTCCCAACTCCGGTTCGGGCGCGGCCGAGATCGAGATCCGGCCCTTTTTCGAGGCGGCCGACCTCGCCGATTTCATCCCCGCCGACGAAGCCGCCGCGCCGCCGCGCGCGGGCGACCGCGGCCGGCTGGGCGTCGCCTGACGGTCGTTCGCCGTCCGCGCCGGGTCAGAAGTGCAGCGCGGGCGTCACGCGCAGCTTGCCCGAAATCCGGCATGCGGCGCCGCCGGAGATCGACGGGATCGACGCGGCGGTGAAGGTGACGATCCCGAACACGGCGTCATAGCTGCCGGTAAGGTTGCCGAGGCAGCGGCCGGTGATCGCGTTCACCATCACGCCGTGGAGCGTCACCGTCGCGGCCGACGCATAGCCGGTCACCGCCACCGGCAGGCTCGTCACCGTCACCGACGGGCACAGGCTCGCCGTCGGCGAAAAGGTCACGCTCGTCACCGCCGCGTTTCCCGACGGATCGACGACGCCCGTGCCCGACAGGTCGCACGTCAGCGTCAGCCCCGCGCTCACCGTGACCGGGGTGATGTTGGTAAAGGCGAACGGCCCCGTGGGCGAGAAACTCTGCGCCGCCGCCGGGGCCGCTCCCGCCGAAAGCGCCATCAGCGCGGCCGCCGCTGCGGCGGCGATCCGGGTCGTGCCGATCATGCCGGTTCTCCATCATCTGCCGGGCGCGGCGCCGTTCGCGGGCCGGGAACGCGGGCGTCCGCCATCGCGGTCTTGCGGCGCATCGAGCCGGGAGCATGCGGTCTGCGGCGGATGGCGCCGCGATCGCCCGCGCTCGAACAAACCCCGCGCTCGAACGAAAAAGGCCCGGACAGGCAAGGACCGGGCGCGCGCGCGCCGGGTCGCAAAGCGCGTGCGCCGCATGCCGGTCCCCGGTCGCCGCCCGGGCAAGGGGATCGAAGGGGAGCCGACGCCGGCCGGGCCGCGTGGGGGCGCAACCCGGCCGACGCCTGCATTCACACGATCAGAAGGTCAGCGTCGGCGAGATCTTGACCTGCCCGGTGATCCGGCACGCCCCCAAGCCCGACGTCGCGGGCAGCGTCGCGCCCGCGAAGGTGATGATGCCCGTCGACTGGTTGTAGCTGCCGGTCAGGTTGCCGGCGCAGTTGCCGGTGATCGCGGTCACCACCATGCCGTTGATCGTCACCGTGCTCGGCGACACGCCGCTCACCACATAGGGCGTGGTCGTGAAGGCGATCGAACCGCACAGGCCGCCGCTCAGCGTCAGGCTGGTGACGCTGGCGTTGCCCGAGGCATCGACCGAGCCGCTGCCGGCCAGACTGCAGTTCAGCGTGATGCCCTTCGAGACGGTGAAGGTGCCGACATTGGCGAGCGTGAACGGCCCGGTCGGCGAGAAGGTCTGCGCCGAGGCCTGCGGAACCAGGAACGCGGCCGACGCCGCCATGGCGCCGGCGATCAGGATTTTCTTGATCATGTTTCCTCTCCTTGGTGGTGCGGGGCGTCATTATTGGTGCCCCGTCCGGGGGCCGATTGTGAGCACGCTCGACCCCCACCGTATGACGCGGGGCGCGGCGGGGAGGGGGGATCGATTTTTTGGTGATTCGGGGTTTTTCATCCGAAATGGATGCGAAAGTCTCCGAAACGGCGGAATCGCGGTTGCGACGCGGTGGTGCGTCATCGCGTTCGCGCGAACGGCGCGGATTGCGCCGCGGATTGCGCGGTTTGGGCAGGGACCGGCCGCCGAACGGCGGTTTTGCGGCGGCGATTGCGGCTTTCGTCGCGTCATTGGGTGCCTCCGGGGCGCTGCGGGATGGAAACCGCGCCTCGAACGCGGCACAAGCGGCGCATGGACGGTGATCAGGGGAGCGCCGCGGCGGCGGCCGCGCGGACGGGGGGCAACGGGCGCGTCAAGCGCCGCAAGCGCAGCGCCGAACAGGCGCGCGAGGAAGGGCTGGCGGCGGCGCGCGCGTTGCTGATCGCCCAGGGACCGGCGGCGGTGACGCTCGCCAATGTCGGCCGCGCGATCGACATGTCGCACCCCAATGTCATCCATCATTTCGGCTCGGCGGCGGGGCTTCAGACCGCGCTGATGGAACGCATGATCCGCGATCTGGGCGACGCGCTCGGCGATGCGGTCAGCGCGATCGGCGTCGATGCCGACGCCCCCGCGCGGCTGGTCGATCGCGTGTTCGAAGCCTTTGGCGAAGGCGGCGCGGCGCCGCTT
>JAFABD010000198.1 GCA_023426225.1 Pseudomonadota bacterium | reverse complement strand
GGCTTTGCCAAGGCGCGGTACGTGCCGGTGAGCCTGGTCCGTGTGGTCCCCCCCGCCGACGCGCACCCGCCCGCGCCGATCCCGCCCGGCGAGGTGCGCGTCGCGGACGACCGCGGATCGGCGTCGGGCTTTCTCGACCGCTTCGCACCGCACGAGCCCGTCTATGCCGCCGCCGGCGCGGGCACGGCGGGCGCCAAGCTGCAGTTCAGCTTTGCCTTCCGTCCCTTTGCCGAGGACGCGCCGCTGAAGCTCGGCGCGTTGCGCGTCGCCTATACGCAGACGATGTTCTGGGCGATCGACCGGCCGTCGGCGCCGTTCGTCGCGACGATCTATAGCCCCGAAGTCTATGCGCAGAGCGCGCTCGACGACACGGCGACGGTCGCGCTCGGCTATCGCCACGATTCGAACGGCGGCGACCCGGAACATTCGGTCGACCTCAACCGGCTGTTCATCCGGCTGGGCAAGCGGTTCGACCTGGGCGACGACTGGCAGCTCGACCTGGTGCCGCAGGCATGGGTCAACGTCGCGACCGTCGCGGCGGCGCGCGACGTCGTCGATTATTACGGCCAGGCCGGGCTGGGGCTGGCGATCGGCCGGCGCGACGGGCTGAAGCTGGCGCTCAACGCGCGCGGCAATTTCCGCACGCGCCGGGCAAGCGCCGAGGCGTTCGCCTCCTATCCGCTCGCGCGGATCGGCGGCGCCGGATTCTACCTCTTCGGACAGGTCTTCACCGGCTATGGTGAAGCGCTAGAGGATTATCGACGCAACCAGACGCGCGCGCGGCTGGGCATCGCACTGACGCGGTGAGCGGCGCGCCGACGAGACGACCACGAGGAGGGATGACCATGCGGATCAAGTCGCTTTTCGCCACCATCGCGCTGCCGATCGCCGCGCTGGGCCTTGCCGCGCCGGGGATCGCCGCGCTGGCGCCGGGGACCAGCGCCCCGCTGTTCACCGCGCCGGGCGCCGTCGCGGGCAAGCCGATGACGGTCGACCTGAAGGCCGCGCTGCGCAAGGGGCCGGTGGTGCTGTATTTCTTCCCCGCCGCCTTCACCCCCGGCTGCAACGCCGAGGCGCACGCCTTTGCCGAGGCGCTGCCCGAGTTCCGGAAGGCCGGGGCGAGCGTGATCGGGATGACCGCGGGCAATGTCGACCAGCTCGCGCGCTTTTCGAGCGAGCAATGCGCGGGCAAGTTCGCGGTGGCGGCGGCAAGCCCGACGATCGCGCGCGGCTATGACGTGCTGCGCCGCGCCGCCGACGGCAGCGTGGGGACGATGACGACGCGCACCAGCTTCGTGATCGCGCCCAGCGGCAAGATCCTGTTCGTGCACGACAATGCGAGTCCCGCCGACCATATCCGGCTGACGCTGGAAGCGGTGCGCAAGTATCGCGCGGCGAAAAAGGGATAGATCAAACTGGTTTAGTCCACGCTCACGCAAAATTAGCAGTTTGCGTGCAGCTTCGGCCCCCAGAAAACGGTCATGACGAAGTCTCACGGATTCGTCATGGCCGTGCATTGGGACCGATTGGGGGCTGGAAAGGCATATGGCCGGCGCGAAGGTGTTACGGTTCACGGGAAGCGGCGGCTTCTCGCAAAGCCTGTACGAACGCATCGGAAACTTCCTGTTCGACCAACGGCTTGCCGCGACTCCTGCAAACTATGCCTTTGCCTATCACCTGCTCGCCGACCCCGACGGGCCGCTGGCGCGCGCGGTCGATGCGCTGACCGAAGGCGGCGTGCGGCTGACCCAGCGCGACGTCGAATCGCTGGGCGTCGAGCTCCACCCCGAACCCGCCAAGCAGCCCGAGTCGGACGGCGGCCGCGCGCAGCGGGCCGAAGGGCTGATGGCGCGCACCCAGATGCAGGTCGAGGGATTCCAGGACATGGTGTCGGCGATGCGCGCCGAGACCGCCGATTTCGGCCGCAACCTGGCGGCGAGCGCCGAGGCGATCACGCGCAACGTCGATGCCGGCATTTACGAGACGCTCAACATCGACGAGGTCGCGCGGATCACCGGCGCGATGCTGCGGCGCGTGCGCACCGCCGAGGCGCGGCTGGAAGTCGTGACGCGCGAGGCGAGCGAACTGCGCCTAAAGCTGGAGGAAGCGCGCGACAATGCGCGACGCGACCCGTTGACCGACCTGCCCAACCGTCGCGCGTTCGAGGAAGCCTATGCCGCGCAGTCGGCGGCGGGCGCGGCGATCTGTATCGCGGTGTGCGACGTCGACCATTTCAAGTCGGTCAACGACCGGTTCGGCCACGCCGTCGGCGACCGCGTGCTCAAGGCGATCGGCGAGGTGCTGAGCCAGTCGTGCACCGGGCATCTGGTCGCGCGCTATGGCGGCGAGGAGTTCGCGGTGCTGTTCACCGGGCTTTCGGTCGACGAGGCGCGCGACACGCTCGACGTCGCGCGCAGCCGCGTCGCGGCCAAACGCTATCGGCTGCGCGACACCGACGCGCCGCTGGGCGAGATCACCTTTTCGGCGGGGCTGACGCCGGCGCGCGAAAACGAGGCCTATGGCACCGCCTTTGCGCGCGCGGACAAGCTGCTCTATCGCGCCAAGTCGGCGGGGCGGAACCGGCTTCAGTCGGAATAAATACCGCTATTCGGCGTTTTTTGCCATTATCGAATGGCGGAATTTGCGATTCCTTCCCGCGCCGGAAATACGAATCCTTGAAAATCAGCATGTTATAAAACTGGCACGAGGGATGCAAATCGGTGGGTATCGACCGGATCGGCCGGTCGCGAAAATGCCCAAGGAGATTTGCCATGACCCGCATCGGTTCGTTCCAGCACAGCCTCGCTTTCGTCGGCGCGACGGTGATGACGCTTGCGATCCTCGCCTATTCGACGGCGATGCCCTTTGCCTGATCGCGGGCGGCGCAGCCGCAATCCGCATCCCCCGCGCAATACCCGCACGGCGCCGCGCGCCGACCTGCCCTCCCGGCGCCGGCGGCAGCCCTGTCCCCGGGTCGCCCACCGAATCCCCGCGCGGGCCTGCCGCGATCCCGGCAGGCCCCGCCGCACCGATCAACTACCTGTCGTGAAACGACTTTTCCACTTTGTGACAGTTTTTCCCAAGGTTTACGCCGCGCCCATCAAACTCTTCCTATGAAGAGATAAGGCGACTGCCCGATCGCGCGGGGAAGCGATCGGATGCGTCACAGCCGCCGGGTTTCGTCCGCGTAAAAACCCCACGACACAAAGGGAAGTCCGACCGAAACCAGCATCGCCAAGTCCCCGTCCGCGATCCGCCCGTCACCGGGCATCCCCATTCCCAGCGTCCGACACGACCCCGTGCCGCATGATCCGCGTGATCGTGCGGGCGAGCGCCGTCACGCGGGCGCGGACAGGATCCCCCGCCGGCCCCTGGCCGGAACCTTCCTGCCGGGTCCGCCGGCAGCTTCACGACAGGAACCAAGAGACTTGAAAACCCAATCGACCCCGTTCCGCCGGACTGCATGGCGCCGCCGTGCGGTCCTGATGCTCAGCTCGGCGATCGTCAGCAGCGCCGGCCTGGCCGCGGCGCCCGCGATGGCCGACGTCGCGCCGCAGCCGATCGCGCCGCCGATGGCGCCGCCCGCGCCGATCGTCCTGACCCCGAGCTCGCAGCCGGGCTCGCCGGACTATGCCGCCGGCACGTCGGTGACGGTGACGGGCGGACTGGTCTCGTTCGGCGGTGATTCGACGCGCGACATGACGATCGGCACGACGATCGTCGGCGACGGCGGCATCCAGAAGGACGGCACGAAGTCGATGCTGCTGAGCGCGCCCCAGAGCTATCAGGGCGGCACGGTGATCAACGGCGGCGAAGTGGTCGCGGGCGTGACGGGCGCGCTGCCCACCGGCGGGGCCGTGACGGTCAACACCGGCGGCACGCTGAAGCTGCAGACCGACCAGACGATCGGCGCGCTGTCCGGCAACGGCACGGTCCGGGTCGGCAATTCGCGCCTGACCGTCGGCGCCGACGGCAGCTCGAGCGAGTTCGCGGGCTCGATCCGCAGCGACGACATCCGTTACATGGGTTCGTGGAAGGTCTCGGACGGCCCGAACTATTTCACAGCGCCGCCGACCTATTCGGGCGTCGCGGCTGCGGCATTCCTGTTCGGCGGCAATGCGTCGAACTACATGATTTCGACCGTTTCCGACCAGGTCGCCGACATCAACCACAAGGCGTGGGTGGACGTCTATGGCTTGCCCACCGAGGAAGTGGCCGACGATTACTTCGTCGATACCGAAGGCCCCGGCTATGATACCGTCGGCGACACCTCTGCCTATATCAAGGACCACAGCAGCAACCAGATCAACTATGCGTTCGCCTATGACGTCCTCAACGGCGGGCTGGCCAAGGTCGGCGCGGGCACGCTGACGCTTTCGGGCACCAACACCTATCTCGGCGTCACCGAGGTGATCGAGGGTACGCTCGCCGTTCGCGGCGGCGCGGCGATTTCGGACCAGTCGACGGTCGCGGTTTCGAGCGGTGCGACCTTCCATGTGATCGACGCCGAGACGATCGGCGGCCTGTCGGGCGAGGGCGCGGTCGTCATCGACCATGACCTGACCGTCAACACGGTGCCGCAGGTGGACCGGCGCGCCGAGACGAACGTGTTCAACGGCGCGATCTCGGGCGCGGGCGGGCTGATCAAGACGGGCGACGATTCGCTGCGCCTGGGCGGCACCAACACCTATACCGGCGGCACGCGCGTCGAGGGCGGCACGCTGATCGTCACCGCGCCGGGCGCGCTGACGCACGGCGGTGCGGTCGCGGTCAACGGCACCGGCACGCTGAAGCTCGAGGCCGACCAGACGATCGGCGGGCTGACCGGCAACGGCGCGATCAACCTGGGCAATTCGCGCCTGACCGTCGGCGCCGACGGCAGCTCGACCACCTTTGCCGGCTCGATCGGTTCGAAGGCGTTCGGCTTTGTCGGTTCGTGGAAGGTCTCGGACGGTCCGGCCTGGAGTTCGCATCCGGCCGTGCTTTCGGGCGTCGAGACGGCGGCACTGCTGTTCGGCGGCAATCCCGGCGACTATATGATCTCGACGGTTTCGGACCGGATCGAAGACATCAACCACCTGACCTGGGTGGACGGCTATGCCGCGCATAACCTGGCCCCCGTCGCCGAGACGGCGAAGTCGGACGCGGGCGCGCCCGGCTATGGCGGCCCGGGCGACTTTTCGGCCTATGTGAACGACGGCAGCCGCAAGACCAACTATGCCTTTGGCGACACGATCGGCACGGGCGGGCTGACCAAGGTCGGTGCGGGCACGCTGACGCTCACCGGCGTCAACACCTATATCGGCACGACCGAAGTGGCCGAGGGCACGCTGGCCGTCGCCGGCGGCCAGGCGATTTCGGACAAGTCGCAGGTACTCGTCGCCAAGGGCGCGACCTTCCACGTGATCGAAGCCGAGGCGATCGGCGGGCTGAACGGCGAGGGCACGGCGCAGATCGACCAGAACCTGACGATCAACGCCGCGACCGACAGCGCCTTTGCCGGCACGATCACCGGCGCGGGCGGGCTGATCAAGACCGGCTCGGGCACGCTGTCGCTGACGGGCACCAACGACTATCGCGGCAACACGCTGATCGCGGCGGGCATCCTGCGCGGCAACGCGGGGTCGATCGCGGGTGACGTCGAGAACCACGGCGCGCTGATCTTTACCCAGAACGACGATGCCAGCTTTGGCGGCGTCATCTCGGGCGACGGTGGCGTCGGCTATGTCGGCACCGGCACGCTGCGCCTGACCGGCGCCAACACCTATACCGGCGTCACCGAGGTGGCGAACGGCCGCCTCGTCGCCAATTCGGCGATCATCCACGGCGATATCGGCACCGCCGCGGGCGGCACGTTCGAGTTCGCGCAGGATTTCGACGGGACGTTCGCCGGCGGGATCAGCGCGGCCGACGGCCGGATCGTCAAGTCGGGCACCGGCACGCTGACCGTCACCGGGATGCTGTCCGCCAAGGACGGCGTCGTCGTCGACGGCG
Source organism: Pseudomonadota bacterium (assembly GCA_023426225.1). Taxonomy (GTDB): domain Bacteria; phylum Pseudomonadota; class Alphaproteobacteria; order Sphingomonadales; family Sphingomonadaceae; genus Sphingomonas. Next base: position 6,495 of record JAFABD010000198.1, on the reverse strand, counting down.
GCCGACTGGTCGGGACGACCGAGAATCTGACCGGTCACCTGGTCAGCAACGCGACGATCGAGTTCCGCCAGGACGACTTCGGCTATTTCATGGGCACGATCGACGGCACCGGCACGCTGATCAAGTCGGGCACGGGCACGGTCCGGGTCATCGGCACCCTCGCGACGGCGGGCGGCGTCAAGATCCTGGAAGGCGGGCTGACCGCCAGCCCCGACCAGCTCACGAGCGACGTCGAGAACCACGGCATCCTGACGCTCGCGTCGGAAGGCAACGGCACCTATGCCGGCAAGCTGACCGGCGAAGGCCAGTTCGTCACCTATGCCGACGAAGGCGCGATGACGCTGACGGGCGACTCGTCGGCCTTTACCGGCACGACGACGTCGGATGCGGGCGACATCGTCCTGTCCGGCGCGCTGGGCGGCACGGTCATCGTCCGTAACGGGATGAACTTCAACGTGGTCGGCCAGGGCAACCTGCTCGCTTCGGCGACGGTCGCCGGCACGCTGGGCTTCCTCGGCAACGGCGACACGACCTATGGCGGCGTGCTGAGCGGCAGCGGCTCGGTGGTCAAGCAGGGCGAGGGCACGCTGACGCTGACCGGCGCCAACAGCTTCACCGGCGCGCTGCGTGTCAACGAAGGCAAGGTGATCGGCGACACGACCAGCCTGACCGGGTCGATCGCGAACAACGGCACCGTCGAATTCGCCCAGGCGAAGGACGGCACCTATGCCGGCACGATCTGGGGTTCGGGCACGCTGATCAAGTCGGGCACCGGCGTCCTGACGATGTCGGGCGACGGCAGCGAGTTTGCCGGGCAGACGCACATCACCGACGGCAGCATCGTGCTGACCGGCACGCTGGCCGGCACGGTCCAGATCGACCGGACCGCGACGCTGCAGCTCGGCAACGACACCGCGACCGGCAACCTGCTGGCCAGCACGGTCAACAACGGCCTGCTGATCTTCGCGCGCCCCGACGACTATATCTATTCGGGTGCGCTGTCGGGCGACGGCACGCTGGTGAAGCGCGGCGACGGCGTGCTGACGCTGGCGGGCGACTATCAGTATCGCGGCGCGACCGTCGTGCAGGGCGGCAAGATCGTGATGCTGTCGGCGCTGCCGACCACCACCGACCTGCAGATGAGCAACGGCACGTTCGACCTCAACGGTCGTTCGCAGACCGTGGCGTCGCTGTCGGGTGAGGGCGGCCAGGTCGTCATTTCGCCCGAGACGGCGCTGACGATCAACCAGAACAGCACCACGCGCTATGCCGGCACGATCAGCGGCAACGGCATTCTGGTGAAGAGCGGCGCGGGCTCGCTCGACCTGCGCGGCGACAACGACTTCACCGGCAACGTCCAGGTGCAGGCGGGCCGACTGGCGGTCAACGGCAGCCTGGCGGGCAACATCGTCGTCGCGTCGGGCGGCACGCTGGGCGGCAACGGCACGATGGGCGGGATCATCTTCCGTCGCGGCGCCGTCGCGGCCCCGGGCAACTCGATCGGCACGATCCACTCGACGGGCAACGTGACGTTCGAGGCGGGCTCGGCCTATCAGCTCGAGGTCGATGCCACGGGTGCGGGCGACAAGATCGTCACCACCGGCCAGGCGATCATCCAGGGCGGCACCGTCCAGGTCGTGGCGGCAGCGGGCAACTACAAGCCGCTGACGCACTACACGCTGGTCAGCGCCGATCAGGGCGTGCAGGGCAAGTTCGAGGGCGCAACGTCGAACCTCGCCTTCCTGTCGCCGATGCTCGGCTATGACGCCAAGACGGTGTTCCTCGACCTGGTGCGCAACGACATCAGCTTCACCGACATCGCGGCAACCGCCAACCAGCGCGCCGTGGCCGGCAAGGCCAGCGGGCTGGGCGTCGCCAACCCGATCTATCGCGAGCTGATCTTCATGGATGCGGCGTCGGCGCGCGAGACGCTCGACCAGCTTTCGGGTGAGATCCACCCGTCGGCCCGCAACGCGATGGTCGAGGACACCGGGCTGGTCCGCACCGCGGTGCTCGACCGGATGGCCGATGCCGAGCCGGCGCGCGGCGTGTGGCTGCAGGGCCTTGCCAACTGGAGCCAGAACGACTTCGACGGCAATGCCGCGCGCGAGAAGAGCGATACCCAGGGCATCCTGGGCGGTCTCGACATCGCGGTCGGCGCCGCCAAGGCGTGGCGCGTGGGCGTGGCCGGCGGCTATACGCATGACGATGTGACCGCGCGCAGCGTGGGCAGCACCGCCAAGGTGAAGAGCACGCACGTCCTCGGCTATGCCGCGGGTTCGATCGGCGGGTTCAAGCTCCGCATCGGCGGCGGCTATGCCCATGTCACCACCGACACGGTGCGCAACGTCGCGTCCGGGGCGATCGCCGAGACGCTCAAGGCCGACTATGACGCCAACCTGGTGCATGGCTTTGGCGAAATCGCCCGTCCGTTCGAGGTTTCGGGCGCGAAGGTCGAGCCGTTCGCCAATGTCGCGGTCGTCCATGTGGCACGTGACGGCTTTGCCGAAAGCGCCGGCACCACCGCGGTGAAGGGCGGCAAGACCACCGACACGACCACCCAGTCGGCGCTGGGCACCCGGTTCGAGGTCGCGCCGATGGCGCGCCTGTCGATCCGCGGCAAGCTGGCCTGGGAGCATGTGTGGGGCACGCTGGCGCCCAAGGCCGACCTGGCGCTGACCGGCACCACGGGCACCTTCGGCGTCGCGGGTGCGTCGCTGTGGCGCAACGCCGGTGCGCTGGGCCTCGATGCCGTGCTGCGCGTGACCGACAAGGTCGCCGCCAGCGTCGGCTATGACGGCCGCCTGGGCACGCATGGCCAGGCCCACGCCGCCAAGGCGACGCTCTCGATCGCGTTCTGATCGACGCGTGGCCAGCCCCGGCCGGTCCGGGGCTGACCGCGACCGCGCGGCCCCGTCCGCCCGTCCCGCTCGACCGAGCGGGGCCGGCGCGGCGGGGCCGATCGCGTTTCAGGGCTTCCGCCGCAGCGGACCCGCGCCCTGCCGAAGCCGGCGCCCCGAAGCGGACCCGCGCCGCCGCCGCAGGGGTTTCCCCGTCTGAGCCATCGCCAGCCGAGGAACCCGACCATGACCGACACCGAATTCGCCGCGCCGATCCACGAGGACGGCCTGCCCGGCCACGAATCGACGCTGGAACCCAAGCCCGACTGGACGCCGCGCTTCCCCGGATCGGGGCGGCTGGCGGGCAAGGTCGCGATCGTCACCGGCGCCGACAGCGGCATCGGCCGGGCGGTGGCCGCGCTGTTCGCGCGCGAGGGCGCCGATGTCGCCATCCTCTATCTGTGCGAGCATGACGATGCCGAGCGGACGGCGCAGATCGTGCGCGACGAGGGCCGCGAGGCGCTGACGATCGCCGGCGACGTCGGCGACAAGGCGTTCTGTACCGACGCGGTGCGGCAGGTCATGGCGCGGTTCGGCCGGATCGACGTGCTGGTGAACAATGCCGGCGAGCAGCATCCCGACACCGACATCACCGACATCACCGAGGACCAGCTTCGCCGGACGTTCCAGACCAACATCTTCGGCATGTTCTTCATGGTGCAGGCGGCGTTGCCGCACCTGAACGACGGCGCGGCGATCGTGAACTGCACCTCGGTGACCATGTACCAGGGCTCGCCCGAGCTGCTCGACTATTCGAGCACGAAGGGCGCGATCACGGCGTTCACGCGCAGCCTGTCGATGAACCTGGCCGCGAAGGGCATCCGCGTGAACGCGGTGGCGCCGGGGCCGATCTGGACCCCGCTCAACCCCTCGGGCGGGGCCACGCCCGAAAAGCTCGAATCGTTCGGCGAGAGCACGCCGATGGGGCGGCCGGGCCAGCCGAACGAGGTCGCCCCGGCGTTCCTGTTCCTCGCCTGTGCCGATTCGAGCTACATGTCGGGGCAGGTGCTCCACCCCAATGGCGGCACCGTCGTCAACGGCTGACGAGCCCGGTCGCGACCGCCGCCCCCACCGGGCCGACCGGCGCCGCCTCGCCGCGCGAGTAGGTGCCGGTCAGCAGCCCCGCGGCAAGGACATGGCCGCGCATCGCCGCCAGCATCGCGCCGCGGCCGAAGGCGTCGCCGAGTTCGGGCGCGGCATCGAGCGCGAAGAGCTGGAACGCATAATGGTGCGGGCCATGGCCGTTGGGCGGATCGGGCGGCAGCCAGCCCTGGCCCAGCAGGCTGTGGCGCCCCGCCGCCGCGCCCGCCGCTGCCCCCGCTGTCGCAGGGTCATGCGCGCCGATCGCGCCTTCGCCCAGCATCCCCGCCGCCGGATCGATCCGCCAGGCGAGCGCGTGGACGAGCGGCTGCGGCGCGGGCGCGTCGGCATCCTCGACGATCAGCGCCAGCGCCGCGGTGCCGGCGGGCAGCGCGTACCACAGCAGCGGCGGCGACACGCCGTCGCCGTCGGCGGTGAAGCGTTCGGGCAACCGCGCGCCGTCGGCAAAGGCCGGACTTTCGAGGCGGAGCCGCGCAAAGGGACCGAGCCCCGCCTGTGCGACCGCCAGCTTTTCCGGGCCGGCGCGCAAGCCGCGCAGCGCCGCGCCCAGCCAATGGGGAAGATGTTCGAGCATTGCCGCCTCCGGGACGCGCCCCCTGCCCCCAACGCGCGACCGGGCGCGACTATCCCGCCGGCACGCGGTCCGACCGCGCGGCATCGCCGTGGCTGGCGCCGCGCGGCGTCTTGGGCTAGCCCGCGGGCATGTCCGCACCCCATATCGTCGCCCTGGGCGGCACGCTCCGCCGGGAATCCTCGACCAGCCGCCTGCTCGCCGCCGCGCTCGCGCTCGCCGAGGAACGCGGCGCGCGCACCACGCTGATCACCGGGCCGGACCTTGCCTTTCCGCATTACGAGCCCGGCTGTGCCGAGGGGAACCCGGCGATCGAGCATTTCGTCGCGGCGCTGCGCAGCGCCGATGCGGTGATCGTCGGGTCGCCCGGCTATCACGGCACGCTGTCGGGGCTGGTCAAGAACGCGCTCGACTATGTCGAGGAGCTGCGCGGCGACAGCCGGGTCTATCTCGACGGGCGGCCGATCGGGCTCGTCGCGACCGCCGCCGGATGGCAGGGCGCGGTGTCGACGTTGCAGGCGCTGCGCATGGTGACGCACGCGCTGCGCGGCTGGCCGACGCCGATGGGCGTGACGGTCAACACCGCCGAGCCGGGCGACTGCGTCGCGCGCGCCGAGCCGGGGCTGCGCATCATGGTGGGGCAGCTTTTCGACTTCCTGGGGCGCTGACGCCCCGCCGCGACGCCCTCTAGCGGTCGAACCAGTGGCGCCGCATGAAATAGAGCGTCACTGCCGCCGCGATCACCACGCAGAACAGGACCACGCCCCAAAAGGCCCAGGGCGCATGGGCATAGGGGATGCCGTCGACGTTCATCCCAAGCAGCCCGGTGACGAAGGTGAGCGGCAGGAAGACGAGCGCCACCACCGCGACGATGAGCGAGCGCTGGTCGATCTGTTCGGCGCGCAGATCGGTCAGCGTTTCGTGGATCAGCGCGGCGCGTTCACGGATGCTCTCGAGCTCCTCGGCCATGCGCGCGGCGCGGTCGGCCGCGGCGTTGAGGTGGAGCCGGTCGTCGTCGCGCAACCATTCGGCGGGCAGCCCAGCGAGCTTTTCGAGCGCCGCGCGCTGGGGGTTGAGAAAGCGGCGATAGCCGATCGCCTCGGCCCGCGCCGCGGTAACGGTGCGGCGCAGTTCGAACGCGTTGCGCGCCGCGATCCGCGCCTCGCAATCGTCGAGCGAATCGCCGAGCGCGGCGACGACGGGATCGAGTTCCTCGGTGATCGCCAGCGCGATCGCGGCGATCAGGTCGCCGGGATCGAGCACCTGCCCCGCCTCGATCTGCGCGCGCACCGGGGCGAGCGCGTTGAGCGGCTTGCGCGTCACCGAGATCACGCGGCAACCGCGCGCATAGAGGCGGATCGAGGCGAGTGGATCGGACGCGGCCATCTTTTCGGACGAGAGGCCGCGCAGGTTGATTACCGCGCCGTCGCCGACGCCGTCGGAGCGCGGGCGCGTTTCGGCCGCGGTCAGCGCCTCGACCAGATAGGGCGACAGGCCGGCATTGTTGCCCAGCCAGCTGCGCGCGCGCGCATCGTTGGTGGTGAGGTGGACCCAGGCAAGGTCGGCATCGTTCCCCAGCGCCTCGTGCATCGGCACCGTGCGCGCGACGCCGCGTTCGACCAGATAGGCGAAACCGCTCATTCCCCTTCCACCTCCAGATCGACCGACAGGCCCGGCCCGGCCTCGGCCGGCGGCGCGGCGCAGGCGATACGGGCGGCATCGGCGCGCGCGCGCGCGAGCAGCGCGGGCGGGACGTCGGGGCGATGATAGACACGCTCGGCCTGCGCGAGCGCGCGTGCCTGGCGCAACGTCAGCGAATCGGGATCGCCGTCGGCAAGGCGGATGCGGACGAGACCCGCCGGCCCGGCCGCCGCATCGCCTTCGAGCCAGCGCGCGACGGCGGCCGCGTCCCCGGCGCCGAGC